>JANMQK010000216.1:0-2513 GCA_031370485.1 Acidobacteriota bacterium | reverse complement strand
GATACGCTGCAGAACGTCGAGTCCAAATGGGATCCCGCCGGCTTCCGCGCGTTTCTCGAGGGACTCAGGAAGGATTTCAGGGGATCGGTGCACGAATTGGTCCGCGGGATCATGCCGAAGGGGGCCGATCCGCTCCTGGTCGAGCGGATCGCCTCGGGCATGGGAAACGCGCCGCCCGAGATCGCCCTGGGCGCGATGCAGGGGCTGTACGATTTCGACGTCCTGCCGGCTCTGCGCGGGGTGAAGGCGCCGATCCATGCGATCAACGGAAGCATCCTCACGACACGGGTCGAGATCAACCGCAAGTACGCGCCCGGATTCGAAGCCGACGTGATCCCCGGCGTGGGGCATTTCCCGATGTTCGAGGCGCCGCAGGCGTTCGACCGTCTTCTCGACTCGGCGCTCGCCGGATTCTCCGACCCCGCCGGCCCCCGCTGACACGATCCTTGGAGCCGGCCGCGCTCCTGTGCATAATCCGCCCATGGTCCGACCTGTTTCGCGCTACATCCACGGCACCGCACCGGTCGAGCAGCGGCGTCTTGCCCGGCTGAATGATCTGCTGAACACCGAGGCGCTGCGCGAAATCGATCTCCGGGGCGGGGAGCGGATCCTCGATCTCGGTTGCGGCCCCGGCCAGTTGACCGTGGCCATGGCGCGCGCCGCGGGACCGGCGGGGCGGGTCCTGGGCCTGGAACGGGATTCGGCGCAGATACGGGCGGCACAGCGTCTTGTCAGCGAGTCAGGGTTCGGCCGCCGGGTCAAGATCCGTCGCGGCGACGCGCTCGCCCCGCCGCTCAGGAAACGCGAGTGGGGAGGATTCGACCTGGCGCACGCGCGGTTTCTTCTCGAGCACGTGCCGGACCCGCTCGCCGTGGTGCGCGCTCTCGTCCGCGCGGTCCGCCCCGGGGGACGCATCGTCCTGCAGGACGATGATCATGACCTTCTGCGCCTCTGGCCCGAGCCGCCGGGACTGATGCCCGTCTGGCAGGCCTACATCCGCACCTATGACCGCAACGGCAACGACCCCTACATCGGGAGGCGGCTGGTCGCGCTGCTTCACCAGGCCGGGGCGGTCCCAAAACGCAACACCTGGATTTTCTTCGGCGCGTGCGCCGGATCCCCGAAGTTCGCGGCGCTGACGTCGAACCTCGCGAGGATACTGGAAGGGGCCCGCGATGCGATCCTCTCAGGCGGGCTTCTCGACGCCGCCTCGTGCAAGGCCGGACTCGCGTCGCTGCGCGCCTGGCAACGCCGCCCCGACGCCGCGCTCTGGTTCGCCCTCGCCTACGCCGAGGCAGAGCGCCGCTGACCTGACGCGATCAGATCTCCCCGGTCACCACCCGGCGGAGGGTAAGGGCGTCGATATTGGACCCGCTCAGCACGATGGCGACCGTGGCCCCGGCCAGGGCCTCCCGGAGTTTGAGGAGCCCCGCGAGCCCGGCAGCGCCCGCTCCCTCGACGAGGTTGTGGGTCGTCATGAGGAGGACCCGCACCGCCGCGGCGATCTCGCGATCCGTGACGGTCACGAAGCCCGCGAGCCCCTGAAGCAGCGGCTCGAAGGTCATCCCGTACACTCCGCGGGTCGCCAGGCCGTCCGCGAAGGTCTCGGCCCTGGCGCCGGCGACCGGCTTCCGGGCATGCCATGAATCGTGGATCGCCGAAGCGCCCGCCGCCTGGACGCCGAACACCTTGAGCCCCGGCCGCATCTCTCGGGCGACCGTCAGGGCGCCGACCGCCTGCGATCCGCCCCCCACGCCGAGCACCAGGGCGTCGAGACCAGGCTGTTCCTCGAGGATTTCGAGAGCGATTGTCCCAGCCCCGGCCAGGACTAGCGGATCCTCCGTCGAGTGGACCATGTGCAGCCCCCGCTCGCGGACAAGTTGGACCGCGGCCTCCACGGCTTCGTCGTAGTCCGCGCCGTGCTCAACCAGGGTGCAGCCCAGCCCGCGTATCGCCTGGTTCTTCTCCGGGTTGTTCCCCACCGGAACGCAGACGGTGACGGGAACGCCGAGCCTGCGCCCCGCCCAGGCGAGCCCCAGGCCGTGGTTGCCGCGCGTGGCGGCGACGATCCCGCGGCGCCTCGCGTCCTCCGGAAGCGCCGTCAGCACGGAGAACGCGTTGCGGACCTTGAACGCGTTGGTGGGGTTGTGGTTTTCGTGTTTGACCAGGACACGGACGCCGTGACCGACGGCCTCGTCCAATTCTGCGTACGCCCGCAGGGGGGTGGGGACAAGAAAGGGCCTGATCCTGTCGCGGGCGGCCAGAACCTCCTGGAACCCGATGGGCCAGCGGCTCAACGCCCGGTCGGACGCGCCGTCGCACCGCGGGCGGCGCCGGCGGGCTGCCCCTTCTCCTTGCCCACCGCCACATCGGCGCGCGGCGTTGCGGCCTTGCCCGCCATGCCGGCATAGACTGGGGTGCACCAGGAACGATACTCCTTGCGCCGGCCGCGGAGGATGTCCAGGTAGAGCGGGCGCAGCTCTCCGACGACCGGACCCATCTTCCCGGTGCCG
>JANMQK010000094.1:0-15096 GCA_031370485.1 Acidobacteriota bacterium | reverse complement strand
CGGAAAAGCCCGAGGCTCTCGCGCGGGCCGACGACACCGGAGACCGGCAGCAGCCCGCCACCCAGCGCCTTGCCGACCACGAGAAGATCGGGCTTCACCCCCTCGTGGTCGCAACAGAACATCCGGCTGGTCCGCCCGAACCCGGTCTGGATCTCGTCCGCGACGAACAGGACCCGGTTCCGGCGGCAGATCGCCGCCGCCTCGCGGAGATACCCCTCCGAGGGAACCAGGATCCCGGCCTCCCCCTGGATCGGCTCGACCAGGAAGGCGACAGTATCCGGCGTGATCGCCTTTTCGAGCGCCGCGAGATCGTTGTAAGGGATCATCCGGAACCCCGGTGTGAACGGCCCGAAGTCCTCGCGGTATTGCGCTTCCGACGAGAAACCGACGACCGTCGTGGTGCGGCCGTGGAAGTTGTTCTCGCAGACGATGATCTCGGCCGCCTCCGGCTTCACCTTCTTGACCCGGTAGCCCCACTTGCGCGCCGTCTTGATGGCGGTCTCGACCGCCTCCGCGCCGCTGTTCATCAGGAGGGCCATCTCCTGCCCCGCCAGCCGGCAGAGCGCCTCGCAGAACGGGCCGAACAAATCGTTGTGGAACGCCCGCGACGTGAGGGTGATCCGGTCGGCCTGCTCCTTGAGGGCCTGCACGATGCGCGGGTGGCGATGGCCGTGATTGAGCGCGGAATAGGCCGACAGCATGTCCAGGAAGCGGCGTCCCTCGGGGTCATAGACCCAGACCCCCTCCCCCCGGCTAAGGACGACAGGGAGGGGATGGTAATTGTGCGCGCTCCAGGTCTCGGCCAGGTCGATCAGTTTCCCGCTCGCGGGCTCATTCGCGGCGGTCGTCTTCGAAACGCTCATGATGGCAGTAACCTCCCGCCCCTCGATGTTCACTTCCGATGCCTAAAGATACACCAGGAAGTGCCCGCCGCAAGGCCGGAGACCACCCCGTCAGGGGACGTACTTGGGATCGATGGCCCCCTTGCCGCCCGCGAACTGGATGTCGAGGCGCGGCAGGTTCGTCAGCTCGAAGGTCGCGGAGGCGAGCCGGATGCGATTCTCCGACTTGTCAACTTCCTCGAGAAAGCGGGTGAACAGGCGGTCCTTGACGAAGCGGCGCTTGCGATAGTCGACGATGTAGCGCACCGTGAACTCTATCCAGTTGTCGTTCGCCGCCAGCGTCACCATCGGGTCGATTTTGGCCTCCTCGAGCTGGTAGCGGTTCACGGCGGTCTTCCATGCCTCCCGCGACTGCACCGCGTAGTCCTTGCAGATCTCGTTGACCACACCGTCGAGGATTCTCCGCGTGTACTCCCAGTCGGAACCGTAGCGCACCGGAAGCGTCAGCTCGTCCCAGAGGAACGGGAAGTCCGCCGAGTAGTTGAACACCGGTTCCTTGAAAATGAAGCTGTTCGCGACGCGGACGATCCTCCCGTTGTAGAGGTCGCCGTGCACCCACTCCCCGACTTCCATGATGGTCGTGCGCAGGAGGCCGATGTCGATGACATCCCCCTTGATCCCTCCCAGCTGGACGCGATCGCCGGTGGCGTAAAAGCGGCCGAAGGTGATGCCGACCCACCCCGCGGCGCTCGCGATGACCTCCTGCAGCGCGAAGGCGATGCCGGCGCCGGCGACCCCGAAGGCGACAGTCAAGCCCGCCAGCCGGTCGCTGTAGATGGTCATCAGGACGACGAGGCCCGCGATGTATCCGAGGAACGTGAGCGATTTCCTGAGCCGGTAGCGTGTCGATGTGTCCTCGACGTACCGGCCGATCGAGCGTTGCCCGATCCGGATCAGGGTGAACACAACGGCGAGCGCGATGAACGCCGTCACGATCTTCCCCACGGTCGGGTCGTACAGCCAGTGTGTCAGCGTCTCCTCCAAGGTTGCTCCTTCCGTCAGCCAGGACGGCCGTCCGGTCGTTCTACGCGATGCCTGAACGATACAGGTTACAGGCTATCGCGATCGTCGGAGGTATCGGGGAGTTTCGCAGGAGTCGAGAGGCACCCCAGGACGGCGCGGATCCGCCGGGCGCTTTCCTCCAGCCGCGCGGCCGCGTCCGGGGGTATGCGTGGATGTTTCTTGTCCGACTCCTCCAGCACCTTCATGGTGAAATCCTGCATCTTCCTGCAGGCCTTCTCGACCTTGTGCTTCGCAATCCGATCGAGGGCCTCCTCGATCTTCTTCGAGAGTTCCTTCGTCAGGCCGTGTGGCAGGTCCAGGTGCTCCACCAGGACCTCCAGGTTTTCCATCTGCTCCACCGCCCCCGCCACGTGCACCGGGAAACCGCCCGCGGCCCGGTTTCCCCGTCCATCGTCGGCCTCACAGGCGACCAGGGAGACCTGGCCGCGCGCGTTGACCGGGAACAGGCTGGCCGGGGACGGCGCGCACGACGGGACGATCGCCCCCGCGCAGAGATCGGCCGCCGTGACCGTGAACGACACGTGCGCTCCCGCCGGCATGGTGGCGTCCACCGTCATGCCGGCAGGAAGCGACAGCACGGGCGGCTGGGTGTCCAGCACGAAGACGTTCGCCGCCGCCGTGTCCGAATCGCCGAGCGTATCGGTGACTCGGAGCGTGATCGCGTGCGGCCCAAGCGGCAGCCTGAGGGTCAGGACCGGACCCGCGCCCAGGAGGGTCTGCGCCGGACCGCCGAAGCCTTCGAACCAGTCGTAGGAGGTGATGTCGCCGATCGCGCCGGGGGTCGAGTCCGGGTCCTCGGAGAGGCTCCCGTCGAGCCTCACGCCACCTCCGTCGGGCCCGTCGCACTCGACCGGCTCCGGGGTCACGATCCGCGCCCGCGGCGGGCTGTTGATGATCAGCAGACTCTCGCCGTCGTACAGGATGTCCGTCCCGGCGCTTACCGGACGCGTGTTCCCGTCGGTCACCGTGAGAACCAGGTGGTAGGTCACTCCGGCCGTCAATCCCGGGAGGCTTGTCCGATGGGGCAGCCCCTGGGTGAACAGGACCTTGAGGAACGAGACGGGAGGCTGCGACCCCATGAGCTGCAGCGATTGCTCGTCGAACGACAGGACGGTGAGCGTGGCGCCGCCGCTTTCCTCGCCCGCCCGGCGCGCGCAGACGGGCGCCGGAAGATCGATTGATGACAGATCCAGGACGGTGTCGAACGACAACCCGGGATCCGCGCAGGGTCCCGGGGCGAGGAGGAAATCGGTCTCGAAGGAACCGTTGCAGCCCAGAACGCTCGCCAGGTCAAACAGGAACGGCGCGCCGATCGCGCCGTAGGTGAACCCGATCCCCTCGCCATCCACTCCGTCGGGCAGATATCCCAGGGCGCAGTTGCTCGTGGCCAGCGCGTCCTGCAGATCGACCGGAGCGGTCCCCGGGTCGATCAGCTCGAGGCTCCCGCTGAGCGGCTCTTCCTGCGGATCGTGCGCCGTAGCGAGGAGCTGGATCACATCCCCCGCGATCTTCCGGAACCCGGATACCAGCAGGCTCGGCTGGCAGGCGTCCCCGGAGCCGTCGTGGTTGACGTCCGCTTGGCCGGGGTCGGCGGTCGCGGGACAGACGTCACACGCATCCCCCACACCGTCGCCGTCCAGGTCGGCCTGCAGCGGGTTCGGGTTCAGCGGGCAGTTGTCGCACGCCTGTCCCACGCCGTCGCCATCCGGATCGGACGGGTCCGCGCAGGTGTCGCAGGCGTCACCCAGGGCGTCGCCGTCGGAGTTTCCCTGGTCCGGGTTGAACACGGTCCTGCAGTTGTCGAAAACGTCCGGCACCCCGTCGCCGTCCCCGTCGGGCCCCGAAAGCCAGCCGGGCAGCACGGAGATGCCCTCGCGCGTCACGGCGGCCAGATCGTCCCGACCGTCGAGATTGAAATCCGCGACCGCCAGCGCGAACGCGGGCCCGGCGGCCGCGAAGCGCGCGCGGGGGCCGAAGGTGCCGTCACCCCTTCCGAGGTACGCGGAGATGTCGTACGACCTGTTGATCGCCGCGACATCGGGGACCCCGTCGGCGTTGAAGTCTCCCGTCACGACCCTGAACGAATTGAGATCGGCCTGCAGGGGAGGCGTCGATTCGAAGGTGCCGTCCCCGCGTCCCAGCAGGATCGTCAGCCGCCCGGGGTCGGCGACAAGGCCGAACGGCATCGACCCCGTGTCGGCGACCGCCAGATCCATTTCCCCGTCGCCGTCGTAGTCGGCGATCGCCAGGGACCGGGCGTCCACGGCCGCCGCGACGAGGAGGGGCGGGTCGAAGGTCATCCCGCCGCGTCCCAGGAGCACCCTGACTCCCGCGGGTGTCGCTCCGCCCAGGCCGTTCGCCACGGCCAGGTCGGGCCGTCCGTCGTGATTGAAGTCGCCGGAAACCACGGAGGACGGAATCGGACCGGCGGCCACGGCAATCCTGGCGGCGAAGGTGCCGTCGCCGCGACCCCGGAGGACCGACAGGTTCGTCGACCACCAGGCCGCGCTGCCGACCACGAGGTCCTGGTGGCCGTCGCCGTCCAGATCGACGGCGATGAGGGAGGAAGGGGTCTCCAGGACGGCGAGACTCGACCGCGGATCGAAGGTCCCGTCCCCCCGGCCTCGCAGCACGGAGATCTCTCCGTCGGGGAAGAAACTCGAGAAGGAGTCGCCCACCGCCAGATCGATGAGACCGTCTCCATCGAAGTCGCCGGCGGTCACCGCCACGGGCCGGCCGCCCGCGGCGAAACGCCCCTCGGGGCCGAAGGTCCCGTTCCCCCTGCCGAGCACCACGGAGACGTCGTGGGAGGATGAGTTCGCGGTCGCGACGTCGCTCCCGCCATCGCCGTTGAAATCGGCCACGACCAGGTCGTTCGGTCTCAGCCCGTCAAGGTCGCGGGGCGGCGGTCCGAAGGTGCCGTCGCCGTTCCCGAAGAAGAGCGCCACGGCGTTGGAGGCGATGTCGGACCCTGCGAGGACGACGACAAGATCCTCCCGGGAGTCCCCGTCGAAGAGCCCGGTCAGGGCGGTGCCAGGGCCGTCCCCGACGCCCATCCTGAGAGCGGGGGCGAATGTCCCATCGGCCTGGCCGAGCAGCACGGCCACGTCGTCCGAGCCGGAATTGGAGACGATCAAATCTGTTCGGCCGTCGCCATTGGGATCTCCAAGCGAGAGATTGCGCGGGTCTCGTCCGACCTCGTAAAAGTCCGGCGGATCAAAGGTGCCGTCACCCCGTCCGGCAAAAACGAGCACCGACCCGTCGAGGAGCACCAGGTCGTCCCGGCCGTCATCGTCGAGGTCGGCCGCGAACAGGGGTCCTCTGGCCAGCGGGCTCACGGGTGTCCCGGCACGGAAGGTGCCGTCGCCATTGCCAAGCAGGATGGAAACGTCGAGAGACGCGTTATTCGACACGGCGAGGTCGACAACACCGTCCCCGTTGAAATCCCCCGCGGCCGCGGCGTTCGGTTCCCTGCCGGCGGGGACCTGGCCCACGATCAGGAACCCTCCGTCCCCGGCGCCGCGCAGGACGAAGATCGCGTTGACGGCCGCATCCGGCACCGCCAGGTCGGCGAGGCCGTCCCCGTCGAAGTCACCGACGGCCGTGCGGCCCGGGGCGCGCGCGGCGGTCGAGGTGGCGATGGCGGGGGCGAACGACCCGTCACCTCGCGACCGCAGGACGACGACGTCGGTATGGAAAGCCGGATCCTGGAGAACGATGAGGACCGACAGGTCGGGGCGGCCGTCCCCGTCGAAGTCAGCGAGCCTGAGGCTTCCCGGGGCGCCACCGACGGGATACCGGTGTTCCGGCGCGAAGGTGCCGTCCCCGGCCCCGAGCAGGATCGAGATGTCGGCGGAGCCTGAGTTCGACACAGCGAGATCGAGGATCCCGTCGCCGTTGAAATCCCAGCTAACCGTGCGTCCTGGCGCCGTTCCGACCTCGAATATGGCGTTCGGGAACAGATCTGCCTGCGCCGTCGCGGCGGAATACGCGGCCCCTGCAATGACGAGAATCATCCAGGCGGAACGAAACAACCGGTTGTGAAAGGAGGATCGAGTGCTCATGCCGGCCTCCACGACGCCTCCCGACGGCTGGTCGCCTCCAACGGCAGATCTCACATCGGGCCCCGGGAAAGGGCGGTCCGCCTTCGGACTGGTTGGCACCATATACCGCGAACCCGCCGGCATGTCCAGAGATTTGGACCCGCGAATCGATTCAGGAGCCTCTGTTATCAGGGGAGGCGGCTCGCATGGGGGGAGCGGCCGGACGGCTGCCCGGACTTCTCAGAGCGGCAGCCGCGTGCCGAGGCCGCGCGCGGCGGCCCGTTCGAGGACCAGCGGTGCGGTCGCCATGTCCTCGAGGGCCAGGCCCAGGTTCATGCAGACGAGTCGCTCCCGTTCGTCGCGGCGGCCGTCTTTCTTCCCGGCGATCACCTCGCCGAGATCGGCATAGATCCCGGGGATGTCGCGGAAGTAGGTTCCGCCCGCCTTCGTGTGGAGCAGTTGCGCCGTGTCGTCGGTGTAGAAGCGGTCGGCGCGGCGAAGCGCCTCCGGTTTCCAGTAGGAGTCGTAGTCGAGGGGGACCGCGGTCGCGCCCTCGGCGAACCAGGAGGCCTCGATCGCGGGCTCGGGACGGGCGCGGATCGGCCCGGCCGTGACCACGATGTCGCACCCCTCGACCGCCTGTCTCGCTTCGCGCGCGGCGACATACGCCGGCCCCGGATGACGCGCCCGCATATCTTCGACGTAGAGGTCGGTCCTTTCCGGGTGGATGTCGAAGGCGCGCACTTCGCGGAGCGCCGGCAGGACGGCGAGGACCGCCTCGAGGTTGGTCCGCCCCTGCACGCCGCAACCGAGGATTCCGAGCGACGCGGCGTTCTTGCGGCCCAGCCTTTTGACCGCGACCGCCGTCGCCGCGCCGGTCCGCATCGCGGTAATCCAGGTGGCGTCCATGACCGCCACGGGCAGACCGGTCGTGATTTCGTTCAGGATCAGCAATCCCGAGATGTAGGGCAGTCCCTTCTGCAGATTCCCGGGGAAGCCGCTCACCCACTTGACCCCGGCGGAGCGAAGCGCGGGGATGCAGGCCGGCATGGCGTGGATGAAGTTGTCGGTGCCCTCGCCGCCCGGGTGGATTCCCGGTTTCGGCGGCATCTCGGCGCGGCCCATGCCCCGCTCGAGAAGCGCCGCCTCGAGCCTCTCGATAATGTCGGCCATCGGCACCGCCGCCGCTTCGACGTCGGCGCGCGAGAGATACAGGATGGATTGCGGAGCGGAGACGGGGTGCGGAGCGGGGCGGGTCATGGTCAGGCCTCCGGGTAGAGCCGGATTCTTCCGGCCTCCCTGTCGAATGCCGCGATCTCTTTTTTCCAGGATCGCTCCAGGGCGCGCAGGTCGGCCCCCGACTCGATCGCTACGCGCACCTCGGGGTCGCCGGTCAGCACGTCGATCGGCGGCTTGTCGGTGACGTACTCGTAGGGGGGCTGCTTCCAGGCGAAGCGGTCGCGGTGCGCGGCGATGACATCTTGAAGCAGGGCCAGCGTCGTGATGTAGGGGCGGTAGGACGCGCCGTCGGTCACCTGGATCTGGAAGCCTCGGCAGACCTCCTTGGCCCACTTGTGGAACGTGGGCTCGTAGGCATGATCGCGCAGGACGAGGCCCGGCAGCCGTCGCTTCTCGAAGCGCCGCCTCACGGCCCCATTGTCGATCCAGGGCGCTCCGAAGATCTCGAACGGCCGCGTCGTCCCGCGCCCCTCCGACAGGTTCGTTCCTTCCAGAAGGACCTGCCCCGGATAGACGACCGAGGTGTCGAAGGTCGGCATGTTGGGCGAGGGGAGGACCCACGGCAGCCCGGTGTCGGGGAACAACATCTTCCGGCGCCACCCCTCCATCGGCACGACGGTCAGCGCGGCGCGCCCGGGACAGCGCCACCCGACACCGTCCCTTCGGCGCTTAGGGCCGGCGGCGCGCGGGGCACTCGAGCGCGAAGCGCCCGCCGCGGCCTCGCCGCCGCCGAGCCGGGCGTTGACCAGCGCCGCCAGCTCCCCGAGCGTGAGGCCGTGCCGCATCGGGACGGGCGAGAGGCCGACAAAGGAGGTGTAGCCGGGGCGGATCAGGTTTCCTTCGAGCGTGCTGCCCCCGAGCGGGTTGGGCCGATCGAGGACCACGACTTCGCAGCCAGCCTCGGCGCACGATTCGAGCGCCAGGGCGGTGGTCCATTCGAACGTGTAAACACGGGTGCCGACGTCCTGCAGGTCGACCAGCAGGATGTCGAGCCCCTCGAGCATGGCGCGCGTCGGGGCGCGGGTCTCCGAGTAGAGGCTGTGGACGGGGATGCCGAGCTCGGGGTCGAGGCCATGCCCCGACTCGATCATATTGTCCTGCTTCTCCCCCGCGATGCCGTGCTGGGGTCCGAACAGGGCGCGAAGGCCGGTGCCGCAGAGGTCGCGGACGACCTCCCGCGCCGAAATGAATTGCGACGTGACCGAGGCGGGGTGCATCAAGAGCCCCACGCGCCGGCCGCGCAGCCACTTCGGCCGCTCCCCCGCCAGGATCTCCAGCCCCGTCCGCACGCGCGGTCGTCCGGCCCGCGCCCCGCCCTTCGATCGCACCGCCATGGAGGGGGAGGATACCATCAGGCCGCCGCGGAACGCGCGCGCTGCGCTAGACTGCCGGCCGGGAGGTGACCATGACTCGACGTTGCTGCCTGCTTTCCCTCATCCTTGCCGGCGGCCTCATCACGGGGGGGTGCGCCCGGGATCCTGTCACTCAACTGGGCGATGCCGGCGTGCGCAAGAGCGTTCTCGATGCGCTGGTCGCCGATCCCGCCATGCGCCAGGAGGTGCTCGAGCGGCTGGTCGGGGCGTCCGCCGACAGGACCGCCATCCTCGATCGGCTGCTCAAGGATGAAGGCGCGACCGGCGACATTGTGACGCGCATCCTGGCCGACGATCGCGGCAAGGCGCTCGTCGCCAGCAAGGTCGCGGCCGACGACGCGGGTAGTAAGACCTTCATCCGCATGCTGATGCTCACCGGGGTGATGGGGGCCTCGATGACGCAAAAACAGGCGGACGCGTTCGGGATGGGGGAAGCGTTCGCGAAGGGGAACCGCCGCCGCACGATGACCGATCTCAAGCGGCTGGGTCTCGCGGTCGACGCCTGGGCGAAGGAGCACGAAGGGCGCTACCCGGTCTGCGGCGGAGATTTCACCCAGGCCCGGACCTGTCTCGAGCAAAGCCTGCCGCCCGCGAGCCTCGCGGGGCTGCACCTCAACGATGCGTGGGGCGCCCCCATCCAGTACAAGATCGACCGCGAGGGAACCGGGTACGTGCTGCTCTCCTTCGCGACCGACGGCAAATGGGACGGCATGGGGAAGATCGGCCCGACCGACGCCTACGACTGCGACATCGTCTTTTCGAACGGCGACTTCATCCAATGGCCGGGGGCGCTGCGCAAAGAGGACATCAGGTAGCGCACTCCCCCTCGCCGGCCTCGAGCTGGAACGGCACGGCCGAGCCGAGATCGCTGTAATCCTCCTCGCGCAGGTCCTCCGGCTTGAAGGCGGCGAGATCGGCGAGCGCCGACTCGACCCGCTGCGGATCGACCCGCTTGAAAAACGCCAGCGCCGGTTCTGAGGGCTGGCGCTCGTCACGGTACAGTGCAAGGAGCCGGGTGACCGCCTCGGGAACCTGGCGCGCGGGGATCTTCACCGACCGGCGGCCGAAATGGGCTCCGGCGCCGTCGACGCTGCCGCCGATGTACATCTGGTAGGCGGGAACGAGACGGCCGTTGACGTTCTTCGCCGCCCCCTGGAAGCCGAGGCCGGCGACATGGTGCTGGCCGCAGGAGTTGGGGCAGCCGCTGACTTTGATGCGCAGGTCGGCCGCCGCTGCGACGAGGTCCCGCCCGCCGTTCGACGCCTGGGCAACCAGCATTTCCTTGACCGCCAGCGCCAGCTCGCGCGAGCCGGTGATGGCGATCTTGCAGGACTCGGCCCCGGGGCACGAGGTCGGGTCGAGTAGCCGCCCCGCCTCCGCCTGCCCGAGTCCGATTGCCATGAGGCGTGAGTGGATCGTCAATAGATCTTCGGAGCGCACCCAGCGGATGAGCAGGTTCTGGTCCTGCGTCGTGCGAAGCGCGCCGCTGCCGTACCGCTCGATGATGGCGGCGACCCCTTCGAGCTGCTCCGCCGTGATGTCGCCTCTTGGCAGCGTCACGAACGCCATCGAGTAGCCGCGCTGCCGCTGCGGCCGTGCGTTTGACGCCGCCCAGGCTCGGAATGCCTCGCTGCCGGCCGCGGCGATACGGGCGTGGAGATCCGCCGCGACTTCGGGACGCTCAGGCTGCGGCTCTTCGAGGTACTTCTCGATCTCGGGGTCGCGTGTCGGCGGAATTCCCTGCGCTTCCTTCTCGATTTCCGCCTTGAAGGCCTCCCAGCCCAGCTTGCGGATGGCGTATTTCATGCGGGCCTGCCCCTTGTTCTTGCGGTTGCCGGTCCGGTCGAAGACCCGCACCACCGCCTCGCACAGGGGAATCAGTCGTTCGGGGGGGACGAACTCGTCGAGCACCCAGGCATCCTGGGGGGAGACCGACAGCCCGCCGCCGATGACCACCTTGAAGCCAATCTCCCGCACGCCATTCACATCGCGGACGCGCGCGATGACACCGATATCGTGCATGGCGCCCAGGGCGCAGTCGGTGGGGCAGCCCGAGAAGGAAATCTTGAACTTGCGCGGCAGCGCCTGGCAGATCGGGTTCCTGAGGAAGAAGCGGGTCACCGCCTCGCCGTAGGGGGTCACGTCGAACGGCTCGGTCGTGCAGACCCCGGCCATCGGGCAGCCGGTGATGTTGCGGACCGTGTTGCCGCAGGCCTCGCGCGTCGTCAGCCCGGCCTGCTCCAGGACCTCCATCGCCCGTGGCACGACCGCCATCTTGACGAAGTGGAACTGGAGGTTCTGGCGGGTCGTGACGTGGCCGAAGCCGCGCGAGTAATCGCGCGCCACCACCGCCAGTGCCCTCAGCTGGTCGCCGTTCAGGTTTCCCTGCGGGATCTTGACGCGAATCATCTGGACGTCGTCCTGGCGCTGGCCGTAGATGCCGCGCGTCAGGCGGTAGACCCTGAACTCGTCGGGGGTCATCTCGCCACGCTCGTAGGCCTCGAGTGTCGTGACGAATTCCTCGATGTCTTTCGGCGAGGCGAAGGCGCGCCGCGGCGCCGGGACGCGCGCGGCCTCTTCGTCGGTGGCCGCCATGGTCGCGGCGGCCGCGCCGCCATCCCCCATTGCCATGCCGTCGTCGGGTGTCGTCACATCATCGTCTCTCGCCATCGGTTCCTCCCGGAGCGCTCGGTGCTACCCCGCCGGGACCGGCACGATCGTCGCCGGCCCCGCCGCGGGACGCTCGGCGGCCGGACGCTTTTCGATCTCCGGCTCGGGCGTGTGTAGCCCGCACTCCTTCTTGGCAAAGTTCGCCCAGCGGCCGGCGCGCGGGTCCTCGCCGGGCCTCACGGGCCGGGTGCAGGGCACGCAGCCGATGCTGGGGTAGTGTTTGTTGTGCAACGTGTTGTACGGCACGTCGTTCGCGCGGACGTAGGACCAGACGTCTCCGGTCGTCCAGCGCGCCAGCGGGTTGAGCTTGACCAGATTGAAGTTCCCGTCCCATTCGACGAGCCCGGCGTTGGCCCGCGTTGGCGCCTGGTCGCGCCTTATGCCCGTGATCCATGCCCGGTATTTCGCCAGGTGCGCCTTGAGCGGCTCGACCTTGCGGATGTGGCAGCAGAGGTCGGGCCTGCGCGCGTAAAGATCGGGGCCATGCTGGGCCGCCTGCTGCGCGATGGTCACGGGGGGCTTCACCGCCACGGGGCGCATGCCGTAGCGGGAGGCGATCCGTTCGCGGACCTCCAGGGTCTCGGGGAACAGGTAGGCGGTGTCGAGATAGAAGATCGAGGCAGAGCGATCGATCCGGGAGATCATGTCGACCAGGGCCACGTCCTCGGCGCCGAAGCTGCAGGCGAGCGTTATCTCCCCCTTGTACCGCTTGAGGCCCCACGCCAGCACGTCCTGGGGGGAAAGATGTTCGAAACCCTCCGACAACCTGCGTAGCATCTGGGGCTCGATCTCCGTGACTGGCACGATGGCTTCCACGCCTGCTCTCCTCTTCCGCGGGCCTCGCCCGGAACATGAACTGCTTCGATAAGGACTGCCGGAAAAACAAAAAACCCACTGCCAGTGGCAGTGGGTTCGGTTTCCTAATCCCTGGAGGGCTTGCTACCCGATTACCTTACAAGGCCTCCACCCCCGCTGCCGCCGGTCGGCCGATTCGGCCGACAACAACAACAGCAGGGACAACACGTTGCAAGGATCGCCCGGACGTGCGCCGAAGCCGTCATCGAACTCAGGCTCGCTGTCCTTGGGTTGCGGTGCACGGGCGTCTCCTTGGACTGCCCCTCCCATATACGCTCAAAGGAGTCTGAGATCAACCGGAAAATCGCATCGGGTGTCTCTTTCGCGCGAGCGGGCTGATCCTCCCTAGGGACAGGTGGCCGCGACCTGCTGCGGCAGACAGGCCGCCGTCCCTTGCGGGCGCTCGGTGCCGCCCGTTCGGAGGCCGTACGAGCCTTCCCCCAGCGGGTTGCGCGGTACGACCAGGTAGTAGAGGCTGCCCGCCGGCGCCGCGAAGGTCTTGGTCGTCGCCCCCGCCGTCGAGCAGAACTTCGAGGCGTGGTTATAGGAGAAGGAGCCTCCAAGCGTCCCCTCGTAGACCTCGTAATCGGTGTCGCCCGAGGCGCACGAGCCGCCCCACGAGAGCGTGAGATTTCCCGCCGCGATAGTAGCGGTCAGGGGCACTCCGGGCGCGCCGGCGCCGTCCGGCACGATTCCCGAGGCCGGCACCAGGCTGAAGTCCCGCAGCTGCCCGTAGGCCGGCCAAGCGGGGTCGACGAAGTGAATGCTGAAGATCGTCCCGTTCCAGCGCACGAGCTGGCCGGGCAGGTAGTCGGTCCCTCCCAGGTTCGTCGGCACGTCGAAGGTGACGACGAGGTTCCCGCCGCTGTCGAGGTCGGCCCCGACGAGGTTCGCGTCGGCGGGCACGCCATTCGCCTGCGCGTTCCAGGCGAGGGAGAACACGCCGCCCATGAAACGCACGAGATCCGAACGGCCGTACTCCGTGCCGCCCAGGTTGACCGGAACGTCGAAGGAGAGAATCGGAACGACTCCGGCCTCGAGAAAAAGCGCATCGATCCGGGCGGAAGCGGGAATTCCCGCGGCGGCGCCGCTCTGATACATCGAGAAAGTCGCGCCATCGAACGCCACGATGTCCATCGGGAGGTAGTCGGTTCCGCCGAGGGTGACGGGATGGGACGGAGAGAAGAGCCACGACCCGTCGAGGCGCCGCTGGAGTGCCGCGATCTCGGTGCCCGCGGGAAGCGCGATCACCAGCGCATAGGCGGCGTTCTGGCTACGCAGGAGCTGATCGGGGGTGAAGTCAGTCCCTCCCAGGGTGGCGGGCACGTCGGTCGCGAGAAAGTAGCTCGTGCACCAGGCGGGGGATGGGATAGCCAGAATCATCGTGATCGCGGCGACAGCCAGGCTCACGCTACAGCGCCGCGCGCGCCGCCTCGACACGGCCGTGGTCTGCATGGAGATGGATTTCGTGTGAATGGTCATAGGATAGTTTCTCCGCCGTCCGTGTTCGTGCCGAGTCTCCCGCCGCAAAGCCCGTCGGCGCTGTTTCGCAGGCTATTGTTGCGGAACACGTGGCGATTGCCGTTGTTGAATTCGAATCCGCAGCGCCCCGCGCCGATATTTGACCGCACCTGGTTCTCCTCTGCGGGTTTGGCCCGCTCCCTCAAAAAACGGGGGGTCCGGGGATCAGGTTGTCGCCGAACGTGCTGTTCAGGAACCCCCCACCCCCGCAGAAGACGTTGCACGAGTTCGGCGGGAAGAGCGCCGGCGTCCCCGCGCACGCCCCGCAAGGCCCCGCGACGAGTGCCTGGTTGTTCCGCGCCGTGTTCCGCCCGAACGTGTTGTTGCAGGAGGTGTTGACGGTGCAGAACTGGAGGCCGAAGCCGAGGTTGGAGTTGAGCGCGTTGCCCTGGATCATGTTCTCCGAGCCTTCGACCATGAGGCCGGACCCGCCGATGGGCAGCTGCGCTATGCCGTTGGAGTGGGAGTTGTTGTCCAGGACGAGGTTACCGTTGGCAATCTGACCGAGATGGATGCCGTTTCCATAGCAGAAGGACACGGTGTTGTTGTAGACCTTGTTCCCTCTGGAAAGCGTCAGCAGGATCCCGTCTTGTCGGGCCACCGTGACGATGTTCTCCGACACGAGCGAGCCAAAGCAAGAGCTGAGCACGATCCCGTATCCCGGGAACGCGCCGGCCCCGAAGGGGACCGCGTCAGCGATCTGGTTGTGCAGGACGGCGAGGTTGTAGCCCCCGTTCGGGGTGATGATGATCCCGCTGCCCGTTCTCCGGACGAGGTTGCTCTCGATCGAGCCGATTTGGATCGTCGGACCGTTCCAGAGGATTCCCTCTGAGGTCGTGTTCGTGATCTCCACCCGGCGGACCGCCGCCTCCTGGACGTCGCCGAGGTGGATTCCCTGCCCCGCCCCGGTAACCATGTCCTGGATCCTGACGTCCTCGATGTCGACCTTGCGGGTCGGCCCGAGGGCCTCGATCCCGACCGAGCCCGACGAGAGAGTGCCGTTGCGGATGGTCACGTTGTCCGCCCCGGCCCCGATGGAGATGATCGGAAAGGCGGCCCCGAGATTCGTCAGCACCATTCCATTGAGGTCGATGTCCACGTTTGGGGCACCCACCGTGACGATCGGCCCTCCGCCTCCGGACAGCGGGCGGGTGACGACGTACTTGCCGTTCGCGCCGATGACGGTTCCAGGGCGGGAGATGGGAATGCGCCCCTCATCGGCGAAGGCGGGCAGGACCGCGAGGACCGCGACGAACAGCACGAAGAAAAAAGTCGCCAGAGATTTGGACATTTCGTTACCCTCCGTTACCGGAATCGAACCGGGTTGGTTTGAACGCCGCCCGAGCCGGCCTACGTCAGCATCCGCTGCGTCGGGTCGAACTGTCACGGGCTGCCTCGCCCGGCCTACGGACAGGTGGCCGCGATCTGCTGCGGCAGGCACTGTGAGGCTCCGGGCGGGCGCTCCGTGCC
>JANMQK010000142.1:0-29875 GCA_031370485.1 Acidobacteriota bacterium | reverse complement strand
GCTGGTGGTCGGCCTTGGACTGCTGCGCCGTCTGCCCAGGTGCTTCGTGCCGATCCCGGAACTTCCCGCCGACCCCCGCGCCGGGCGAGCCGACTGACCATCGGACGGGCCGAATCCGGCCGGTCCGCACCAGAATCGTCTTGACACCCCGCCGGGAACAGTGTACCTACTCGCCATTGCGTTTCGTCCATCGAGCAGACGGGTAAACCGCCCCTTCCCCGGCCCGGGATGGCCGGAAGGAAGGGTGCCTTCGCATCGGACAATGGAGGGTGGGTTGGAGAGGAGACTTCGGCGTTCGTGGAGTCCGGTGATTCTTGCGGGACTGGCCCTTCTCCTGCTCTGGCCGGTCGCCACGGTGCGGGCGGCCAGGGACGTCACCATCGGGGAGCGTCCGACGATCGAGCAGCACCTCGAGCAGGCGGACATCGATTCGGGGGAAATCAAGCTGAAGGCGCTTCTCCGCCAGGGCCGGCTGCTGTTCGCCGATACCTTCAACCGGCTGGACGGCCAGGGACGGCCGGCCACCACCGGCGCCGGCGCGCCGCGGGCCCCCGGCCAGCCGGCCTTCATCCGCACCTCCGCCCCGGATTCCAGCTCATGCGCCGACTGCCACAACCTGCCCCGGGCGGGTGGCGCCGGCGGATTCGTGTCGAACGTCTTCGTGCTGGCGCAGGCGCGCGACCCGGTCACCTTCTCCGTGGGGCCGGAAGACAGCGACGAGCGGAACACGCTGGGGATGATGGGCTCCGGCACCATCGAGCTGTTGGCGCGCGAGATGACCTCCGACCTGATCGCCGCGCGCGAAACGGCCCGCGCCGAGGCGCATGCGACCGGGATGCCGGCGAGCCGGCCCTTGATCACCAAGGGGGTGTCGTTCGGATCGGTCACGGTCCGCCCGGACGGGCGCGTCGACCCGTCGGGGATCGCCGGTGTCGACTGGGACCTGGTCGTGAAGCCGTTCCACCAGAAGGGGGCGGTGGTCTCCCTGAGGGAATTCACGAACAACGCCATGAACCATCATCACGGCATGCAATCGGTGGAGCGTTTCGGAGCGGGAACCGACCCGGACTTGGATGGTGTGCGGGATGAGCTGACGGTCGGGGACATCACCGCGGTCACCGTCTGGCAGGCGTCGCTCAACATCCCGGGGCGGCTGCTGCCGTCGCACCCGAAAAGGCGGGCCGCGGCCCGGCGCGGCGAGGCCCTTTTCTCGTCGGTCGGCTGCGCGTCCTGTCACGTCGCCTCCATGGTGCTGAACGACCCGGTCTTCACCGAGCCGAACCCCTACAGCCCGCCGGGGAACCTCCGGCCGTCGGACGTCGGGCGGCCGTTCGCCTTTGATCTGACGCGGGAGGGCCCGGCGCCCCGTCTGCAGCGGCTTCCCGGCGGACGGGCCGTGGTGCAGGCGTTCACGGACCTCAAGCGCCACGATCTGAACGACGCAGAGTACGCGCATTTCGCCAACGAGCAGGTCGCGCAGGGAACGCTGGCAGGCAATGCCGATCCATCGACCTTCACGCAGTCGCCGGCCCCCCGCCCGAAGCGGGAATTCCTGACACGCAAGCTGTGGGATGCGGGGAATTCCACGCCGTACGGCCACCGCGGCGACCTGACCACGCTGACCGAGGCGATTGACTTCCACGGCGGCGAGGCCCGCGCCTCCCGGGACGCCTATTTCGGCCTCGCTGAAGCCGACCGGGCGGCGGTCGTCGAGTTCCTGAAGACCCTCCAGGTCCTTCCGGACGGTTCCGCCGGCATCGTCGTCGAGCACGAGGACGACGGCTCTTAGGAGCCTGTCAGGCGCAACCCCTAGAACGCCGCCTCGGGCGGGCGCAGAGGGTCCAACTGACCCTCGGTGGGCTCCGCTCAGCAGAACCAGGGCTCGGTCAGCCGCGGCGGGCGGCCCTTGTCGCGGCGCGCCGGGGGAAATCCGGGCCTCCCGGCCCGCGCCATGATCCGCCCGAAGGTTTCATGCGGGTCCTCTTGCCGGTGCGCCGCCTCTTCCACGAGAGCGTTCACGTCGAGCTGCAGGCGATCCATGAGCGGATCGGGATGGCTCCAGAGATTGGTGAAACGCGCCGGGTCGAGAGGGCCGAGCAGCGGCAGCATCTCGTGATGACCGGCCAGGAGGGACCCCGGCGGGACCAGGAGGCGGATGGCGAGCTGGATCGGGTCGAGGTCATCGACAAGATCCTCCTGCTCGACGAATTCAAGGAGGGAATGGTAATCCTCGCGTGTCGCCCATGGCGTGAAGGGAACGAATGACGGGCGAAGCGCGACGCCGGCGCCGCGCGTCAGCCGGAGGGCCTCGAACACGTCGGCGCGCGTGTGCCCCTTGTCGAGGATCGACAGCACCCGGTCGCTGAGCGACTCGACGGCCGAGACCACGAAGAGGCAGCCGAGCCGGGCCAGGCCGGGCAGCAGATTCCGATGCTTGAGGAGATGCTCGATCTTCGCCGTGATGTCGAAGGTCAGCGCGGGGAACTCGGCGCGCATCGCCTTCACGATCGCCATCGAGTGCCCCGGCCCGTTCAGGAAATCGGGGTCTCCGAACGTGATGTGGGTCGCCCCGGTCGCCACCTGGTTCCTGATGTCGGCCAGCACGATGTCCCGGGGCACGATGAAGAAGCGCCCGCCGTAGACGGGCGGGATCGGGCAGTGGCGGCAGAGATGCAGGCAGCCGCGGCTGGCCTCGGTCGCGCCGGCGAGACGCGTGACGCCGGCGTGCTCCAGCCGGGCGTATTGGTCGAGCGGCGGAAGGGTGTCGCGCCGCGGCACCGCGAAGCGGATCTTGCCGATCCGGGGCGCGCTGCGCGTCTCCGCGCCGCCGGATCCCGCCCGGCCCGGCCCGGCTCCGGCGCACCCGCCGTGAGGCGGCGCGGTGCCGCCGCCGCGCTCCAGCGTCTGCACGAAATCGAGGAGCGGCTCCTCGTACTCGCCGCCGACGGTCGAGCAGGCGCCCCGCGCGATCAGGTTCTCCGCGTTGAGCGTGGCGTACGTGCCGTAGAAACAGAGGTGGCACCCGGGGTTCAGCGAGCGGATCCGGGACGCGGCCTTCGCGCCGAGCCGGAGCGCCGTGTGCATCGGCACGGAAATCGCGACAAGGCGGGCCCGCGCCACCCGCTCCGGGTCGAGCCGTTCGACGGCCAGGTCGAGGGTGGCGGGGGAGTACCCCGCCTCGCGGAGCAGTCCCATGGGGGAGGCGAGCGACAGCGGCTGGTGGCCCAGCTCATAGCACGAGAGAAGGAGGATTGCTCCCTCCTCCCTCAATGATGTGGCGCCGGGACAGGCCTGCGGTTCGTCGGGCATGGTATTCGGGGGCCGGCGGGACCGGGACGAAGCCGCGTGTCCGGAGTTACTTCGAGGGCTGGTAGTAGGGGTTCGTGCCGCCCGCGTGGTCGGTCTGGTCGATGACCCCGGCGATCTGCGGGATCTCGTCCTTCAGCGTGGCCTCGATCCCCTGCTTCAGGGTGACATTGACCATGCCGCATCCCTGGCAGCCGCCGCCCAGGCGCAGGTAGACCACGTTCTCCTTGACGTCCAGCAGGTCGACGAAGCCCCCATGACCGGCGATGCCCGGGTTGATCATCTCATCGAGGATCTTCTGGACCTTGTCCTTGACCTCTTTTTCGTCCAGCGGGTCCATGGCTTGACACCCTCCATCCGTGAAGATACCGCCATTCCGGGTCGATTGCAACGGCTGGGGAGCGGTCAGCGTATCATGAGGCGGGATCGGCGGGCATGGTGCCGGACGCCGGCCCGGGGGGCCCATCATGAAGATCGACATACGCTACCAGCCGTCCTACTCGCTTGCGATCGTCGGTCTCGAGCCGGAGGAGTCGATCCAGGCCGAGGCGGGCGCCATGGTCAGCATGACCTCCAACCTCCAGATCGACACCGGCATGAAGGGCGGGGTCCTGGGAGCGATCACCCGGACCGTCCTCGGCGGCGAGACGCTGTTCGCGAACACCTTCACGTCGAAGGGGGGGCCGGGGGAGATCACGCTGGCGCCGGCGCTCCCCGGTGACATCACCGCGCTGCAGATGAGCGGCGAGACCCTCCTTGTCCAGTCGGGGTCGTTCCTTGCCAGCGCCCCCGTGATCAACCTCGACCTCAAGTGGGGCGGGGCGCGGACCTTCTTCGGCTCCGAGGGACTGTTTCTCCTCAAGGCCAGCGGCAGCGGCCCGATCGTGATCTGCTCCTACGGGGCGATCCACAAGGTGACGCTCGACGGCAAGGCGCCCTACATCTGCGACACCGGTCACGTGGTGGCCTTCACACAAGGGCTCGACTTCAACGTTCGCCGCGTCGGGGGGTGGAAATCGACCCTGCTGTCCGGCGAGGGCCTGGTCTGCGAGTTCCGCGGCGCCGGGGATCTCTATCTGCAGACCCGCTCGACGCAGGCCTTCCTTTCGTGGCTGATCCCGCGCATCCCCGGGCGCGCGGGCGGAGGGGGCGGGAAGGTCTCCGGCGTGTTCGGAAACATCCTGCGGGGGGACTGACATGCTGAAGCTGTATCGGGTCAAGCACTCGACGAACGTGGAACGGGTGTCGCTGGCCCTGGCGCACATGGGGCTTCAGATTGAATCGGTTTACGTGCCGTTCGACGATCGCACGGAGATCCGCCGCGTCAGCGGACAGGACCTCGTGCCGGTCCTGATCGACGGCGGCAGGGTCGTCGTGGACTCGATGGAGATCGTGCGCTACCTGGACGAGAAGTATCCCGACACGCCTCGTCTTTATCCCGGTGACCCCGCCCGCAGGGCCGAGTGCCTGATCTTCATCGAATGGTTCAACCGGGTCTGGAAGAGGCCGCCCAACGAGATCGAGGGGGAGCTGACGAAGCCCGAAGGAGAGCGTGACATGCCGCGGGTCGCGCGGCTCGGAAAAGCGATGGGGGGCTATTTCGACCTGTTCGAGCAGATGCTCACCGGGCGCGAGTATCTCCTGGGCGAGTTCTCGGCCGCCGATGTCTGCGCCTTCCCGTTCCTGAAATGCGCCACCCTCACGGAACCGGACGACCCCCACCTGTTCCACAAGATCCTGGCCGACCACCAGCGGCCGGGCAAGACGCATCCCCGCGTGGTGGAGTGGATCGCCCGCATGGATCGCCGCCCGAGGGCCTGACGGCCCGCGCTCCGCGGCTCACCCCCGCGGGCGGACCGCCTCGTTGGGATAGAGATCCCCGACCTGCCCGGCGTAGCCGTTGAAGATCCGCGTCGGGATCCGGTCGCCGGTGTCGATCACCCGCTCGGTCGCCTGCGACCAGCGCGGGTGCGGGACATTGGGATTGACGTTCGCGCCGAAGTCGTACTCGCTCGACACATCGCTCCAGAAGGTCTTCGGCTGCCGGTCCACAAGCTCGATCCGGACGATTCCCTTGATGCTCTTGAAGCCGTACTTCCACGGCAGCGCGAGACGCAGCGGCGCACCGTGCTGCACCGGGAGGGCGTGTCCATAGATCCCGGTCACCAGGAAGGCGAGCTCGTTGGTCGCCTCGCCGATCGTCAGCGCCTCGTAGTAGGGCCAGGGGTACCAGGTGTGCTCCTTCTGCCCGGCGGCCTCCTCCGGCTTGAGAAACGCCAGGAAACGCACGAAGCGGGCCGCCGACCGCGGCCTGGCCCGGGCGATGAGCGAACCCAGAGGGAACCCGGTCCAGGGGACGACCATCGACCAGGCCTCGACACACCGGTGCCGGTACACCCGCTCTTCGAGCGGGAAGGTCCGCGCCAGGTCGTCGATGTCGAAGGATTCCGGTGCGTCGCAGAGGCCCCCCACCTCGAGCCGCCAGGGGCGTGTTGCGAAGCGATCGACATAGCGCCAGACGTCTTTCTGCTCGGTGAACTCGTAATAGTTGTTGTACCGGGCGGCGGTCGCTTCGTCGGTCAGCGGCCGATCGACCGCGTAGAGGCCGCTCCGCCGGGCCGGGTAGAGAGCGTCGCCGCCGGGCGGTGGATTCGGGGGGGCCGGCGTTCGCCCTCGCCCGTCGCCGGTGCCGGGCGCCGCGCAGCCGATCGGCGCGCCGGCAACGACCCCGGCCGCCGCCAGCGAGAAAAGCCCCAGGCTCTTGAGAAAGCGCCGGCGGTCGTCAAGAGTTTTCTCCGGCGTCACCTGCGAATCGGACAGCTCCCAGGGTCGCTTGATCCGGATGTCCGGCATCGTGAACCTCCACGCCGGCGGTGTCGGACCGGCCCGACAATTCTAACGCGGCCCATCCCTCCATGGCGTCGGCAGCCCGGGGCGGTGGGATAGAATGCCGGAGCGCACGGGCGGACCCTGCGCGGAACCCGGGTCGTACCGACATGAGATTCGCACCCTGGCTCGCGGCGGTCATCATCACTCTCGCGGGAGCGGCCGCTTTCCTCCTGAATGCCCGCCAACCCGGGTCGCCGTTCCTGCCGGGGGCGCCGGCGGTCGTCCGCCCGGTCATGAGGCTTGTCGAGGAGGATTCGCCGATCGTGGGTCCCGACGGCAGGCTGCGGGAGGCGCTCGGCATCGAAACCGTGGGCGGAACCTTCAATACGGTGCTCCCCGGCGGAACGACCCTGCCCGCGTCACGGATCCTCACCTTTTCAGGAAAGAGCCCCGGACAGCGCGAGATTCGCATTCATCTCCTCCGGGGGGTCTCGGAACGCGCGGCGGAGAACCACTCCCTCGGCTGGTATCTCATCGGCCCCCTTCCTGACACCGCGGGCGCGACGAGCGCGGGCGAGAGAAGCCCGGTTGCGGTGATCTTCCGCGTCGCCGGCCGCCGCATCGAGCTGTCGGCCGTCGACACGAAGACGCACCTTCCCGTCCCGCTCGGGCCGGCGGGCACCCCGGAGCCACGATGAAACGCAAACCGGCGACCAAGGACGTCTATTTCAGCGTGGACGTGGAGGCCTCGGGCCCCGTCCCCGCCCTCTACAACCTGGTCTCGATCGGCGCCGTCCCGGTGGTCTTCCGCGAGGAGGCCTGGAGGCCCGAGGAGGACCGTTTCTACGTCGAGCTCCGGCCGATCGCCCCGGGGTTCGACAAGGCGGCGATGAAGATTCACGGCATCCCGCGCGCGCGGCTCGAGGCCGAGGGGGTGCCGGCCGACGAGGCGATGCGTCGGCTCGCCGGTTTCGTGGAGGGGTGCCGGTCCCGAATCGGGGGCCGCGCCGTTTTCGTGGGACACAACGCCGTCTTCGACTGGTCCTACATCTCGTACTACTTCGAGCGCTTCGGGATTCCGAACCCGTTCGGCTACAAGGCGCTCGACAGCAAGTCGCTCGCGATGGGCCGGCTGGGGATCGGCTGGTTCGATACCAGCAAGGAGACGCTGCGGGACCTGCTCCCGTCGGTGCCGCCTCTCGACCAGGGACTCGTCCACCGGGCCGACTACGATGCCCTGTACCAGGCCTACATCCTCTGCGCGCTCATGAACCATCCCGCGGCGCGCAAGCCGGGGGAGTGAGCCGATGCCCGGCGCGGAGAAAATCGGCGAGTTCGGCGTCTGGTACGTCGTCTTCCTGTTCACCCTGACGCTGCACGAAGGGGGCCACGCTCTGGTCGGCTGGCTTCTGGGGGATGACACGGCCTACCGGGGCGGGCAGGTCTCCCTGAACCCCTGGCCGCACCTTCGCCGCGAGCCGTTCGGCACCGTGGTGATCCCGCTCCTGACCTATTTCATGTCGGGCTGGATGATGGGCTGGGCGTCGGCCCCGTACGATCCGGAATGGGCGCGGCGCAACCCGCGGCGGCAGGCCTTGATGTCCGCCGCCGGACCGGGGGCCAACCTCACGATCGCGATCCTGGTCTTCATCGCGCTGAAGGCGCTCCTGGGGGCGGGTTTCTTCGTCCCGCCCCAGACGGTGAATTTCGATCACATGGTGGCGGCCCCTCCGGGGACGCCCGCGGACTCGCTGGTCCACGCCCTGGCGTTCGGCCTTTCGGTCGCCCTGAACCTGAATGTGCTTCTCTTCCTGTTCAACCTGATGCCGCTTCCGCCCCTCGACGGCAGCGGCATCGCGCGGGGCCTCTTCCCGGATGCCTTGGGCGGCTTCTTCCAGTCGCTGGCCAGGAATCCCTCGATGTCGATCCTGGGACTCCTGGTCGCCTGGCGGGTCTTCGATTTCGTCTACCCGCCCGCTTTTTCCGTCCTGCTGTCTCTTCTTCACCCCGGCGTCCCTTACCATTGAGGACGCGGGCAACGCCAGGAGGGTGCCGGTGACGGAGTTCAGCTGCAACCTCGACGCGCTGAACGATGAAGAGCGCGCGCGGCGCGCGGCGCTGCAGGCCAGCCTGCGCCCGCGGGTGCTGGAGATCAGGTCAGTGCCTTCGGGTTATGCCTTGCGCATCGCGCCGGGTGAGTCCCTCCGGCCGGAGGTCGAGGAGTTCATCTCCCTCGAGCGGCGCTGTTGCCCGTTCCTGCAGTTCGCCATCGAGGAGGACGAAGACGGCGACTGGCTCTGGGTGCGGGTCACGGGCGCGGAGGGGGTCAAGGAATACCTGGCGGGAGAGCTTGGAGTGACGCGATAGGCCTCAGCCGTCCGGGCGGGGAGAAGGCCTAATTCCCGGGGTCCACCGACACCGCTGTGATGACCCGTCGCCAGCTGACGCCGCTGTGCTTGATACAGAAGTCCCACTCTTCGAGCGCGCGGCGGATGGCCTCTTCCTTCGACAGCGTCATGGGGATCTCGAAGGTGAAGGTGAATTCCGGGGGACAGCCAGGGTTCCTGGACTGGAATCCCGGTTCGACATAAGCGATCCGGACCCGACGGCTCGCGGGCTTCGGCGTGCCGGCTGCGCTGATGTCCTGCTCCATGATTCCCCCCCCCATCCGCGGCCTGAAGTGCGGCAGAAGATAGGCGCGGGATGATGGAAATGCAATCGCCCGTCCCGGGGAGCCGGCTTCTAGGCCAGGCGTGCCTCCTCGGCTTGCAGATCCGAGGTGGCCTCGTCCCAGTCGTCGTAGAGATGGGCCAGCTCGATCTCGATCGACTTCTTGTCCTCTCCGAGGCGTCGCGCCAGGCCCGGCTCTTTGTAGGTCTCGCTCTCGGCCATGGCCGCGTCTATTTCCTTGAGGCGGGTCTCGAGGGGCAGGATCGCTGCTTCGACGGCGGCGACCCGCTCCTTGAAGGCGCGCAGCTCGCGGTTCCGGCGGTGGCGCCCCTCGGCATCCGCCCGCCGCTGCTCGCGTCCTGCGCCCCCCCGGGGCTGGGCCGGGGCGGGCCGCGCGGACGCGGCGGGGCGGTCCTCCGGCGCGGCGGGGCCGGACGCGGGGACGCGGGCCTGCGTGCCGGAACGGGCGGAGGGGGCGGCGGCGCGGGCGGGCTGGGCGGCGCGGCCGATGGCGGCCATGTACTCGTCGTAGCCGCCGTCGTGGAGCGTCAGCCGCCCGTCCTCGAACGCCGCCACGCGGGTGGCGACGCGGTTGATGAAGTAGCGGTCGTGCGACACGAAGATCAGTGTGCCGCCGAACCCGGCAAGGGCGTCCTCGAGCGCCTCGCGGGTCGGCAGGTCGAGATGGTTGGTCGGCTCGTCGAGGAGGAGGAGGTTCCCCGGGTCGAGCGTCAGCCGCGCCAGCGCCACGCGGTTCTTTTCGCCGCCCGACAGGACCTCGACCTTCTTGAAGACGTCCTCCCCCGAGAACTGGAAGATGCCGAGTAGCGATCGCAGCTGCCCCGCCGCCTTGCCGGGCGCCCAGGCCTGCATCTCCTCCAGCACGGTCCGGCCTGCCGTGAGCGTTTCGAGGACATGCTGGGCGAAATAGTGCATGACAACCTTCTCGCCGATTTCGATCGTCCCGCCGTCGGCGGGCTCGCGCCGCGCGAGAAGGCGCAAGAGAGTGCTCTTGCCACAGCCGTTCGGCCCGACGAGTGCTATCCGGTCGCCCCGCCAGACCTCGAGGTCCAGCCCCTTCAGCACCTCCCGCCCGTCGTACGACTTGCGCACTTCTTCGAGCAGCGCCACCCGCTGCGCCGAGCGCGCGACGTTCGGGAAGGAGAAGCGCCACGACTGGTCCTCGGCCATCACCTCGGTGCGCTCCATCTTCTCCAGCATCTTGATGCGGCTCTGGACCTGGCGCGCCTTGGTGGCTTTGTAGCGGAAGCGTTCGATAAAGCGCTCGACCTCACCCACCCGGTGCGCTTCCGAGGCGGCGTTCTTGAGGGCCCGCTCGCGCTCGGCCGCCTTCTCGGTCCTATAGGCGTCGTAGTTGCCCGCCCAGACCCTTACGCGGCCGCGGTCCAGCTCGGCGATCGAGCCGACCAGCCGGTTGAGAAACGTCCGGTCGTGCGACACGATGACCAGCGCCGAGGCGGCGTCGAGCAGGAACGCCTCGAGCCACCCGACCGCCTCGAGATCGAGATGGTTCGTCGGCTCGTCGAGAAGAAGATAGTCGGGCTGCTGCAGGAGAAGCGCCCCCAGGGCGGCGCGCATCCGGTAGCCTCCCGAGAACTCCCGCAGGGGACGGGCGTGATCCAGGGGTGCGAAGCCGAGGCCCCCCAGGATCGCCTTGGCCTGGGCCTCCAGGGTGAATCCGCCGGCGACCTCGAAGCGGTGCTGCAGGTCCCCCGACCGGCGGACCAGGCTCTCCAGCCGGTCCCCCGTGGCGGTCGCCATCTCCTCGTGCATCTTCTCCATCTCGATCTCCATGACGGCGACCTCGGCGAAAGGCGCCAGCATGGCGTCGAGAACCGTACCGTCCGGCAGGCGCGCCCCTTCCTGGGGCAGGTATCCGACCGACATGCCGCGGGTCATGTCGACAGTCCCCTTGTCCGGCTCCTCGACCCCCGCCAGGACCCTCAGGATCGTCGTCTTGCCGGCGCCGTTCGGGCCGACCAGGCCGACCCGTGACTTGGGAGGAATGCCCCAGTCGATCCCCTTGAGGACCTCGTGCACGCCGTAGGACCTCGTGACACCCTGCATGCGAATCATGCGGAGAGTCTACACAGGCGCGGCCGTACCGGGCAACGCGCGTTGTAAGATACGCGGCTCGTGGACCGGCATTCATCGGGAGGAACAGGACTCTTGAAAACCAATCGTGGGAAGTCATTCCGGCTCGCCTGCGCCTGCGGACTTCTGGCGGCGGGCCTGTCCGGCGCCGCCGCCGGGCCGGGGGCTGCGGCCGGGGACAAGGCGGAGGACAAGGCGGAGGACAAGGACAAGAAGAAATGGGACGTGTCGGCCCCGCCCGGCGAGTGGACCTCCGTCTCGATCGATACGGAGGAGACCACCTGGACCAGCCTGGACGTGAGCACGGATGGCCGCACGGTGGTCTTCGACATGCTCGGCGACCTTTACACGGTGCCGATCGCGGGGGGCGACGCCAAATCGCTGACCGACGGGATCGCGTGGGACACCGAGCCGCGCTTCAGTCCCGACGGGACACGGATCGCATTCATCAGCGACCGCGGGGGCGCCGACAACATCTGGGTCATGAACGCCGACGGGTCGGCCCCGCGCGCCGTCACGGAGGAGAAGGAGCACATCGTCCACAACCCGTGGTGGAGCGCCGATGGCGAGTACGTCGTCGGCAAGAAGGACTTCACCTCGACCCGCAGCATCCCCGGAGGGGAAATCTGGCTCTTCAGCGTCGGAGGGGGCGGGGGGCTCCAGGTGGTCGAGCGTCCCGACGGCCCGAAGGCGCAGAAAAACATCGCCGAGCCCTCCCTCTCCCCGGACGGACGTTACGTCTATTACAGCCAGGACACGACCCCCGGCCGGATCTGGCAGTACAACAAGGACGCGACGGGGGAGATCTTCGCGATCAAACGGCTGGATCGCCGGACGGGCGAGGTGGACACCATCGCGGGGGGGCCGGGCGGCGCCATACGCCCCACGCCGTCGCGGGACGGGAAGTCCCTGGCCTTCGTGAGGCGCACCCCCGCATTCACGAGCGCCCTCTACGTGAAGGACCTCGCGTCAGGGATCGAGCGCCCGGTCTACGATCGCCTCGACCGCGACCTGCAGGAGACCGACGGCAGCCAGGGGAACACGACCGCCTTCGCCTGGACGCCGGACGGCGCTTCCATCGTCTTCTGGGCGGGGGGGAAGATTCGCCGGGTAAACACGCAGACGAAGGCGTCGAGCATCATCCCGGTGCATGTCCGGACGACACGCAAGGTCCATCCCGCGCTGCGGTTCCCGGTGCAGGTGGCGCCCGACACGTTCGACGTGAAGATGCCGCGCTGGGTGCAGACCTCTCCCGACGGTACCAGGGTCGTGTTCCAGGCCCTCGGGCGTCTGTACGTAAAGGACCTGCCGTCCGGAACCCAGCGGCGGCTCACGGAGCAAGACGATCACTCCGAGATCTACCCATCCTTTTCGCGCGACGGTCGATCGATCGTCTACGCGACCTGGGACGATGACGCACTGGGGACCGTGCGCGTCGTACCGGCGTCGGGGGGCGCGGGCCGGGTCGTGACCCGCGAGCCGGGACATTGCGTCGAGCCGCGCTTCTCACCCGACGGCAAGAGCGTGCTTTACCGGAAGGTGACGGGCGGCTATTTCACCTCCGGCGCCTGGTCCATGGATCCCGGGATCTACCTGACCCCTCTGAAAGGGGGGGCGCCGACGCTTCTGAGCAAGACCGGGTCCGACGCCCACTTCGGCGCGGCGACGGACCGCGTCTTCTTCTCGGACACCGTCGAGGACACCCAGCCCGTTCTGAAGAGCGTCAACCTGCAGGGAGTGGACGTTCGCACCCATCTCAAGGGGGAGCAGGCCACCGGGTTCAGCGTATCGCCGGACGGGCGGTTCGTCGCCTTCGCCGAGAACTACAACGCCTTCGTCGCGCCCTTCGCGATCACCGGGAAGACGGTGGACATCGCCGCCGATAGCAAGGCGATCCCGGTCCGGCAGGTGTCGAAGCGGGCGGGGGATTACCTGCACTGGTCGGGGGACAGCCGGACGCTCCACTGGTCGCACGGAGCGACGCTCTACGCCCGCGACCTCAAGGACGCCTTCTCGTTTCTCAGGGGCGCTCCCGAGAAGCTGCCCGAGCCGGTGGAATCCGGGACGAGCCTGTCGTTCAAGGTCCCGGCGGATCACCCCGCGGGACGCATCGCGCTCGTCGGCGGGCGGGTGGTCACCATGCGCGACCCGCGCGACCGGCAGGAGATCATCGATGACGGTGTCGTCCTGGTGAACGGCAACCGGATCGAGGCCGTGGGTCCCGCGAGCCAGGTGAAGGTCCCGGCGGGGGCCCGGGTGATCGACGTCCGCGGCAGGACCATCATCCCGGGGCTCGTGGACGTGCATGCCCACGGGCCGTTCGCCAACGAGGGGATCATCCCCTCGCAGAACTGGATGCAGTACACCAACCTGGCCTTCGGCGTGACCACGGTCCATGACCCTTCCAACGAAACCAGCAGCGTCTTCGCGGCCGCCGAGCTCCAGAAGGCCGGCGCCATCGTGGCCCCGCGGATCTTCTCGACCGGCACGATCCTCTACGGCGCCCACAATCCCGCCTACACCGCCGTCATCGACTCGCTGGATGACGCCCTGTTCCACGTCCGGCGCCTCAAGGACGTGGGGGCGATCTCGGTGAAGTCCTACCAGCAGCCGCGGCGGGACCAAAGGCAACAAGTCATCGCCGCCGCGCAGGAGCTCGGGATGATGGTTGTCCCCGAGGGGGGCGCCAAGTTCCAGCCGAACATGACCGAAATCGTCGACGGTCACACCGGCATCGAGCACGCGCTTCCGCTGGTTGCGGTCTACGAGGACGTGAAGCAACTGTGGTCGCAGACGAAGGTCGGCTACACGCCGACTTTCGTCGTGGCCTACGGCGGTATCTCGGGGGAGAACTACTGGTACGACCGCACCAACGTCTGGGAGGACGAGCGCCTTGTGCGCCACGTGCCGCGCTTCGTGCTCGAGCCGCGCTCCATGCGGCGCGTGAAGGCCCCCGACGCCCATTACAACCATTTCCACGTGGCCCGCGCCGCCCACGAGCTCGCCGATCGGGGGGTCTCGGTGCAGATCGGCGCCCACGGGCAGCGGGAGGGGCTCGGCGCCCACTGGGAAATCTGGATGATGGTGCAGGGCGGGTTCACGCCCTGGCAGGCGCTGCGGGGGGCGACTATCGACGGCGCCCGTTACGTCGGCCTCGACCAGGACCTGGGCTCCCTCGAGCCCGGCAAGCTCGCCGACCTGGTGGTCATCGACGGGAATCCCCTCGAGGACATCCGCCGTTCGGAATTCGTGACCTACACGATGATCAACGGACGCCTCTACGACGCCCTGACCATGGCCCAGTTAGCGCCGGACAGGGTCACGCCCCGCCCCTTCTTCTTCGAGAAGGAAGGGGGGGACACGGTCCACCCGGCGACGACGGAATGGCTGGAAAATCTGCAACGTCGTCACGGCTGGGTTCACTGAGCCCGGCTGTCCCACACCCCCGGAAAACCGCCGCCTGAGCCCGGAATCCCCTTGACAAGACGGGACTTGCCGTCCATATGAAGAACTGTCCCTGGAGGTTTCTTGATTTGGAGGGAGCGGGGATTCGTGTGAGCGGGGGCCCGGAATTCCAGGCCGGGCAAGGCCGAAGGAGTCGCGCGTTTTTGCGCGCCTTGGCCGTGCTGGTGGTCTGCCTGGTCTTCATGACCGGGGGGACCCGCCTGAACCGGGCCGCGCCGGGCGACGCGGTGGAGAGGGTCGGGGTCATCTGGGTGGGGGAGCCGGGCGTCACCGAGATGGTCATTGATCTCAGGGAGCGCGAGGCCCGGGCACCAACGGTCCCCTTGCCGCTCCAGGTCAGGAAGCCTTTCCTGCGGCCCCCCCCGCACAAGCGGCAGAACCCGTCGTCGCCGTCGGTGTCGCGCTGGAGTGCCGCGGAGCGGCGCACGGATGATTCCGGCCGGGTGCCGGATATCAGCGGCGGCCTGTCGCCGCTTCTTCCTCAAACGGTCGGGACGAACTTCAAGGCCATCTCGCTGCTGTCCCCTTCCGAATCAACCTTCGTCCCCCCGGACACCATGGGAGATGTAGGCCCCACGCAGATCCTGGCGATGTCCAACGGGCGGATCAAGGTCTTCGACAAGACAGGTGTTGTCGGCGGCCTCAACGTCACCGACCTGACCTTCTTCGCGTCGGTCCGCAACGGGGCCGGCGTCACCGACCCCCAGGTGCGCTACGACCGGTTGTCGGGCCGCTGGCTCGTCACCGGGATCACGACCGCCGTTCCCAACAGGATCCTGATCGCGGTCAGCTCCGGAGGGGCGATCACCGACACCTCAAGCTTCACTTTTTTCCAGTTCCAGCATGATCTCGCGGGCCCCACCCCCAACAGCGACACCGGCGGGTTCGCGGACTACGACGGCCTGGGTGTGGACCGGTTCGCCCTGTACATCGGGGTGAACGTCTTCAACGCGGCCAAGACCGTCTTTCTCGGGTCGACCGGGTACGTCGTCAACAAGGCCGCTCTCCTCGGTGGCAGTCTCGCGGTCACCCCCTTCCGCCAGATCGGGACCCCGACCGGAGTGGGCCTCCTCTCCCCGCGCGGGGTGAACAACGACGATCCGCAGGCGACCGAAGGGTACTTCGTCGGCGTCGACAACGAGTTCTTCGGCCAGATCGACATACGCCGGGTGACGAACCCCGGAGGGACTCCGGCCATCTCCGGCGTCCTCGACATCTCCGTCCCCACGACGAGCTACCCGATCCGGCAGGTCGTCCTGGGGTCGGCGGCGAACCGGAGGCTCGACACGCTCGACGATCGTCTGTTCGCCGCGGCCATCCGCAAGAACAAGATCTCCGGCCTCTCGACACTCTGGACGGCGCACGCCGTCGAGGTGAACTTCAACGGGCTCGGAGTCCTCGGGGGCGGCCGGAACGGATCGCGCTGGTACGAGATTACCGACCTGGAGACGATCCCCGACCTCAGGCAGTCCGGGACGCTCTTCGATCCCGCGACCAGCGGACCGCGCGGCTATTGGATCGACAGCGTCGCCGCCAGCGGCCAGGGGCACATGGCGCTCGGGAGCAGCTACGCGAGCAGCAACGACTACGCCGGCGTGGCTGCGGCGGGGCGCCTCAGGACCGACCCCCTGGGATCCACGCGGGGCGCGACCCTCGCGAAGGTCAGCACGACGGCTTACAACGCGCAGGCGCAGGACGGTCAGCGCTGGGGCGATTACTCGCAGACGGTGGTCGATCCCGCCGACGACATGACCATCTGGACCTTCCAGGAGTGGTGCGATGCAACCAACTCCTGGGGAGTCCAGGTCCTCCAGCTGAAAGCGCCTCCCCCGGCGACACCCGCGAGCATCACGCCGTCGAGCGTCTGCGCCGGTCTCTCCTCGATCAGCGTGGCGGTCACCGGCTCGTCATCCGCCGGCTCGGAGTTCTTCGACCCGGGACCGGACACCGGCGGGCCCGGTTTCTCCGGGCATATCTCCGCCTCGGTCACGGGCGGGGTGGGGGTGGCGGGGGTCACCTTCACCGACCCGACGCATGTCACATTGAACCTCTCAACGGTCGGGGCGACGGCGGGTCCGAAAAACGTCACGGTGACGAACCCCGATGGGCAGTCGTCGATCGGGCCGGGGGTCCTGTCGATCGGCCCCTTCCCGGCGCCCGCCGTTTCGAGCACGAATCCCCTCTGCGCGGGAGGGACCCTGCAGCTCACGGCCTCCTCCTTCCCCGGAGCGACCTACAGCTGGACCGGACCCAACGGCTTCACCTCGAGCGCGCAGAACCCGTCGATACCGAACGTCACGGCCGCGGTCTCCGGCACCTACAGCGTGACCTACACGGCGGGCGGCTGCGCGTCGAACACCGGGATGACCGCGGTCACGGTGATCGCCAATGGAGCGTCCTGCAACGACGGGAACGCCTGCACGCTCACCGACACCTGCCAGGCGGGCGCCTGCGTGGGATCCGACCCGGTCCAGTGCGATCCGGGAGGGCCCTGCATCGACCCGGGAGTCTGTGCCCCGTCGACGGGACTCTGCTCTGATGCCGCGGTCAGGCCGGACGACAGCGCCTGCTTCGACGGGGACGCCTGCACGTCCGGCGACGCGTGCCAGACGGGGGTCTGCGCCTCGCCGGTGACGCTGGTACCTGCTCCGGGCTCTCCGGCCGGATCCGGGTCGGGTCCCTATTTCGTCGCGGCGGGTGAGTTCAACGGGGACGGCCGGCCCGATCTCGCCGTGGCGGACTATTTCTCGAACGATGTGACAATCCTGCTGGGAAACGGCTCGGGCGGATTCGCGCAGCCCGCAGGATCGCCGGTTGCCGCGGGTCTGGGCCCGGCCGCCATCGCCGTGGGGGACTTCAACGGGGACGGCCGTTCCGATCTGGCCGTCGCGGGAAACGGCTCCGGTGACGTGACCATTCTGCTCGGGAACGGCGCCGGCGGGTTCACCCAGCCGGGCGGCTCGCCCATCGGCACGGGGCCGGGGCCGATTTCCGTAGCGGTGGCCGACTTCAACCTCGACCTGAAGCCCGACATCGCCGTGGCCGACAACCTGTCCAACAACGTGACGATCCTGCTCGGCAACGGGGCCGGCGGGTTCACCCAGGCCGCGGGGTCCCCCGTCGGCGCGGGCTCGGGTCCGATGTCCGTCGCCGCGGGGCTTCTCAACGGCGATGGCATGCCGGACCTGGCGGTCGCCAATAACCAGTCCAACAACGTGACGATCCTGCTTGGCAACGGCGCCGGCGGGTTCACCCAGGCGGCGGGGTCCCCGGTGGCTGCGGGATCGGGGCCGGTCGCGGTCGCGATCGCCGATCTCGGCGGCGGCGGGGGCCGTGACCTGGCGGTAGTGAACAACCAGTCCGACACCGTGTCGATCCTGCTGGGGAACGGTTCGGGAGGGTTCGCGCCGGCGCCGGGCCTGCCTGTTCCGGCGGGACCGGCTCCCGCCTCCATCGCGGTCGCGGACTTCAACCTCGACGGCCGGCCCGACCTCGCCGTGGTCGCCTCCGGAAACGACACTGTGCGGATCGTGATCGGTGACAACACCGGGCGGTTCGGCCGGCCGCCTGGTTCGATCTTCGGCGTGGCGTCGACCCCGTACTCCAGCGCCACGGGCGATTTCAATCTCGACGGCAAGCCCGATCTCGCGGTTGCGGGCTTCTTCCAGGACGCCGTGACGATACTCCTGGGCAATCCGAGCCTCGCCCCCGACGGGACGGCCTGCGATGATGGCAACGCCTGCACGGGCGGCGATTTTTGCGCCGCCGGGGTTTGCCAGGCGGGGGCGCAGCCGGGGGATGCGGACGGCGACGGGCACGCCCCCTCCTCCTGCGGCGGGGACGATTGCAACGATGCCGACCCCGCTGTCTGGTACGCCCCGGTCGAGGTGAGCGTCATCGCTGTCAGCGCCGGGCCCCCGACCGGCCTGTCCTGGACGGGGCAGGGGGCCCTGGTCGGCCCCGGAACGACCTACGACCTGGTCTCGGGGACGGTGCCGGGGGGCGGCGGCCCACCGGGGTTCACCGGCGCCGCCTGCCTGCATAGCGGCGGCGGCACGACCTACCAGGACACCCGGCCCAACCCGGCGGCCGGCACCGGTTACTGGTATCTGGTCCGGGGGCGGAACTCCTGCGGCATCGGCACCTACGGCACCAGCCCGAGAGACATCGGCATCCCCCCCTGCCCCTGAGCTTTGAGGCCTCCCCGGCGCTGATCTGACACCGCGGCGCGGACGACGCGCCGATCAATCCGCGTGCGCGCCGGCCCATTCCGGCGTATCATCCTTCCAAGACGTGCGGCTTGGAACGCTCTCCTTAGGCGCTCGAAGCCGTCGAATGCGACCTCGCCGCAGCATTCACAGACGGGAGGGTCCGCCATGAAGAACCCCTGGATCAAGTCCGTCCTCTTTGTCGTCCTCAGCGCCTGGATGGGCCTGAACGCCATGGCCCAGGAATCAACCTCCGGCGCCATCGCCGGCAAGGTGTCCGACCCCACCGGGCGGCCGATTGCGAAGGCCGCGATCATCGCCACCTCCGAGTTCGGCACGCGCACGACCGAAACCGACAACGGCGGCAATTACATCCTCCCCTTCCTGAAGCCCGGCAAATACAACCTTAGAGCCGAGGCGGCGGGCGGTTTCAACACCGTCGTCCAGAACGACGTCGTCGTCGGCCTGAACCAGAGGACCGCCATCAACTTCACCCTCGAGCCGGGCAAGGTCGAGAAGGTCACCGTGACCGGCGCGGCGCCCCTCGTCGAGGTCCAGTCGACCTCCACCGGGACGAACATCAAGTACGAGGATTTCGCCAACTCGGTCCCGCTCGGACGGTCGTTCACCGACACCTACGCGGTGGCGGCCGGGGTCGTCAGCGGTCTCGGGACCGGGCAGGGGAACTACGCGATCGGCGGCGCCTCCGGCCTCGAGAACGCCTACCTGATCGACGGGGTCAACATCACGAACACCGGCTTCGGCGGCATCGGGGCCTACAACATCGTGTACGGATCGCTCGGCACCGGGGTCACGAGCGAGTTTCTCGACGAGGTGCAGATCAAGACCGGCGGATTCGAGGCGGAGTACGGCCAGGCCCTCGGCGGCATCATCAACACCATCGTCAAGTCGGGCACCAACGACTTCAAGGGAAGCGTCGCCTGGTACTCGAGCCCGACAGGGCTGTGGGGCCCCGCGCGGCTCGTCGAGCTGGACAGCGGCGCGGCAAACCGGGTGGACACCGTCACCAACGACTTCGCGTTCTCGGTCGGGGGGCCGATCAAGAAGGACAAGATCTTCTATTTCATCGCCTACAACCCGGTGATCACGACCGATTTCAACCGGGCGCAGTCTCTCGGCAACCCCGCCTTCGGCGCGGCGCAGGCGTTCACCAGCTTCGATCCGGCCGACACGATCTTCGGGACCGACCCCGCGGGCTTCCCGGTCGCCGACGCGCGCGCCTTTCCCTCCGCCGGTCGCGACCTCGAGAGACGGCGCGAGGCGAACAACTACGCCGTCAAGCTGAACTGGCGGGTATCCGACAGGCAGCAGCTCGAGCTGACCCTTTTCGGCGACCCGGCCCGGGGGGAGCGCGGGCCGCAGCGCGACAACGCGCCGCTTTACGGTGACTTCGCGACGGGCGGCGGCGAGAGCCGTATATCGTTCGGGTCGAACAACGCCACGATCAAGTGGAACGCCGTCTTCGGCCCCCGGTTCTTCATGGAGGCCCAGGTGGGGCGGCACTTCGGCAAGTTCCGCGAGACGTCGGCCCGGAACGAGTACAACTACGTGGATTTGAGGAACAACCTCGAGTTTCGCCGCGGCGCCTCCTTCTACACCGACCCGAACACCAGCGTCCAGGAGCCGTTCACACCTTCCCCGGTGATATCGAGGCAGGGCGGGGTCGGGTTCATTACGCAGCAGGATGACAAGAACACGCAGTACCAGGTCAAGCTGACGAGCATCGCCGGCAAACACGAGCTGAAGTACGGCGTGCAGTACGACGACATCGAGTACCGTGAGAACGCCACCTACACGGGGCCCTCCTTCAACGTCCAGCTGCCGGTCAGCTACTACGACCCGATGACCCAGACCGTCGAGACCGTGGATGAAGTCGACAACGCGACAGGCGTGCCCGGACCGGACGGAATCCAGGACTTCATCGCCGTCCCGAGCCGGAGCGGCGCCCTGGTCAACATCCGCAACGGGGTCGGCGACCCGGCGGAGGCTTTCGACAGCGCCAACCGCTTCCGCGTGACCCGGGCCCGCCTGGGTCCCGAGCTCCCGTTCTCGAAGGCCGAGGAGCTCAACTTCTTCATCCAGGACACCTGGACCATCCTGCCGCGGCTGACCCTCAAACTGGGCGCGCGGTACACGGAGGAGAAGATCAACGGGGCGGGGAGCTTCGATCTGGGATTCGGGACGCAGGCCGTGGAGGACCAGATCTCCCCCGGCGTCTTCATCCCGACCCGCATTTTCACCGCCGGAACGTCAGCGTACCGCCCCGACAGCTACAACTTCGCCGGGAACCTCGCGCCGCGGATCGGCCTCTCCTGGGACGTGCAAGGCAACGGAAAGAGCCGCCTCTACGTGAACTACGGCCGCTATTACGAGAGGGTGCCGAGCGATCTGGCGGTGCGCGCCTTCAGCAACGAGGTCGGCATCAGCCGCCAGGAGTTCACCCGCCGGGACCTGACGGACCCGAGGACCTCGGGATCCTCGCCGCAGTGCGTCGACACCACGGGGGTCCCCACCTCCGTGGACTGCGCCACGTCGGCCCCGGTGTTCACCCAGGGGGTCGACCAGACGGCGGTGGTGGGCGGGGTGAAACTTCCGTACGAGGACGAAATCTCGGGAGGCTACGCCTTCGAGATCACGCCTTCCTCAGCCTTCGAAGTGCGGGCGATCTTCAGGACCCAGGGGCGGGTCCTCGAGGACACCCAGGTGAACTCGGTCGAGGCGATCCAGAACTTCTATTACGGGACCGCCTACGGCTACCCCTACGACCCGTTCGGCGGCAGCGCGGGCCAGCCGAACAGCCCGACCTTCCCGGCGCGCGTGTTCGGCACCTACTTCCTGGCGAACCCCGGGACCCGCGCCATTCCGCCGGGGCTGCAGGTCGGCACCGACTTCCCGAAACCGGAGCGCGACTACAAGGCGCTCGAGCTGGTCTATACGAAGAGGTTCTCGAACCGCTGGTCCTTGAACGCCAACTATCGACTGTCGCGGCTCACCGGCAACTACGAGGGACTCTTCAGGAACGACAACGGGCAGAGCGACCCGAACATCACGTCGCTTTACGACTTCCCGAACTCGCCGCTGATGGCGGGCCAGTTCATCAAGGGTCCGCTTCCGTCGGACGTGCGGAACGTCCTGCACATCTACCCGTCCTACCTGTTTCCGTTCAAGCTGCGGGTGGGAGCGAACCTGACCTGGGCCTCGGGCGTGCCGCGGACCTCGCTCCTGGCGCACCCCTCCTACCAGAACTCGGGGGAAATCCCCGGGATCGATCCGGTCTACGCCTACTGGGCGGATCTCGGAAGCCCCAACTGCCCGTCCGGCGCGACGACCGACCCGTGCCTCGCGACGACCGCCAGCCTGCCGGACGCGCTGTCGGACCCCGGCAACGTCATCCAGACGGTGTTTCTCTACTCCTACACTCCCGTCAAGCGCGGCAACCTCGGCCGGACGCCGGACATCTACACCTTCGACCTGCACGCCGATTACCCGATCCAGACCGGCAAGGCGATGCTGCGGCTGATGCTCGACGTGTTCAACGTCCCGGGAACGCGGCGGGCGACGGCGTTCGACGACAACATCGAGCTGACCGCCGGCGTCACCGACCCCGATTTCAAGAAGCCGATCGCCTTCCAGACCCCGAGGTCCTGGAGGCTGGCGGCGCGGTGGGAGTTCTGAGAAGCGGCCCTTACCTGACTTCGAACCAGGCCTGCGCGAGGACCGGGCTGGCAGGCGTGTAGTCCCTGAAGGTGAGCGACTTGTCCTGCAGCCGCACCAGCCCGATCCTCCAGATCCCCTTCGCCGCGTACTGCGGCACCGAGATCGTGCCGGTCCAGGGCGCCCCGGGGTCGTTCGAGGCCCGCGCGCATGAGAAGAAAATCCTCGGCACCTGGCCGTTCGTCGAAGCCGGGCCGGCGGCCCACCCGGAGATCGAGATCGCCCGGTGCCCTTCGTCGCTGAGCCCGACCGTGATCGTGATCCCGCTCGCGGCGTCGTTCGTGACGATCACCGGCGACAGGTCGACTCTCTCGAGCGAAGTGGGGAGCGAGTCGCAATCGCCCCCCGCGACGACAAATTCCGCGCCGGCCATCTGCGGCGATAACCCGGTGAGCAGGGCCAGGTTGCCGGCATTGTCCGTGACCCTGAGGGTCTGCAGGGTCCAGCGTCCGCACTCGGCGTTCGCGGGGATCGAGACCGGTCCCTCCCAGAAAGCCGGATCGGCGCCCGCGGCGCACAGGAAGGGGACCTGCGCGGATTTCGACGGGCTCTGGAACGCCCCCCTGACGGCGGCGACCCCCGACTGATCGTCCCGGACCTCGACCCTGACGCCGTTCTTCTCCCCCCCGCTCAAGGTGAGCTTGTCGACCCAGAGGCTCCGGACCTCCGGCGGCGTCGAGTCGGACTCCGCCGACAGAACGCGAAGCCTGGCCCCCGGCGGGGCGGTCGCCGCCCCGAAGTTGGCGACGAGGGGGTTGTTCGCGCGGTCCAGGACGTAGACGTTGGAAACCCACCAGACACCGGTCTCGGCCCTGGCGGGAATCGCGATCTGGGCGACGAAGACACCGAAGTTGCCGCCGCCGTCCCCCGTGGCTTCGAACGGCAGGACGGCGGTCCCGCCGGGGCTGCTGACGGCCCCTTTGACCGAGACCACTCCCGAGAGGTCGTCGCTCGCCTGGATCGTGAGCGTCGCCACGCCGCCGTCCTTTACTTCGGGCGGATCGAACCTGAAAAGACTGAGCGAAGGCGGCGTGCGGTCCTCCGTGGGATCGACTTCGGGGGCCGGTTTCTCAGCCGGTTTTTCGGCCGGATTCGAGGCGCCGCTCCCGGCCGGCGCGGCCGGGGGCGTCTGCGGGCGCGGGGGAGCAATAGCCGTGGCGGGAGGCGCGGGCGGGACGCTCCCCCCCGTTCCGGGCTGGGTCGGCGCATCGGTCGCGCGCCCGGGAAGGCCGCCCTCCGGCATCTCCGATGGCTGCGGTGAAGGAAGTGGATCCGTCTGAAGCGGCGCCGGCCGGGTAGGCTCCGTCGCGACCGGCTTCGTCGCCGGCAGCCCTGCCGCACCCGGGATGGCGCCGGACGCGGAGTCCCCAGCCCGGGCGGGCCCCGGATCGATGGGCCGGCGGGCGCCGTCCGCGATCGAGGAGGCGGCGGGAAGGGACGGCCGGCGATCGCCAGGGGCGCTCTCAGCCGCCGGCGCCCCGGCGTCCAGGGGCGCCGTGCCCCGATCGGTCGGGGAGGAACCGCGCCGGAGCAGGATGACGTTGAAGGCGAGCGACGCGAGAAGGACGGCCGCGACGGTGAACAGGGCGAACCTGATCCGCCCGCTACCTTCTATTGATCTGTCGATGCGGCCCGGCATGGCGAGCCAATATACCGCGCCTGCGATGGGGCCGGCGAGGCGCTCCCGCCTAGGACTCGCGGGCCGGCCCCGGCAGCCGCATCGCATCCGCGGGCACCGGGTCTCCGGGCGCGATCACGGTCTCGAGGGCGCCCGTCGTGTCGTCGAGGACCACGCCCGCGACCGTGAGGTCCTTCGGCAGGAACGGGGTCGCGCGCAGTGTCGCGACGGAGGCCAGCACGCCGCGATGCGGATCGGGAATGGCACCCGCCCAGGCGCGAAGGTCGCCGGGCCCGAAGGCCTCGCGCGCCACCCCCCGCCGGCGAAACGCCTGAGTGAAGCGCGATTCGTCAAAGGCCGCCATGCGACAGCTCGTGTGGCCGACGACGAGCACCTCGGTTGCGTCGAAGAGGCCCACGGCCAGGGCGATGGATCGGAGCGGATCTCCGGCCGGAGCGACGAGGGCCCCGGCGCTGCGGATGACGAACGCGCGCTGCTCGCCGAGGCCGAGCGCCGGCCGCAGCAGAGCGTCGAGACGCGGGTCGTAGCAGGCGAGGACCACGAGACGCACCCGGTCCGGGGGCGGCAGGGGCTGCGGGGTCCGCCCGCGCACGTACAGCCGGTTTCGCTCGAGAATCTCCTGCAGTGGCATCAAGAACCCCCCGGAAGATAGCCGCGGGCCGCCATCCGCTTGCCGCTCATCGTGTAGGCGTCGGCCGCCATGTCGTGCACCCCGGCCGCGTCCACCCAGGCGTTGTAGAACTTGAAGAGCGCGCAGACGGCGATGGCGTCGTAGATCGCCTCGTCGCTCCAGCCGGCGGCCTTCACCCGGTCGACATCCTCCTGGCGGACCTCGCTCGAGCGGGCGTTCATCTTTTCGATGAAGGCGAAGAGCACTTTCTCGCCTTCGGCGATGGGCGCGTTCCGGTAGTCGTTCAGGACGGCCTCGACCAGCGTCCTGTTTCCCAGAAGCTCCGCCGCGACCGCGGCGTGGGCGCCGATTCAGAACGGGCAGTCATTTCTCTTCGAGGTGAAGGCGGCGATCAGCTCTCTCTGGCCGGGCGACAGGGGGGACGGGCCGCGCATGACGCCGTGGGTGAACCGCGCGAGGTGCTCGGTCCGGTCCGGCTTGTAGGCGAAAAGATGCATGATCTGGGGCACGGGCGTGCCTGCGTCCCGCATCCGGCGGACCTCCTCCCCCCACGGGCCGCCGCCGGGGTGCTGTTCCACGTCACGCAGGTACATCGGTTCCGTCATCGGGGCTCCTCTTTGTTCGGCGATAAGGTCAGCTGATCAGGATCAGGGAAGTCTGCGGCGTGCCGATGAAGCGGGCGCCGTCCTCTCCCACGACCAGGTTCTCCTCGAGACCCATGTGGAAGTCGTAGCCGATCTCCTCCGGCTTCACGTAGAGCATCGGCTCGACGGCGAAGACCTGGTCCGGCTCGATCGTGAAAAAGACCGGGTCGCCGTACCGCTCGGGCCAGTCGGGGCCCAGAAGCGGCCCGACGTCGTGCACCTTCAGCCCGATCAGGTCGGAGAGCCGGTCCTTGCGGATTTTCTCGTGGTCGACCTTGTCCGCCGCCGGGGCGGCGCCCGCCGCCATGGAATGCGTCATAAGGAATCCTCCACGGGCGGCCGTTTCATCCGCCCGGCTTCAACCTTTCGGCGGCAGGATGGTGCCGCGGCAGCGCCTGGCGCCGCAGCGGCAGGGGTAGAGCGTATTGGCCGTCGCGTCGTCTCCTTCCTCGCGTTCGTAGGAATAGTCATAGCATAGCTCCTCCCCGGCAGGGATGTCCCGGAGCGCGTCGATGAAGATCCTGCCGCGTTCGATCATCACGACACAGTTGGGGTCGCAGGAGTGGTTGATGATCCGCGACTCGTTGCCGCCCACCGCGGCGTCGATGACGGTCCGCGCGTTCACGGTGAATAGATACGTGTGGTGTCGCTCCATGGCCTCGTCGTCGTAGCGGGCGTCGGCCTCCTCGTGGGTGATCCGCTCGCCGGTGTATTCGATGATCCGCGTTCCGCGCGGTATGCGCCGCACGGCGAACGCCCCCTGCCCCTGGATGGGGGAGGGCCGCAGGGCGAACAGCCGCTTCGACCGGCGCGCGGTGGAGCCGCGCCGCGTATCCGCGGCGGCATTCTTCCGAGCGCCGGGACTGCGTCGTTTCGTCATCAGCCCCCCGCCGGAGGCAGGTACGGGATGAACCGGGCGAAGAGCCAGCAGAAGAGGACCACGATCGGGGCGTGGAACAGGAGTTGAAGAATTGAGAACCCGGCCAGGTCACGCGCCTTCACGTTCAGGATCCCCATGAGCGGCAGCATCCAGAACGGGTTGATCAGGTTCGGAAGCGCCTCCGCGGCATTGTAGATCTGCACGGTCCAGCCCAGGTGGACCTGCCAGGCATTGGCGGCGGCCATGACATAGGGCGCCTCGACGATCCACTTGCCGCCCCCCGAGGGGACGAAGAGGCCCAGGACCGCCGAGTAGACCGCGACCACGACCGGGAAGGTCGCGCGGGTCGTCACCCGGACGAAGAGATCGGCCAGGACGGGGGTGATGGCAGTCTTCGAGATCAGCCCGAAGATCCCGGCGTAGAAGGGGAACTGGATCAGGACTCCCGCGGTCGCGGGGACGGCGCGGCCGACCGCCGAGAGAAAAGACCGCGGCCTCCAGTGCAGCAGCAACCCCAGCGCCAGGAAGGCGAAGTTGAAGTTGTTGAGGTCGGTCGCCGTGACACCGCCCTTGTCGCGGACCTGCTGGTAGAGGTAGGCGAGCATGAGAAGGGCGACCGCGACCGTCAGGATCGGGCTGTCCTCGAGCTTCTCGCCGGGGGTCTCGGGCTTTTTCCTGCGGTTCGTCAGCGGCTCAAAGCGGATACCGGCCTCCTCATAGGTCTTCGCCCTCTCCGGACGCGGGCAGGAGAAATAGGCAATCGCCACCGACACGGCGATGAGGATGGCCGCCAGGAGGAGGCTCTGCCACAGGAAGATCGTCTGTGAGAGGGAAATGACTCCCGTGATCGGAAGCAGGCCCGGCGGGATGGCCGACCGCGTCGCCTGGAGCTGCGCCGCCGAGGAGGAGAGCCCGAGCGCCCAGACGCTCCCGAGGCCGAGGTAGGCGGCGGCGCCGATCGCCCGGTAATCAACCCGCGCCACCCGCCGGCTGACTTCGCGGACCAGTAGCCCCGTGAAGATGAGCGACAGCCCCCACGACAGGAGAGAGGTCGCCATGGCGAAAAAAGCGACCCAGGCCACAGCAGAGCGCGCCGTCTTCGGCACCGCGGCGAGCCTCTCGATCAGGCGCGCCACGGGCGGGGAGCTGGCGACGACGAACCCTCCCACGATGACGAGCGCCATCTGCATCGTGAAGGGGACGAGCACCCAGAAGCCGTTCCCGAACTCCGAGACCAGCTTCGCTGGCCTCTCGCCGAGGGCGAGCCCTGCCGCGAACACCAGGAGCACCGCGGCCAGCGCGAAGACAAACGCGTCCGGGAAGTAGCGCTCGCAGAGGTCGGCGATCGCCATCCCCGCCCGCGCCAGGGCCGCGTCCTCTCCGCCGCGCCGGCGCGCTCCCGCGCCGTCGCCTGCGGGTGTGCTCCGGACGCCTGATCCCGTGCCTGAGCTATCCGCCATCCGTGTCCTTCGGAGTGCCGTTGAGACCGCGGCATTGTACCGCGCCGGAGGGCGTGCCCGGTCCAGGATCGGTCGAGCCGCGAACGACCGCGCGAAATTGCGTCCGGAGAGGCCGCAGGACGCGGCTCTTGCGGTAGGATGACGAAAGCTGCCCCCAATCATCGGAGGTGTTCCCTTGTCCATGGAAGAGCGTCTCGCACGCATCCTTGGTGTCGCCGGCTGCCTGCTGGCGGTTCTCCTCGCGTTTGGCAGGCCGGTTCTCGCAGCCTGCCCCGCAGGTCAGTCGAACCCGATCACGAGCGGACAGGATGGTGCCGGCCCGCCGGTCATCTTTGCGGGATTCGGGCGCGGGGTCAGGGCGTCGTTTTTCGTGCCCGGCGCCGGAGACGCCAACAACAGCGGCACGCTGCCGGCGACGGCCTGGCTCGTCAGCCTGGGAGATCTCGACGGCGACGGGTTGCTGGAGTATCGCATCGACGCCCCCGGGGAAGGGGCGGGAGGCTGGGGCGACCCCCGCGCGGTCGGCTGCCCTGCGACCCTGTCGCCGGCGCATCCGCCACTCGTCGCCCTGATCTACCAGGAAAAGGAGGATCTTGACGGCGACGGCAAGTGGGACGTCTGGGAGCCGCCGACATCGCCCGGCTTCAATGACTACGACAAGGACGGCCGCCGGACGCAGCCGGGCGATGTCGACAGGACGGGAAGCACAGGGGGATGCGAGGGAGCCTACCGGGAAGACCTCAACTGCGACGGCCGCCTGAACAACGGGATCAACGCGCCCCTCATCAATGAGGACAAGAACGGCAACGGTAAATGCGACTTTGCCTTAGGCGAGAAGGACCTCAACGGCGATGGAATCTGCGGCCTGGTCAATGAAGACCGGAATTTCGACAGCATCCTGGATGATCGGTTTTTTCTGCTGACGAACGAGGATCGCAATGGCAACGGCGTATGCGACCCGGGCGAGGACCTCAACGGTGATGGCATCTGCGGCCGGCACGACATCTTCTTCGACGAGCACGGCCAGACGAACAGACTCTACCCCTATGGTGCGATCCGCCCGGCGCCGGGCGGGGTTATCGTCGCGTCGGTCGCCTGGAACGGCGCGGCGTACGATTTCTCGGCCATCAACACGCCGACCCGCCTCCTCATGCTGGCAGACGGCCGGAAGTTCCGCGTCGTGGACGCGACGCCGATCGAACGGCTGACGCCCCGGGCCAGCGGAGTCCGTCGCCTCTCTTTCAGTTCGTACCGGATGCACGTCGCCCTTGCCGGCGTCGATCTGACCGACGATCGAGGTGGCACGAGGGGGGTTTTCGACGCCGCCTCGATCACGAAGACGGATGTCTATCGTGCCTACAATGAAACGGATCTGTTCAGAGCCGCCGGAGGAGGCGCCTCCGGTGGCTTCATCTTCCTCCTATCCGAGAACCATCCGGCGGTGGTGGGCGCGCGACTCCGTTCCGCAGGGTCAAACGCATTCCTCGCCGGGCCCGGTGGGCTCACAGAGTTTGTGGCGACGAACATCATTGACTCCGACGGTGATTGCGTCCCGAGGCCCGAGGACAACTGTCGGACGTCGCCAACCGATCCCAACAGGATATCGACTTCAACGGGATCGGAGACGTCTGCGACCCTGCCCGGGATCCCGCGGTGTCCCTCGATGACTCCTGGGTGAGGGTTGAGACCGCGACCGGGACGACGCCCGCCTCCAACCTGCAGACCCTCGCTGCAGCCTATGACGAGCGCCGCGGGGTGGTCGTGGCCTTCGATGGAGACGATACATGGGAGTACGACGGGGCCATATGGCGGGGGGTCAACACGGTTGTCGCGCCTGAGCCCCGGCGTGGCGCACGGATGGCCTACGACAGCGTGCGCGGTCGGATGCTCCTTTTTGGCGGCCTGGGGCCTGGCTTGACAGGGCTTAACGATCTCTGGCAGTACGATGGCAGCGCTTGGAGCCGGCTGCAGACCCCCGTGGCACCGCCCGGGCGCTACGACTTCGGGCTCGCGTTTGATTCCCACCGCGACTTGCTCGTGCTGGCCGGTGGTCGCGCATATGGGCGCGATCCATTCCGGGACACGTGGGTGTTCGATGGAACCTCGTGGCGGCTTCTCCCGACCCCTCATGATCCGTTCGCATCAACCCCCTTTGTTCCGTCCGTCTCGGACAATGTCGTCATGGCCTACGACGCCTTCCATCAGGTGACCCTGCTGGCGGCGGGCTATATGACCTGGGAATTCGATGGCAAGTCCTGGCAAGCCACGGATTACAAGGGAGATTTCCCGGTTC
>JANMQK010000133.1:0-1762 GCA_031370485.1 Acidobacteriota bacterium | reverse complement strand
GGGCACGCATCGATGCTGCTCTATTCGCTGCTGCACCTGGCGGGGGTGAAGGCGGTCAACCCCAAGTACGAAACGCTCGGAGAGCTTTCGGTTCCCCTCGACGACATCAAGCGGTTCCGGCAGATGGACAGCCGCTGCCCGGGCCACCCCGAGTACCGCTGGACCTCGGGCATCGAGACCACGACCGGCCCCCTCGGCCAGGGGTACGCGACGAGCGTCGGCATGGCGATAGCAAGCCGCTGGATGGCGGCACAGTTCAATCGCCCGGGGTTCGCGATGTTCGGCTACGACGTCTACGCGCTCGGGGGCGATGGCTGCATGATGGAAGGGGTCGCCTCGGAGGCGGCGTCTTTGGCGGGGCACCTGAAGCTCGGGAACCTCTGCTGGATCTACGACAACAACCGGATCACGATCGAGGGGAGCACGCGCCTCGCCTTCAGCGAGGACGTCGCGACCCGCTTCACCGCGTACGGCTGGAACGTCACCAGGGTCGGGGACGCCAACGACCTCGACATGCTCGACCGGGCGTTTGGGGTGTTCAAGAGCACCAACGACCGGCCGACCCTCATCATCGTGGACAGCCACATCGGCTTCGGCGCCCCCCACAAGCAGGACTCGCACGCGGCCCATGGCGAGCCGCTCGGCGACGAGGAGATAAAACTGACGAAGCGCTTCTACGGCTGGCCGGAGGACGCGAAATTCCTCGTGCCGGACGGTGTTGTCGACCATTTCAAGAAGGGCATCGGAGAGCGGGGCGGGCGCCTGCGCGGCGAGTGGATGAAGCTTTTCGAGGCGTACAAAGCAAAGCACCCCGCCGAGGCCGATTCTCTTTTCCGGATGCAGCACCGGCGCCTTCCCGAAGGGTGGGACAAGGACCTCCCCGTCTTCCCTCCCGACCCCAAGGGGATGGCAGGGCGGGACGCGTCGCAGCAAGCGCTGAACGCCGCCGCCAGGAACATCCCGTGGCTCATCGGCGGCTCGGCGGACCTGGCCCCCTCCACCAAGACCCGGCTCACTTTTGACGGCGCCGGCGACTTCTCGGCGGAGGAGCCGGGTGGGCGCAACTTCCACTTCGGCATTCGCGAGCAGGCGATGGGGGCGATCCTGAACGGCCTGTCGCTCTCCAAGGTGAGGCCGTACGGCTCGGGGTTCATGATCTTCAGCGACTACGGCAGGGCGCCTATCCGCCTGGCGGCGATCATGGAGATCCCGGTCATCTATATCTTCACCCACGATTCGATAGGCGTCGGCGAGGACGGGCCCACGCACCAGCCGGTCGAGCAATTGCTGTCGCTGCGCGCCATCCCGGGGCTCGTGGTGCTGCGGCCCGGCGACCCGAACGAGGTGACCGAGGCCTGGCGCTTTGTGCTGCAGATGCGCCACGAGCCGGTCGTCCTCGTCCTGTCAAGGCAGGCGATGCCGACGCTCGACCGCACGCGCTACGCCCCCGCCTCGGGACTCGCCAAGGGGGCCTATGTCCTGGCGGACGCCCCCGGCGGCAAGCCGGAGGTCCTGCTTCTCGCGACGGGGAGCGAAATAGGGATGACGGTCGCGGCCCACGAGACCCTCGTCAAGGAAGGGGTCAGGAGCCGTGTCGTCAGCATGCCCTCCTGGGAGCTTTTCGAGCATCAGCCCCAGGAATACAAGGACGCGGTGCTGCCGCCTACCGTGCGGGCGCGGGTCTCGGTGGAGCAGGCGTCGACCCTCGGCTGGGACCGCTACGTCGGTTCGGGCGGAAAGTCGATCGGCATGCGCACGTTCG
>JANMQK010000132.1:0-3761 GCA_031370485.1 Acidobacteriota bacterium | reverse complement strand
CAACCGGGGGACCGCCGCATGCAGCCAGGACACCAATGAACACCCCGAGGGGTGCGATACCGCGCCGCGAAGGATGCATCTTCACCTCACAAGGTTGTAGACCCGCATTCGAGATCGAAGAGGAACAGCCGGGCCGTCGAGGGCTCACGCCGCGGACGAGCGCATGGCCGCGATGCCGGCCAGGCGATCGAGGTACCTGAGGCCCACCGCCCGGTCGCTGAGGTTCGTCCTCACGTATCGTCCGGCACGCACCCCGAGCTCACGGCCATGACGGCGATCGTCGAGCAGGCGGAGCATGTATCCGACCGCCTGGTCGAGATCCGGCTCCGCCCACCGGACATCGCCGCCATCGGCGGACGTCTGATCGGGCACCGGGGCCAGGGTAAAGGGCACGAGGCACGCCGTGTCGGGCGCCATGAAGTCCATGTTGCCCGAGTAGGCCGTCGCGATGACCGGCTTTTCGAAGAGCATCGACTCGGCCAGCACCCGGCCGAACCCCCGGGCACGGTGCAGGGACACGAAACAGTCGGCGCTCCAAAGCAGGCTCGTCGACTCGGCCTCGGTCATGTCGCCCGGCAGGACCAGGACCGAACGGGCGCCCGCGGCGGCCGTGGTCCGCTCGACGAGGCTCCGAACCTCGTGATAGGCCTCGGTCTTGTCGGTGAGGCCGCCGACCTTCAGGACGAGGACCACGTCCTGCCGTGGACGCGCCTCGACGGTACGCCGGAAGGCCTCGAGGACGCCTCCGGGGTTGTGGCGTTCGGGGTGGGCGCGGAGGTCGCAGGCGGAGAGGAAGGCGAAAGAGCTCTCGGGGATGCCGAAGTATCTTCGGCCCAGCGCCTGTTCGACGCTCGCGCCGATGGGCGTCGGGCATGTGAAGACCGGTGTCTTCACCACGCGCGAGAGGGCGTCTCCGACGAACGTCGAGACGGCCCACACCTCGTCGAATCCCTCCAGCACCCTGACCCAGTGCCGCGGATAGGGTGCGGACTCCCGTGTCGGCTGGATGATCCTGAACGCACGCGCAGGGCGCCTGCTGCCCAGCGTCTCCAGGACCACGGGTGCCTCGTCGGCGTCGACGAAAAAGATCTGGATGTCTCCACCGGGCTCGTCCGCGAGGGCAGGCTGCGCCCAGCGCCCGAAATCGATCACGCGGGGCTCGATCGCCACCTGGCGGAATGCGCGCAGCGCCGCACCGAGGCGCGCGCCCCGGCCGATGCGGTCAAACGGATGCCCGACCAGGTCCACTTTCGGGGTCAAGGCTCGCGATCCACGGCCTGCAAGGCCTTCCTGGTCGCCTCGAGATACGCGTGGCCCCAGCGCGCGTCGGGCTCCAGGTAGTTGGCTTCCGCCCACTCGTTCCAGGCGTTGATGAAGACGATCCGCTCATCGCCGAAGTTGTGCCTGCGCGTCTCGCGGATCGTCCATTGCAGCCAGGCCTGGTACGCACCAGGCGTGCTGCCCACGAACACGTCGGCCGAGTCCTGCCGCCGCGCCGTGCTGTCCCAGCTCGGCATCACGGTACGGAAACCCGTGTGGCCCGGATGCCGGCGCCTCATGTAGGCCTGGGCCGTAGTCTTGTAGTCGTACACCCCTCCCCGGAAGCTCGGGTTCAGCAGGGGCTCCGGGACGGCCATGGCGCCGCCGCAATTGTGGGGCGGGAACTCCACCGACGCATCGAAGCCGAAGCTCACCGGGCTCGAGTCCCCCCGGGACTGCTGGAAGGACTCGACCATTGCGAGGTAGATCTCGCCGAGCCCGGATTTGCGGCACTCGTCGCGCCAGATCTCGACCGTGCGGCGGATGTCCGGGAAGAGGTCGACCCGGTAGACGAGGAACAACGGCCGGCCCCCGATGCGGATGTAGGACGGGTGCTCGAAGTAGCGTATCAGGTCGCGAATCACCCCGAGATCGTCGTCGTCGTCGTGCGCCTGGGCGAGAAGGATGTCGTCCTCGCTCCCGTCCCAGGTGCGGGTCCAGTTCTCGTTGGCCCAGGTGAGACAGAAGGGGAAGCGCAGCGTGCGGTCCTCGAGCAAGCGCTCGAGAGGCCGCTCGAGCAGCCGCTTGCCGGCGAACCAGTAGTAGTACATGCAGAACCCGTGGACGCCATACTGCTCCGCGAGCTCGATCTGTTGGACGTAGGTCTCTCGCAACCGCAGGTCGTAGAACCCGAGATCGGCGGGCAGCCGCGGCTGATAGTGACCCGCGAAGTTCGGCCGTCCGCGGGTGACGTTCCGCCACTCCGTGAAGCCCCGTCCCCACCAACGGTCGTTCTCGGGAATCGGATGGAACTGCGGGAGGTAGAACGCCAGCAGCCGGACCTTGTTGAGCTCGTCGATCTGCTCCTGGTGGCGCTCCGCCAGCTTCTGCTCGTTCCGCACGACGATCTCGGCCGTCAAGTCGGCGCCCGGCACGCGGGATCTCGCACCGCGATGGCGGATGATCACGGACGCCGGCTCGTAGAGGATCTTCAGGCCGCGCGACCGCAGCCGCAGGCACAGATCCACGTCCTCGGAGGAGTGGGGCGCGAAGGCGGGGTCGAAACCTCCCAGCTCCCGGAAGCGGTCGGCCCTGATTGCAAGACAGACACCCGAGACGTAGTCGATTTCGCGCGCGCGGTTGAAGGCGGGGACGTCGGGATCATCGAACGCTCCGATGGCCGTCGTGCTGCAGTCGGCGTTGATGCTGCCGCCGGCCTCCTGCAGGCGGCCGTCCGGAGAGATCACCTTCGGGCCGACGGCACCGACGGACGGATCACTCCGGCAGGCGGCAAGCAAGCGGTCCAACCATCCGCGCGTGACCTGCGTATCGTCGTCCAGGAAGACGAGGAACCTGCCCCGGGCTGCGGCGGCGGCCTCGGCGCAGCTCGCGACGCCGAGGTTCTCGCGGCTGCGACGATAGACGACGTTGGGAATGCCCGGCAGCAGCACGGGTGTCTCGTCGGTCGAGTCACGGTCGGAAACGATCACCTCGCAGGCGACGTCCCCGGTGAAGCGGGCGATGGAAGCGAGGCATTCCGCGGTGCGCCGTACGTCGTTCCGGGCCGAGACGATGATCGACACCTCCGGGCTCTCCTGCCGCTCGAAGCGTACGGCTGCGATCTGCTTCTCGAGCAGGGGGCCGGTGGAGAACGCAATCATCTCCGGCGGTGCCACGTTCAAGTCGGCCAGCCCTGACGCGCGCTCGGCGCGCGCCATCGCCAGCACTTCTTCATAGTCCCGCTGCGAGGCTTCGCGATCGGCGCGCTCCTCGTCCGCCGCCGCGGGGGAGGCGTTGTCGCGAGGGCTGGAGGTTTCCGGGGGCGGTGGCACGGCCAGGCGGCCTTCGGCGGCGCCCCGCTGGAGGTAGTGGACCAGCGGGTTCATGCCGGATGCGGCCACATCCGGATACGTCTCCATGTAGAAGGACGTGTCGAAGAGCGGGCTCGGATCGCGGCCCTCGGACGCTCCGAACGCCAGGAAGTGGACCAGCGGGTTCACCCCCGTGGCGGCGACGTCCGGATAAGCCTCCAGGTAGAACGACGTGTCGAAAAGCGGGTTTGGATCGAGGCCCGAGAGCGCGCCGACGTTGAGGAAATGGAGCAGCGGGTTGGCCCTTGCCTCATGGGATCCGACAACGGTTCTGTAGTGACGCGAGTCGAAAAGCGGGTGCGGGTCCCGGTCTTCGGCATGTCCGATCAGCAGATAGTGGACGAGCGGGTTCACGCGGCTTCCCGCCACGTCGGGATTGCGCCCCAGGTAGTAACGAGTATCGAAGAGCGG
>JANMQK010000116.1:0-1608 GCA_031370485.1 Acidobacteriota bacterium | reverse complement strand
CGGGCGAGCTCCTGCGACTCGATCCGCCGGGAGGAGGCTTCTTCGGGCCGCCGACATCCACGACCGTTCCCTTCGGGGTCCCTGCACTCTCGACTTTGGGGATGGCCGGACTCGTGGTCCTGTTGCTTCTGGGGGGTATTTTCGTCCTCTTCCGTCGCCCGCGATCGACAGCGTCACCGGCCTGAATCAGGCGGTGGAAAACGGCAGCATCGATGCGGCCGGCCCAGCTGGCCCGGTCGGGCCGGTCGTATCGGGCCCCAGTTCAGACGCGCGCCGCCCACTGAAACAGCCTCCAGAGATGGCCGCCGGCGCTTGCATGGGTCACGCTATCGACGACGAATGGGTGGGGCGCTGAACGATGGGTGTTTCCACCCTGAGGCGCGGAGTCGTTGCGTTCCTTCTTTCGCCGCTGACCGATCTGGCGGCGGGCCTCGAGCCGCTGGTCCGGTCCCACGAGCGCACCAGTCTGCTGATCGCGGCGGCGGCGGCTCTGGCGGCGGGCTGGTGGATTCAGGTACCGGTGCACGAGCTGCTGCACGTTCTGGGGTGCGTCGCCATGGGGGGAACGGTGACCGAGCTCCAGATCGCGCCGGTCTATGGTGGAGGGTGGCTAGGCCGCGTCTTACCCTTCGTCGTCCCTGGTGGCGACTACGCCGGACGATTGACCGGATTCGACACGCACGGATCCGACCTGGCCTATCTCCTGACGGATTTCTCGCCGTACGTCCTGACGATTGCGCTTGGTGTTCCCATGCTGCGGGCCTGCGGGTCAAGGCCGCGGCCGATCCTGTTCGGAGCGGGGACGGTCCTGGCGATGGCGCCTTTCTGCAGCCTGACCGGGGACTACTACGAGATGGGCTCGATCCTGGTGACGGGCGCATGGGGCCTGGCGCTTGGCCGTGGTGGCCATCCCATCCCCGATGCCATACGCTCCGACGACCTTCTCCGACTGATCGGAGATCTCGCGTCCGGAGGACAGGCCGCGGCTGCCGTCCGGGGGCTGGGCGGCGGCGCGGTTTTCGGGTTGATCGTCGTTTCGTTTTGCGTGGGAGCGTTCCTTGGCTTCGCGACCTACGGCGCCGGCGCTTGGGTTTCAACCCTGATGCGCAGGCGCGGGTCCCGGGACGGGTAGTTTCGTGGGCCGGATAGCGCGGGCGGGAGATGGCGGCGAAGGCACCGTGCCGGCGCGCGGCACCAGTCTGCGCTCCGGCGCAATTCGCGGACGTCGGACCTTGGGGATGGATCCGTCCTCGCCGGGGCGCTCCTCGCTGGAGCAGGGCGGCGCAGGTGGTGCAAAACGCACCAGGTCTTCCTGGGGGCGCTCTCCCTTTCCGAATCAGATGCTTGGACGGAGCCCATCGAATCCGGTGGTGCAGACTGCTCCGGCTGCATGGGGAAAGAGGGCGGCAAACTTGCTCCGGGAAAGACGTCAATCTTCCCGCGCAGCAAGGAGTTCGGGAGGGCCGCGCTGCGGGCGCCGATCTGGAACGGACCTTGCTAACCTCGCCACCGACAGGCCGGTGACCCAGGCTCGAGCACACTGAACGGCAATCCGCCGCTGGAGGAGGAGTCGATGAGGAATCATTTACTGAATCGGGTGATGCTGAC
>JANMQK010000111.1:0-1902 GCA_031370485.1 Acidobacteriota bacterium | reverse complement strand
TATATGAAGATGCCTTGGTTCGATCCGCCGATTTCGATGCCGTCGGAACCGTTGCCCGATATCAAGTTCCCGTTCTCCGGTAGGTGCCCCCCGATATCGGCGCCGGGTATGTTCAGAATGACGACACCCGAACCCATGTTTGGTATGGCCGCATTGCCGGCAACGTTCGTGCCGATGCGGTTCCCCCTCACAAACGAATCATCGCCTGCGCTATCGAGCCGTACTCCATTGCTGGCGTTCCCGGAGATCACATTTCCCGCCGATCCCGACCCGCCAATGCTGGTGCGTATGGAGCCGGCTGCCACCACAACTCCAGCGGTCTTATTGCCGAGAGCCGCCGTGCCAGCCGCGTTGGTGCCGATCAAGTTTCCCTGCACATCAATGTCTGTGCTATTCAGGATGAGGATCCCGGCTGAGTCCAGCGGGAAGCCGTTGGCGGATGTGACATTCCCCTCGCCTGCCACATCGCCGCCTATCAGGCTCTCTGTCGTCTTGTAGAACGTTACGCCGGCGCCGCGGTTCCCCAGGGCCGTGTTGCCGTCCGCCGTCGTGCCGATGTAGTTGCCCTGGACGACGATGTTCAGGTCTCCTTCGTTCGTCACGATGCCGTAGTCGTTCGCGGAGATCACGTTGCGCTCCAGCGCCGAAGGGCCGCCGATCCTTACGCCGGGGATCCCGGTGTCGACGTAAACGCCGGTTTCGTTGCCGTTCGCAAGCGAGAAGTTCGACCCGTCAAGGGTGCCCAGGTAGTTGCCCACAACGACGTGGTTGCCGCCGGCGGGAAACCAGATCGCTCGCTCGAAGCGAATGATCGACAGACCTCGGATCGTCAGCTCTGACCCGGTGCCACCGATAATCCCGTGGTTGCCCTGCCCCGCGCCGTCCAGCACGATGCACGGCTGTCCGTCCTCGTCAACGGTGCACGAGGCATCTACCTCAGCCTGAGTCGTGCCGTCGATCTCCAGCGGGCCACCGATGACATCAAGCGGAGTAAGGGTGGTGATGATCTGCGTGCCCGCCAGCGGGATCCGGAACTCGATTCTCGCCACGCTGGCTGGGTTGGTGTATGCGCGATTCATCGCGCCGCGGAACGTGCAGTCGTTCGCCGCGCCTGTGCAGGCGGTAGTCAGGCTGTCGTCGGCGCGGTCCACCACGAGAGTGTCGGCCCCAGCGTCAGCGTCTCGCGCCGCAACAGCAGCCGCGAAGCAGGCCAGCAGCACTACGACGAGCACGGTGCGACGTCTGGCAGAACGCATGTTGTCGCCATTCTATACGATGCCTGCGGAGTGTCACAGATATCTGAAGTACGGTGGAGAGAGTGATCGCAGCGGTGATAGTATGTTGCCCGAGAAGCGATGACTCCCGGGCTCACGCCCTGGAGTTTTAGGGTCATCTCCTCTGGAGACAGAGGGTCAAATCACCCAGAAATCGTCGGATTAGCGTTCCGCTAGATACGAATCGCGAAACCTAATCTTCCCAAGCAGAGAGCCTGCCCTGAGGGAAGCCGAATGGGGTCGCGGGTTCGAGCCCCGTCTCCCGCTCCAGACCTGTCCGCCTCTGGAGGATACGATTTCTTGACTCGCGGGCCGCCGACGGCGGCTCTTTTCGTGGAGGGTTAGGCCGCCTCTTATCTGACGCGTCCCCAGAGCCTCGCCTCCAGATACGAACTAATGAGTATCTGCCATGCAATCAGATGGCCACGCGGTTGATCCGCGACCTCTGGTTGTACAATTCGCGCCATGGAGAGTGAGATCCGCTACTGCACGACCGAAGACGGAGTTCGCATCGCCTTCTGCGTGGAGGGTGAGGGGACACCGTTGTTTTGGTGCCCGGTCTTTGTCGAATCTTTCTCGCTTGCCGACCGGCACCCGGTGTATGGGCGGTTGCTGGCGGAACTGTCGC
>JANMQK010000096.1:0-5875 GCA_031370485.1 Acidobacteriota bacterium | reverse complement strand
GGCGATGAGCAGGATGCCGTTCGCGCGGCAAATCTCCTGAAGCTTCGGAAGAAACTCCGGGTGCGGCGGGATGAACCCACCCTCCCCCTGGATCGGCTCGACGATGATCGCGGCGACCTCCTCCGGGTCGACCGTGTGGTGGAAATAGGTCTCGGTCAGTAGATCCAGGCACTCGACCCCGCAGGTCTCGGGCTTGCGGTTGACGGGACACTGGTAGCAGTAGGAAAAGTGCGTGTGCAGAACCTCGGGCACGAAGGGGGCGTATCCCTTGCGCTGGACGGGCTTGCTCGCCGTGAGCGACATGGCGCCGTAGGTGCGGCCGTGAAACGCGCCGAAAAACCCGATGATCTTCTGCCGCCCGGTGCGGACCCGCGCCAGCTTGACCGCGGTCTCGACAGCCTCGGCGCCCGAGTTCGTCAGGAAGACCCGCTTGGGACCGCGCATCGGGGCGATCCGTGTCAGTTCCTCGCACAGGTCGACATACACGGGGTAGTAGAAATCAGTGTAGCAGAGATGAATGAGTGTCTCCGCCTGCGCCTGGATGGCACGCACCACCTCCGGGTGGCAGTGCCCGGTCGAGACGGTCGAGATCCCGGCGGCGAAATCAAGAAACCGGTTGCCGTCGACATCCTCGACCACCATCCCCATGCCGCGGGCCGCGACGAGCGGCACGTCCTTGGTCAGGTTCTGCGACACCGAGCGGCCGTCGCGGGCGATCACCTCCCGCGCCTTGGGACCGGGAAGCGGTGTGGTGATGCGGGGATACTCGCCCGGGTAGTCGGGCGGAAAGGGGGACACGCTCTTCGGCAGCGGCGTGACGGCCATCGGACGGTTTCTCCCGGAGAGACAAAGCGCTTCGGTGCGAAGCTTTATTCTGTCCGAGGGGGCAGGGGCTGTCAAGATTGGGCCGTAACGCCCGCCGCCTGCGCGTCACCGAAGGCGCCGGGACGCGACGGCACCATCCCCAATAGGGGGTCCGCCGCCGGCTCGCCCAGGCCGCTCCTAGAAACGATACCGCAGGAAGAAGCTCACGAGATGGTTCGTGTAATCGGAGAAGTCCATCCCCAGGAAGATCGAGGTGACCGACCCCGGATCGTTGCCGGGATCGCCCATGTACGGCTGCATCCGGTCGCTCGCGAAGTTGTCCTCCTTCCAGGACTCGTACCAGTAGCGCAGGGAATAGTCGAGGTTCCGGTTGATCGCGTGCGTGAGCGTGGCCGTGGCGATCGTCAGGGTGGTCTTGAGCTCGGGGAAATGCGTCAGGGTGGTGTCGCTCGAGGCGGCGCCGCCCGGCACGAAGTGCGTGTCGATGTTGCCGGTTCCCACCGAGCGCGATCCATTCGCCGACAGCTTCCAGCGTCCCTTCCCCGTGATGTCGAGATCGAAGCCGACGTTGGCCGTCCGGTACCGATCGTCCGTGTCGCTCCCCCAGTTGTTGAGCGGGTCGTCCGAACCGATGCCAGCCGACGGGGCACGGTAGCGGGTCTCGAGGCCGTAGGTTGACTTCTCCCACGTGTAGTCGGCGTACAGGTCGAGGCGGGGCGCGGGGGCCACCGAGAAGCCCAGCGTATAGGTCCGGTAGTTGTCGTCGGTGCGGCCGGCCAGCAGGATGTCGTAGGTCTCCGGCACGCTGTTGAAATCGCGATCCTCGGAGATCGTGAAGGATTCCCCGATCCGATCGCCGCTGTCGGGGTCGAGGTACAGATCCCGGGCGTAGGTCGCCTCGGCGTAGATCGAGACTTTCGATCCGACGGTGAATTCCGCCAGCAGGCTCGCGGAGTCGCGATCGCGATCGGTCCAGATGAAGCGCCGCATCCCCTCGTTGACGGGCGCGACGTACGTCTCACCGATCGGGAACGACTCGACGAAATACTCGGCGTCGTATTCGTCGGTGCGGCGCTCCTGCCGCCGGAAGGTCGATCGGACCGACAACCAGTCGGTGAGGGTGAAGTCGAGGGCCAGCTTGGCGCTGTTCTCGTGCGAGTCGGTGACGGCGCTGAAGTCCCTCTTCATCTCCTCCCGCTCGACCGCCAGCGAACCGTCCAGCCAGGAGACGGGCCGGAGGCCGGCCGAGACGCCGAGGTTGGTCTTCTCGTAGCCGACGGGCAGGTTGCGCCGCGCGATGTGATTCGACAGGGCGCCGCACGAGTTGACGTTGGCGCACGTGTTGATCTGGTAATCGGTCATGACGTAGTCGTCGAAGGACAGGCTCGGCGAGTCGTTCTTGTACTCGAACCGCCGCGCCCAGGCGTTCCAGCGGAAGCTCTTCGTCGGTCGCGACGACACGCGCACCGACGTCAGGTCGAGGTCGTACCGGCCGTCGAAGCTCGCGGCCGGCAGCGCGGCAGGCGCAAGCAGCGTATTGGTCGTCGTCGGCAGGAAAGAATCATCCTGCGTCGTGCGCGTCCTCGACAGGTTGAGGTCGAGGCGCGTGTGGCCCGGCATGTTGACCCCGCCGTAGACGGTCCCCTGGACCATGCGGTTGTCGGTCTGGAACGTCAGCCGGCCCCGGGCCGGGTTGGCGACGAGGGGGTTGGCCGTCGCCGTGTCGTTGAGGAACAGCTGGTTGTCCCAGGTCACCGACTTGTAGCCGCTGTCGAACTGGGAGGCCGTGACCTGCGCCCCGATGTTGAAACGCTTGTGGTCATACTCGACGCGGCCTGTCTCCCAGTTGGTCGTGAAATCGACCGGGGCCGCCACCTCGCTCGGGGAAAGAGTGAAGTACATCCCGAGTGGCTGCGGGATCGTCCCGCCGCGCCTCTCGCGGCTCGCGCCGACGCCGAAAGTCCACGAGCGGCCGGGAGTGAAGGTGAAGTCCGCTCCGCCGGTCTTGCGCTGCCATCCCACCGAGACGTCCTGGGCCGAGTTGAGGATGGCGCTTTTGAGGATGGCGCCCTTGGTTCCCGCGTCCCACTCTCCGTCCATCGGCGTGGTGTCGACGCTGGCCGCGCCGGCCTGCACGGCCGACTGCAGAGTGTCGTCGAGGGTGAACACGCCATTCCCCTGGCCGGCGTACAGCTGCCGCGCACGGTCGGTCCAGAGCCGAGGGTTCTCCATCCACGAGATAACACCCTTCCAGGTGTCGGTCTTTCCGAAGGTGACGTCGATCCGCTGGTCCCTCTGCCCGACGTCGAATGCCTTCACGTCGAAGAAACTCGAGGTGCGGGGCGCCCACGAGAGAAAAAGCTGCTCGGCCACGAACCCGCTCGGCACATCACGGTACTCGAGGAACTTCGCCGAGTTGACCGGATCGCGGTCCTGTCCGACCACCCCCACGGTGGCCTCGCCCGATGTCGTGGAGGCCGCCTCTTCGGCCGAGGCGCGGGGCGGCGCCAGAAACCCGATCGCCAGGAAAGCCGCGACAAATGCTTGCATTCGGATCGTCATGGCCGCCTCCTACCGGTTGAACCGGACGCCGCTGGGGTGGTTCGAGCCGTGGATCTGCGAATGGCAGTTCATGCATCCACGGTCGAACATCCGGCTGTTCGGGAAGAACTCGGGCGCCGCCGAGGCGTCCGAGTACGGCTGTGTCGGGTGACGCGTCTCGTCGTGACACTGCTGGCAGAGACGCGGCTGCTTCGCCACGAGAAGCCGCGGGTGCAGCGAGCCGTGCGGGTCGTGGCAGGTGCCGCAGTTCTCCTTCACGGGAGGGTGCTCCCACAGCATCGGCGCTCGCTTCTCCGCGTGGCAGGCGTAGCAGTTCTCGTTGAGCGAGAACTGCTTGAGCAATGACGGTCCGGCGCTGCCGTGCGGATTGTGGCAGGAGGTGCAGGTCATCTGCCCCTCCCGCATCGGCATGTGCGCCGACCGCATCAGGGACGCCTTCCGCTTGAGATGGCAGGCAGTGCAGGTTTCGAACTCGGTCGCCTTCGCCAGGAGTTTCGTCGACGGCGAGGGGGCGTGGTGGATGCTGTGGCAGGTCAGGCAGGACAGGCCGCGCCCCTCGTGGGCGCTGCCGGTCCAGTGCGACCGCTCGCTGCGTTCGTGGCAGGTGAGGCAGACCGCATTCAGATCGGACGCGGGGATCGACTTCGGGTTGCGGATCAGCTTGACATCGCCTCCCGCCTCGACGTGGGCGGCGCCGGGCCCGTGGCACGATTCGCAGCCGACGGCCCCGTCCCAGGTCTTCGCCCGGGTCCTGCCGTGGGTGGTCGCCTTGAGGCCGTTGGCCTGCTCTTCATGGCAGGTGGCGCAGGCGTCCGTTCCGGCGTAGCCGGCCGTTGCGGCGGCCCCGGCCACGGCCGACGGCGGGTCGGTTTCCTCGGCGGGCGCGCGTCCCCACCCGCACAGGACGAACAGGGCCAGGATCGGCACCAGCGGGGGTCTGAACCCTTGTCTGCCCATCGATGCGCTCCTTCTGAGGCGATCCCTCGAGTCCGCGGTCAACGGCCGGCGCGACGGGAACCGGATCCGGCGCGCGGCCGCGCCCGTTCGGAAATCCGTGAGGCTGTATTGGACGCGGAACGATGTCCGGAACGAAAGTCGTTCGGCCTGCGATGATGAAAATGGTATTCGAGGATTGCGGGAACCCGCGGCCGGCGCTTAGACGACGGCCGAAGTTCTTCGTGAGCCATGGTCTGCCCATCCGTGAGCGCGGCCCCTCGAATCCCGGCTCACGACGGGGTATAACATCGTTGAATTGTGGTTTCTTGTCAAGTGGTGGGATCTCTCAGTGGTGAGATCTCTCAGCGGGCTGGTCCGGCGAGGTCGCGGGCGCGCGGGTCGTCCCGCAAGGGCAGCAGGTCCTGCACCTCGTGAAGCCAACGACCGACCGGCCCGCCGCTGTCGCGTGCCTCCCTGAGACGGGGAAAGGCCTCGTCCGTGCGGCCGGCGCGGGCGGCGAACCGCGCGCACCAGAGATCGAAGATCGGGCTGTCCGGAATACGACGCGCCGCCTCCCGCGCCTCGGCCTCGGCGTCGTCGTGGCGCCCGGCCTTGTCGAGAGACAGGATTAGCCCGTGCCTCAAAAGCGCCGACTGAGGCTCGTCCCCGACGAGAAGGCGGTACATCCCGGCGGCCTCGACGTATCGGCCGTTTTCGAAAAGCGCCGACCCGAGCGCCTGGCGCGCCGCCGGCAATGCCGGGCGCAGGGCGTAGGCGGCCTCCGCCTCGCGGACCGCGTCGGCGGCGCGGCCCAGTGACAGGTAGGCGCGCGACAGTGCGATGCGCGGTTCCGGGTCGGACGGCTCGAGGCCCACGGCTCGCCCGAGGGGTGCTACCGCCTCGGCCCAGCGGCCGAGCCGCGACAGGACCATCCCCAGGCGGAGGTTGACCGGGGTATTGTCAGGGTCGAGCGCCAGGGATCTCTGGAAATGTTCCCGCGCCCCCTCCGGGTCGTTCCCCTCGAGGGCCGCGAGCCCCAGGCGGTTCCAGACCATCGGCTCGTTCGGGAAGCGCGCCGACCAGGCCCTGGCGATCGCCTCCTCGCTTTTCCATTCGCCGGCGCGCGCCGCCGCCGTCACGGCGCAAATGACGATGAGGCCGGCGGCCGCTATCCACGCCCCTCCCCACCCGGCTCCCCGCGCGGCCGGTCGGGACGCGAGGCAGGCGCCCGCCATTTCCCACGCCACGGCCGCCGCGAGCGCAACACCGGCGAACGGCAGGTAGAGGAACCGCTCGCCGATGAAGCTGGCGGTCGGCACCAAAAGGTTCGAGACGGGAAGAAGCGCCGCGAGCGCCAGGAGAAGAGGCAGCGCGGGTAGCCTTCGCTTCCGCCAAAGCAGGACGATCTCGATAAGGAGAAGGGCGATGGCGCAGGCGGGGAGCAGCACGCGCGGATCGAAAGCGCCGCCCAGTGGGAAGACCCTGCCGCCCGCGAAATCGAGCGTCACCGCGGGACGGTGCCAGGGCCAGGCGAGCGCCAGGAGCAGCTGGC
>JANMQK010000093.1:0-6208 GCA_031370485.1 Acidobacteriota bacterium | reverse complement strand
GACATGCTGGCGGGACGCGGTGTCGATTGCGTGAAGGTGTACGACCGTCTTCCACGCGAGGCCTACTTTGCCATCATGGATGAGGCGAAGAAGAAGCGCTTGCCTGTTGTCGGGCACGCCCCTCTTTCCATCACGTCCGTGGAAGCCTCCGAGGCCGGACAGAAGAGTTTCGAGCACCTGGGAAGCATTCTCGAGAGCGCCTCGACCATCGAGGCGGAATTGCACCGGCTGGAATCTTCCTCCGAGCCCGTGAAGGACCCCTCCGAGTACCCCCGTCGCATCGCGGCCCGCGGCGGGCGGATGCTCGACACATACGACGCCCAGAAAGCCGCTCAGCTCTTCTCGACCCTCGTCCGGAATCACACGTGGCAGGTGCCGACCCTGGAAACCAAGTGGACTCAGACATTCATCGACGACATCGCCGGGGAAGGCGACGCGCGCGTGAAATACATCCCGGAGTCCGAGCGGGAGTGGTGGAGTCCGCTGAAGAACTTCTTCGCACGCTATCGCACGCCCGAATATATTGTCTTCAAGAAGCGGCTGTTCCAGAAGGAACTGGAGCTTGTCGGTGCGATGCACCGCGCGGGGGTGCAGTTCATGACGGGAACGGATCTGAGCAATGCATACGTATTCGCCGGGTTCAGCCTGCATCACGAGCTCGAGCTGTTCGTCCAGGCGGGCTTCACGCCGATGGAGGCGTTGCAGGCGGCCACTCGGAATCCTGCCCTGTATCTCGGCGAGCAAGGCTCGCTAGGCACGGTGGAACGCGGGAAGATCGCCAACCTTGTTCTCCTCGAAGCCAGTCCACTCGACGACATCCGCAATACGCAGCGGATCGGCGCCGTAGTCATCGATGGCAGGTATCTGCCGAAGGAGACGTTGCAGAGCATGCTCGCGGGGGTCGAGGCTGCCGCTAGGAGTCCACGATGACGGCATCGGTTTTTGTCGGAACGAGTGTTGACGGCTTCATCGCGCGGGCCAACCACGATCTCGACTTCCTGCCGGAAGGGGGCGGCGAACCCCACGGCTACGACGAGTTCATCGCCGGCGTCGATGCGATCGTGATCGGCCGCAAATCCTTCGAGAAGGTTTTGACTCTTGGGCCTTGGGTTTATGGCAAGAAGCGCGTCGTGGTCCTCAGCAGCCGTCCCGTCGATCTGTCCGCGGCCGTCGGAGGCGTCGTCGAACAGATGGCCGGTCCCCCGGCCGAGATCGTCTCGAGACTGGCCGCGAGCGGCGCCCGCAATCTTTACATCGACGGCGGGATCACGATTCAAGGGTTCCTGCGCGCGGGGCTCATTCAGCGACTCATCATCACCCGGGTGCCCGTGCTCATCGGCGACGGCATTCCCCTCTTCGGCGCCCTGCCGCGCGACATCCGCCTCCGCCATGTGGCGACCCGGCACTATCCGAGCGGCCTGGTCCAGAGCGAGTACCATATCGGGTGAGGGCTCGTCATCATGAAACCCGCAACTCGCATGGCCACGGTGCTCCTGGCAACGGTGTCGCTCGCACACCTGCTCCGCCTGGTCTTCGGGCTCCAGGTGACGGTGGCGGACAGGGTCATCCCGATGTGGGTGAGCGCTATCGCCTTCCTGGTCTCGGGTACGCTGGCGTTCATGCTATGGCGGAGTGAGCGACGTTAGGCGGGCACCGGGCGCGGCAGACGGTTGCGACAGGAGGTCGTGTGCAGACGATCTTCCCCATCCTCCGATACAACGACGCCCGCGGCGCGATCCGGTCGCTCTGCGGGACATTTGGCTTCGTCGAGCTGTTTTCGGTTCCGGAGTCGGGGCCGATCGTCCGCCATGCGCAACTGAGGCTCGGCACGAACGTCATCATGCTCGGCTCCGCCAGACCGGGTGAACCCATGTCCAGCCCTCGAGCTCTCGGTGCCGCGACGCAGGCCCTCTACGTGTATGTTGACAACCTCGAGGCGCACTTCGAGCGGGCGCGATCGGCCGGCGCGGAGATCACGAGCCCGATCGCGGACACCGACTTCGGCGCCAGCGAATACCATGCCCGGGACCTGGAAGGGCACCCCTGGACGTTCGGCACCTACCTCCCCGATGACAACCCCTAGACGCGTCAGCGTTTTCTTCTACGGTCTGTTCATGGACGCGGAGGCCTTGCGGGCCAGGGGTGTTGACCCCGTCAATCCGCGCCGGGGCTCCGTTCCGGGGTTCGCGCTTCGCGTCGGGGAGCGTGCGACCCTCGTGCCCGATCCCGGGGGGCGTGCGCATGGCGTGCTGGTGGACCTGTCGCACGATGAGATAGACCGACTGTACGCAGAGTCCAGTGTGAGGGTGTATCGCCCCGAGGCCGTGATCGCCGAGCTCGACAACGCAGTACGTGTCCCGGCCCTGTGCTTCAACCTGCCCGTGCCGCCGCGGCCTGGGGAGGCGAACGAGGAGTACGCGAGGACGCTGCGCGATCTCGCCAGGCGCCTGGGGCTTCCCGCAGAGTACGTCGACGGCATCGCGTGAGACGACCGATCGGGCCGGCCTGGGTTGAGCGCCGGCCTGACCGCGGTATCATGAGCACGCGGATGACTGAGGACAAGCGCGCGAATTGGCCCGGGAGGTAGCCTGTGAAAGCCCTGTTCGGACCGGGATGGAGGGGCATCCTCACCGTCGCCGGGCTGGCGCTGGCGTCCCTGGCCGGTACCACCGCCGCCCTTCCCGCGCCGCGGCCCGACCCAGAGCGGCCGCCCGGCGCGGAGCCGCGGCGGGTGCTGTGGGAGGAGGGGGTTAAGTACGCCTATCCGCACTGGTCGAAAGACGGGGCGCGGATACTCTACCAATCCAACAAGGGCGGAAAGTGGCAGATCTTCGTCATGGATCGCGACGGCTCGCGTCGCGAGCAGCTGACGAACGGCGACTCGAACAACAACTTTCCGGACTGGTCGCCGGATAATTCGTCCATCGCGTTCATCTCGGATCGCGACGGCAACGAAGAGGTCTACGTCATGAAGGCCGACGGCAGCGGCCCGCGGAACCTGTCGAACCATCCCGGCAGGGACATCCACCCCTACTGGTCTCCGGATGGCGCTAAGATCCTGTTCAACTCGACCCGCGATGTGGACCGGTTCCAGATCTACGAGGCGGCCCCCGACGGCAAGTCGGTCCGGCGGCTCGTCACGAGCGACGATGACGACACCTGCGCCCGCGTCTCTCCAAAGGGCGACCGGATCGTCTACCTGACGAACCTCACCGCCGGCCATGACGACGTCATCGTCAGGAGCCGGGATGGCTCGAAACCGGTGAACATAACCGATGACGCGCCCGCGGACGGCTGGCCAACCTGGACCCCCGATGGAAAGCGGATCGTCTTCTCGTCGAGGCGGGCAGGCCCCTTCGCGCTTTTCGTCATGGACCCCGACGGCTCAAGGCCGCGGCAGATCACCTTCCCGTCCGCCGGGTACGTTGACGGGCGCGCCAACGTCTCGCCCGACGGGAAGCGGATCGTCTTCAACCGCGAGCGCGGCGAGACGATCGGCATCTTCGTCCTGGATTTCGATCAAGGAGCCGTGCCCCCCTCCTCCCCCGGAGCGAACGGGGAGTAATCGGCCCGTCAGGGGGCGGCTGGCGGGTCGCCCGCCTCCTGTGGCATCCTGCGGCAGAGACGCAATCATGAAAGTCGCCTTCGGATTGAAAGCCCACTCGGGCTGGGCCTCCCTCGTCGTTCTGGGCGCGGAGGGCGGCCACCACCAGGTGGTCGATCGGCGCCGGATGGAATTGATCCAGGCGGGCGAGGAGTGGGCGAAGCAGCCTTACCATGCGGCGGAAAACCTGGAAGCAGTCGCCGCGCGTGAGATGGTCGAGCGCGGCATCGAGGCGGCGCGCCGGAACGCCGCGCGTGAGATGCGGGCCGCGGCGAAGCGCGCGAAAGAGGGCGGGCACGACGTCGCGGCCTGCGCCCTCGTCGCCGAAGGGGTGCTGTTCCGCGAGGCCCTTGCCATGGCCGCCACCGAATGCGAACTGCGCCTCGTGACGATTCTCGAAAAGGAACTCGACCAGCGCGCCTCCCGGGCGCTCGGGGCTCCGTCAACCATGCTGAGGAAGCGGATCGCGGCGCTCGGGAAGCAGGCCGGCCCGCCCTGGGGGAAGGACCAGAAAGACGCCGCCCTCGCCGCCATGGTCTCCTTGCAAGGAGGCGCGAAGTGAGCGCCGCCGGGCACGGGGCCGATTCCCTTCCCTGGAATGCCCCTCTCGACGACTACCGGCGGCAGGCGGAAGCGCTTTTCGACGCGCTGCGGTCCGGTGACGAAGGGGCGGCGTGGCGCTTCAAGTGGGAGCACCCGCGCTTTCGGGGCATGCCGGTGAGCGAGGTGAAGCCCGCGACGCTCGCCGCCGGCGACGCGCGCTTGGTCGTGGCGCGCGGATACGGCTTCGAGACCTGGGAAGATCTCGAGGCGTTTGCCGGCGCCGTCAGGCGCGACGAAGCCGTGGAGCGTTTCTAACGTGCGGTCGAAGCGGTCGTCTCGGGCGACGTCGCCACACTTCGGGACATGTTGCGCGGACATCCGGACCTGGCGCGCGCCCGCTCGACGCGCAGGCACCACGCGACGCTGCTGCACTATGTCGGCGCCAACGGGGTCGAGGGGGGGCGCCAGAAGACTCCCAAAAACGCTGTCGAGGTCGCGAAAACGCTCCTCGATGCCGGCGCCGAGGCCGACGCGCTGGCGGACATGTACGAATCGAAATGCACCACCATGAGCATGCTGGTTTCGAGCTCCCACCCGGCGGAGGCCGGCCTCCAGATCGCGCTCGCCGAAGTCCTCCTCGATCACGGGGCCGCGCTCGAAGGGCCCGGATCGAAGTGGCGGTCGGCCCTCGTGACGGCACTGTCCTTCGGCTACCTGAAAACCGCCGAGGCGCTTTCGAAACGGGGCGCGCCGCTCGGCAACCTGCCCGCCGTGGCCGGCCTCGGCCGGATCGACGACGCGGAGCGGCTCCTGCCGTCCGCCGATCCCCTCAGCCGGCACATCGCCCTGGCACTCGCAAGCCAGCTGGGCCACGCGATCATCGTGCGCCTGCTTCTCGACGCGGGCGAGGATCCGAACCGGTACAACCCCGACGGTTTTCACGCGCACGCGACCCCTCTGCACCAGGCCGTCTGGTCGGATCATGCCAAAGTCGTGCGGCTGCTCGTTGAGCGGGGCGCGCGGCTGGACATCAGGGACACGATCTACCTCGGCACGCCCCTCGACTGGGCAATCTACGGCAACCGGAAGAAGATCGGGAAGTTCCTTCGCGACCGGCGAGTCCCATAGGAGACACGATGGCAGATGATCCGAATCAATCAGGAGAGACCCAGGTCCAGATCGTCACAGGCGACGACATGTCCCGGGGCAGATACAGCAACAATATGATGGTGACCCACAGCCCCGAAGAGTTCATCATCGACTGGCTGCTCGCCTCTCCCGGGGGGACGCACCTCGTGTCGCGGGTCGTCGTGAGCCCCGGGCACATGAAGCGGGTCATCGCCGCCCTGACCGACAACCTGCACAAGTACGAGCAGCAGCATGGGCAGCCGCGCGAGACCGATCCGAAAGACCAGGTGTTCCACTGATGGCCCCCAGGCTCGCATGCGGCTTCCATCTTCTCACCGCCTTGGCGATGCTGCTTCTTGCATGCACGGCCGCCTGCTCCGCCACGCCTGAATGCGGCGCGTCTCTTTCGGCGCAGGACGTACAGGCGGTCCGCGGTGTTATCGAGGCCTACCGGACAGCCTGGCTGAGGGGTGATGCCCAGGGGGTCCTCGACACATTCACTTCCGACGCCGTGCTCCTTCCCGCCCACGGGGCCGAGCCGGTGGCCGGAACCGCGGCGATCACGAAGTACTGGTGGCCGCCGGACGGCCCGCCGACGAAGATCACGAAGCTCGACATCACCACCGACGATGTCGGCGGCGACTGCCGCATGGCTTACGCGCACGGGCGCGACGAGGTCGGGTGGACCGTCACGGAGAATGGGGTCACCAAGACCCACGGTCACCGCGGCACCTATCTCAACGTGCTGAAAAAGCTGCCGGACGGATCCTGGCGGATCTCCCATCACATGTGGGACGACGCGCCTCCCTGACCCGGCGGCAGCCCGCCGGCGTCCGGGGTTGCCAGAGGGGACACGCAGACCTACCACGCCCGACGCCTGCTCCGCGCCGATCGTCGCGGCAGCTCCTGTCCTGTTCTGATCGACACCGACGG
>JANMQK010000086.1:0-1558 GCA_031370485.1 Acidobacteriota bacterium | reverse complement strand
CTGCAGCCCTTCGAAGGCACGGCTGCTGCGGGCAAAGAGCAGCAGCCCCGAGGTGTCGCGGTCGAGCCGGTGCAGCGCGTAGAGCGCCGGGTGGCGGACCCCCCGCTCGCGCTCCGTCTCGAGAAGCCGCTCCACCAGGCTCTCCTCGTCCCGAAGGGTGGTGGGCACACTGAGGAGGTCGGCTCCCTTGTCGATAACCAATAGCTCGCGGTCCTGGTGCACGACCTTGTAGCCGCGGCCCGGCCGCATGACGGGCCTGGGGTGGTAGCGCCGGCCCTCGTCGTGGCGGACCTCGTAGCGCTCCCCGGGGGTCACCCGGCGGACATACTCCCCCGCCCGGACCGAGCCCTCGCCTTCGATCAGGCGGACCGTACCCGCGTCGATGAGGCCGCGCGCCATCGCATGGCTGAAGCCGCCCCGGTCGTGGAGCAAGGCCTGCAGGGTGCGGCCCCCCTCTTCGGGGGCCACCTGGATGAGGAGGGTCTTCAAGGACGCCCGGCGGATTCACGGAGGCGCGGAGCCGCCGTCAGAATGATCCGATCGCCTTGGCCTCGCTGTCGAAGATCTGGAAGACGAGGTGCAGGGAGACGATCGAGATGACCTTGTAAACGGACGCCGAGGGCATCAGCAGCCGCACGTCCCCCCCCTTGGCCGCCGCCCGCTTCTTGCAGGCGACCAGCTCGCCGATGCCCGCCGAGTCGATGTAATCGACGTTCTGCATGTTGAGCACGATCTGCTTCTGGCCCGCGTCGAGAAGCTCCTGGACTGTCTTGCGCAGCTCGAGGTCCCCCCCGCCGAGCGTGATCTTGCCTTTGAGATCGACGATCTTGCACTTCCCCGCATCCCTTACCGTCGGTTTCATTGCCTCTCCTTCTCAGTTGCCGAATCTTGGCACAAACGCGCTTTGCAGGGAAGGGCTTGCGACCCAATCACCGCCAGTCCCCGGCGGCCACGAAGGCGCCCCAGTAGAAGGGGTGTGTCGTGAGGCCAGCGCGTCTCCTGGCGGCGAGCATCCGCAGGCTGGCCTCCCGGACGGCCTTCACCGTGGACAGTCCCTCGAGCCGGGCCGAATAGAGCCCTTGCATCCAATCCCGGGTCGCCTGGTCCTGCACCGACCAGAGACTCATGATGACCGTCCTCGCCCCCGCGACCTGGAACGCCCTCCTCAGACCGAAGACCCCTTCTCCCTTCTTGATCTCTCCGACACCGGTATCGCAGGCGGAGAGAACGGCCCACTCGACTCCGGAGAGATCCATCGCGGCGATCTCCTCCGCCGTCAGCACCCCGTCATCCTCGTCCGGCCCGGCCGCTGCGCGGTGGTTGGCTCCCGCGAAGGCGAGACCCGACAAGAGGAGCGGGTTTTCTCCGGTGACTGGAGCCGGGGTGTTTTCCAGGGCCGGCGCGAGCCCCCCGGCGCTACGCGTCGAGTCCAAAGCCGATCGGCAGCTCCCGCCCAGAAAAAAGCCGTGCGTCGCCAGGTGCAGGACGCGCTTTCCGGGCGCCTGCTTCTTGAACGCGGTCTCGCTGGCCGCCGCCCCGCTCACGAGCAGCGCCGGCC
>JANMQK010000075.1:0-3628 GCA_031370485.1 Acidobacteriota bacterium | reverse complement strand
CCGACATCCTCTATGCGAGAGCGGCGGCCGCCATCGAGGCGGGGACAACACCCCCCGACACGGTCGCGGGCTGGACCGAGGAGGCGCTCCGCGCGGGGCTGCGCTTCTCGCCCAACGGTGCGTCGGGATACCGCCTGCTGGCGCGCTGCTACGAGCGGCTCGGGCGGCGCGACGCGGCCGGTGATGCACTCCGGCAGGCCGCCCGCTACGGGGCCTTCAGCGACCCGCCGGGATGAACTCGATATTGGAGGCGGCGGGCCCGGACGGGGTGGCGGCCTTTCCGGGAAGGGTTCCGTCCGTCCTCAGTACCGGGCCTCGACGCGGAAGAACCAGCCGCGGACAGAGTAGTCGTTCTGCGAGACGATGTCGTCCGAGAAGTCGGTGAAGTTGTAGCCGGCGCCGGCCCGGAAGTTCTTCACGAACTCCCACATCACCTCGGCAAGCCAGCCGCGGCGCAGATCCTCGGCCTCCCTCTGCGACAGCGCGCGGTACTCGAGCGCGACACCCACCGGCTTCCATAGATTCACGTTGAAGCGCTGGATGTAAAGGAAGGTGTTGGTGCGCGCCGCGGGCAGGTCGCCCACCTTTTCGTCCATGATGCGGGCCGCCTCCTTGGCGAGCCATTCGAGGCGGCGGCTGATGCGGAACGACGTGTCGAGCGAGAACACGTCCATCCTCCGTTCGGTGCGCAGGTCTGACGCCGTGATGACCGGCCTCTGGTCGAGGAGGCTCGTGTACTTGAAGAGGGCGTTGAACCGGTCGTGCGCCACCGGGCGGAAGGCGGCGCCCAGGACGCGCTCGTCGAGCCGGGCGTCGACGGCGCCCAGGTCGCGGTTGTCGGTCCGGCTGTAGCGGAAGCGCGCCAGGAGCGTGATGTCGGAGTTGAGCGGCAGATCGGCCTGGTTGATCGTCAGGAACTGCCTTCGGCGGTCGGTGGCGCGCTCCCACCGCATCTCCTGGCGGGAGCTGATCCGGGAGCCTTTCTCGTTGCCGTAGGTGAAGCCGCCCGAGAGGGCCGACCGGCTGCTATCGCCGGACGACCCCGTGGCGTCCGCGACCTCCCCGGAGAGCAGGAACCTCATCCCGGTTCCGACGTCCCACTGGCGCTGGAGCCCGAGGAGGGAGACGGTCCGTCCACCGGCGCTCGAGTCCTCCCATTGGTACTCGGAGTACACCTGGCTCGTCCTGCCGATGGGGGACCTGGCCCCGAGCACGGTCGTGGTCTTCTCGCCCGCGGTGTCCTGCGAGAGCCGCTCGGTCAGGTAGACGCGCGACGCCCCGCGCGTGTAGGCGATGCCGGTCTGCGCCGAGGTGCCGAGGGTGCCGACCGCCGCCAGGAACTCGAGCGCCAGGCTCGGGAGGGCCTGGTACTGCAGGCCCGCGGTCGTCTGGTCGTTGTCCGTACCCCTCAGCGTCTGCTGGCGCTCGAAGCGGGCGGTCAGCTTCTCGCTGAGACGGGTCCAGAAGCGCGCCGCAACGCTCGTGCGATCCGCCCGCGCCAGCGACAGGGGCGTGCCTTTCACGTTGGTGTCGAAATACTCCGCCGCCACACCCCAGCGCTCCCTGGCGCGGTTCCACTGGACCGAGGTGATGGCCGTCTCGTCGGGGCCGGCGGCGAGGGGCGCCCCGGCGTCGCGCGTCTCGCGGTCGTAGCGCAGCCTCAGGATATCGATCGCGGTGAGCCCCAGCGTGGACTCGATACCCCCTTTCCTCGTCCCCTGCTCGAGCAGGCTGCCGTTCGAGGAGAAGCCGGGGGAAATGTCCTGGAGGTAACCGCGCACCCGATGCCGTCCGGGCTGCCCGAACCAGGCCCCCGCGTCCAGGTCGAACCCGAGCTTCCAGGCAGAGCCGTCTGCGGCGCCCGAGGCCGGGACCGCCGTGTAGGAGAGCCCTCCGTCCTCGCTGAGGTTCACCAGCGAGCCGGTCCCGGTCGTGCCCGCCACCTCGGCCGTGAGACGCGAGTTCTCGCCCAGCCTCACTTCGGCGTCGGCTCCCTTCAGCTCGTAGGTGCCGGAGTCCAGCTGGTCCTTGACGTAGGTGCCTCCCACGGCAAGCCGGTCGCCTATTTGCCTGCGGACCCTTCCGCCCGAGGCGGTCTTCTCGAAGCCGCTCACCACACTCTCGTAGTCCACGAAGATGAAGACCGGGTTCCCGGAGAGGATCGCCTGGTCCACGATCGACCCTCCCGGCACGACACTCTGGATCGGCCGCTGGAACATGAGGCGCCCTTCCTGGTGCTTGAAGACGTAGTCGACGTTGCGCTGCTGGCGCTCGCGCGAGATCAGAAGACCGGTGTTCTTCTCGCGCACGACGAGGGTCACCTCCTCGCTCCCCTCGACGACGTCGCCGCGGCTCAGGTAGTAGAGCGCCCCGCCGGTGGCCCGGAGCTCGTCGTGGACATGTGCGTTCTTGACCTCGGCGCCGAAAACCACGATCTGGGTGTCGGGGTCGCCGAACTGTGTGCGGGCGGCGCTCTGGTAGATGAACCGGCCGCCGTAGAGGGTCCGCCGGTAGGAGGCCAGCCCGGTGTCCGACAGCGACAGGGGATAGTCGCCCACCACGGCATGGATCTCGTCGCTGTCGAGGGCCAGGTAGAACTTCCCGCGGCTCTCCGCGTCGAACACGACGGTGCTCGCGTCGCCGTAGACCGGGTAGAACTTGTCCGGGTCGAGGTTCGTCAAAAGACGCCGCTCACCGTCGCGGTCCAGGTCGCCGAAGAGCGTGTCCCGCCCGTTCTTGGCACTGTCGAACGCCGACGTGATCAGGTATTTCCCGGCGATGACCCCCTTCAGGTACCAGGCGGCGCGTCCGTCGGTGTAGTAGCCGTTCGCATCGTCGAGCCCCGCGCCCTTCAAGTACCCCTTGCCCTTGAGCTTCCCGTAGGTCCCCTCGGCGAACGCCATCAGGAAGAGCTGATTCCTCTTCGGCTCGGGCCCGGCTTCCTCCTCCTTCGAGCCGCTCGCGACCGTGAGGCGGCCTTCGGCATCGTGGCTCGCGACTTCGATCGTGAGGTCGGCGATCCGGGCCGGGCCGTCCGCCTTGCGGGCGACGATCCGGGCGCGGTTCGATCCGATGCCAAGTGGCAGGTCGGCCGTAAACGTCCCGCTGCCGTCAACGGCCAGCGCGTGGCCGTCCAGTTCCACCAGGTTGCCGGCCTCGGTGCGTCCCTCGAGACGGCAATGGACGGCGGGCTCGCCCGCCGGCCAGACGCCGCCGGCCGGGGGATGTCCGGCGCTGCAGATTCCGTCCGAGCCGCCGGGCGGCAGCAGGCGTTCGCCGGAAGGAGACGTGATGACCAGGGACGGGAGGGTCACCGCGGTCCTTATCGACCGTCCGGTCGAGCCCGCGATGGCGATGTCGATCGGCTGGCCGGCCGGCCCGGCATACGGCCCCTCGAACAACCCGCCCTCTTTCACCTCGACACTGGTGCCGCCTATCCGCACCTCGGGGTGGACCGGCTGCGGGTCGATAAGCGCGAGTCCTCCCCCCTCCTCGACCTCACCCTGCACCATCACGCGCCGGTTCTGTGACCGTCCCTCGGCGGTGTCGTTCGTGGCGATGGGCCGGTCCTCGCCGTACCAGGCGAGGACGAACCGCTCCCTGGGAAGGCCCTGCCGCTCGACGAGGT
>JANMQK010000039.1:0-19157 GCA_031370485.1 Acidobacteriota bacterium | reverse complement strand
CGATCCTTCGATTGGTGCTCTTGATGTTCACTTTCCACTTGATGGTGTCGATGACGAAGTACTCCCCCGCGCCCGCCGCTGTGGGCGGGACGTAGCATTTATTGCCGCCGAAGTTGATGAAGTCCCAGCGAACGCCGTTGGCGAGCTCCAGGTTCGTGTTGCAGACCTTCTGGAACAGGTGAAGCGTATTGGTGGTGGAGCAATTCGCGGTCGCGGAGATGGTCGAACCCTCGATGTTCTGGATGATGAAGAGCGGGTCGGGCGTGATGTTGTCCGTTTTGTAGACCGTCACCCGAATGCCTGTCGGCAGCATGGCACAGGCACGACTGCCGCTCGGGTTCTGGATGTTCATGCAGATGGTCGGGTTCCCGGTGTTGCTCAGCCAGGACTGCTGGATGTCGGAGTCGCAGATCCCGACCTGGGTGCTGCCCGAGAAGTTGAACTGCGGCCGCAGCCCGTACGAGATGATGTTTCCGTTGGCGCAGTTGGCCGAATCCCCCGTGCTCGTCGCGTCCACCTTGGTCTGGAGGGGGTTCCCGGGCGTTATCGAGGACGACCCGTTGTTCCCGATGTAGACCGAGGCGTTCCCGGAGCCGTCGGTCGTCGCCGTGGCCGAAGGCACCAAGGTCGAGGCGGCGGGGGGCGTGTCGGGCGACCCGTGGAAGTCGGACTTCGTAAAGGTCACCGGAGCGCTCGCGACCGGCAGGTTCTTAAGCATGAGGTTCGCCTGGACGGCGGGCGACAGCGCCCCGGCCGCGATCGTGCAGGGGCTGGCCTCCGTGCAGGAGGTGCTCGGAGCGGTCGACGTGACGTTCAGCTTGTAGAAAGTGACCCCCTTGGTCACCGCCGCCCCATTCGTCGCGCAGCCCGTCCCCACCGGGGTCACCATGATATTCAGGCGGGCGCCGGTTCCGTCAGTGTCGCGGTTGAGCGCCACGCGGCCCGACAGCGTGCCGGTCCCGCTGGTGTTCGCGTTGACGGGCGCCAGGTAGCCGTTGCTGTCCGTCAGCCCTTGAGAGACCCCCGAGATGAATAGCTCCCCCTGGTACTTCGAATAGTTCGGTGTCGACGGCAGGGACGCCGGGTCGAACGCCAGCCCGACCAGCACGTCCGAGTTGGTCACGGCCCCTCCCGAGTCCACCACCTGCACCGTGAAGTCGGTGTACGAGGTCGAGGTCTTGCTGCTGACCGTGGTCAGGCAGTCGTTGGACGTGGAGATGACCGCCTTGGTGGCCTTCACCGTGACGGTCGCGGTGTAGTTGACCAGTTGATTCGTTGAGTTCGCGCAAGTCGCTGTCGCGGTCACGACACTGTCGCCAATCGGGCCGTTCGGGGTGTATGAGGCGGAAGCGATCCCGCTCGAATTCGATTTCACCGTGCTGCCCGCCGCGGGGACGAGCGATCCGATGCTCGAGTTCGACTGCGAGAAGCCCACCGGGACCCCGGCGACCGGGTTGTTCGAGGCATCCTTCACCTGGAAGGGCACGGCCGACGCGCCGGCCACCGGGACGAAGGCCCGGATGGAGGAGATCGTGCTGCCGCCGCACGAGCCCGCGATCGTCAGCGGGCATGTGGGCTTGGGATTGGTGTTCGCCGCGATCAGGGGTTGGGTCTGCATGTTGACCACCTCAACCGTCTTTTCGAAGGTCTTGACCCGGTACTCGAGCCCCTTGGTCCCCTGGTGGCCGATCCGTCCGGCCGACGCGACTCCTGCTTCGTTGTCCTTCTTCGGCGTGATCGCGTCGTAGTCGATCTGCACAGCCCGCACCGCCCGCAGCAGGGTCTGCGGGAGGATCCTCACCGTCGCCCCCACGGCGTGCACGAGCGAGACGCTTTGCGCAAGGTCCACCGTGTTGGCCGTCGTGCTGAGCCCGACGACCACGTTCAGCTCGGTCGACCCGCCGGTGTCGATCTGGACGTAGGCGCCGACCGCCATCTTGGAGGCGTCGGTCAGGGTCAGGACGTAGGCCACCGCGGCCGACGGATCGACCGCGGCCGTCAGGGTCGTCGACTTGTAGACACCGCTCGCCTGAAGGAAGTTCTTCGACCAGGAGGGCGAGCTGACCGGCATGGTCTTGAGGGCCGTCTTCTCGCTTTCCGAGAGAACGCCGTCGAAGTTGGTGTCCCCCCACAGGTAGAGAAGCGGTTTGCGCGTCGTCGAAGGAGGGCAGGTGCCGACGACACACTCTCCGGCGTCGAGCAAACCGTTGCTGTCGAGGTCCTCGGTGAGCCAGTACCTGAACAGGGGGTTCGGTGTCGTCGAGTCCGACGGGTAGACCGCGTCGGACGTCGCATTGGTGAACAGACCCGAAGAGATCGGGGTCAACCCGCCGCCGTAGTCGGTGCCGTCATACCCGTAGACCTTCTTGAAGAGAGCATAGTCGAGCGGGTTTTCCGTGTCGGCCGCCGGGTTGTAGGAGCCGGTCGCCGCGGCGGTATGGTCGGCGGTCGTGAGGGAATTATCGTTGTTGGCGTCGATCGTGTACATGTAGGTCTCGGCGCCCGTGGTCGTCGTGGCGGGGCCCTCCCCGGTATAGGTCTCCCCCGTCGGGAAGGTGAGTGTCACCGACGAGTTGATCGGGCCACGGGTCGTGTCGATGTCCGCGTTGAAGGCCAGGACGTGCGCCCCGGCATAGATAAGGTCGCGCTGCCACACTGCCGGGTTGCTCACAGCGGTGCGGTCGATGTTGTAGCCGAGCTGCTGCACCGAACGCGCCAGCTCGTCGAGGGCGACACGGGCCGCCATCTGCGTGTCGAGCATGCTGCTCTCGGAGTTCAGGCTCTTGCCGTAGTCCACGAAAAACACGAAAACGATGGACAGGACGATCAGGAAGATCGCCAGGGCCACGAGCACTTCAAGAAGGCTGAACGCGCCCGTCGCGCGCCCGCCGCTGCCGCCATCAAGACTCTTATACGTCGGTTTCATCATCCTTGCTCCAGCCCGGGGTGAAGGTACGTGATCATCTCGTGGCTCTTGACTCCCTGGTTCAGGTCCTGCCAGAAGACCGTCGACTGCACGCGCAGCATCCCGGCCACCGGGCTGTCGTAGGTCAGTGTCACGACACGCCGGAAATCCGGATAGTCCGGGATGGTGCCGTAGTCCGCCGTGAAGGTCATCGGGGGACCCGCAGCCGACACTTCGTAAGGCAGCTTGTACAGGGTGTAGGTCGCCGACGGCTGGTACGGCAGGGCGGTCAACTGCTGGACCCTCTCCGATGCGAGGGCGGTGGCGATGGTTCGTTTCTGGGCGAGCTGGTTCTGGCGGATCGATACAATCAGAAGCGACATCATGCCGACGGCCACGAAGGCCAGAAGACCCACGCAGATGACCACCTCGATGAGTGTCAGGCCCGCTTCGGATCGACGCGGATTCATATCTCGCTCCAGGTCCCGTTCAACAGGAGAAAGGCGCGCGCCGAGCCGGTCTGTCCGCGCATCCCGACGGCCGAGGTATTGCCCTCCGCGTCGGAGAACACGACGACACCGCTCGATACCACCGCCGGCGCCGTCTCAACACTCTGGATCAGCCCGGTCGAAACCGTCCGCACGCCGCGCAGGGTCGTCCCCCATTTGCCCGAGGTGTCCGGGAGCGGCACCGACCAGGCGCTCGCCAAGTTGCCCCCTCCGAGAGGGCTCGCCAGGGGCGAGGGGGACGCCGGGAGCGCCAGCTGCGCCGAGCCCGGGAGGGACTCCACCGCGATGCGGGCGTCTCCGTTGTCCCACACACCGGTCGTGGTGCCGGAGTCCTGGTAGATGGACACCTGGTTCGTGGCCGGATCGAGGACGATGAAGTGGGTGATCCCCCGGTACACCGAGAGCATCCGTGCCTGCAGCGCGAAGGACTTGAGTGTTTTCGCGGCCGCGACACAGTTGCTCTTCTTGCGCGCGGCGATCCATTCGGACCCGCCGATCAGGATCACGATCCCCATCAGGGCGATGACGACAAGCATTTCCACCAGCGAAAACCCGGCGCGCCGCCTGTCCCGGTCAGTGCCCATGGCCATCCTTGTGCGAGTGGGCGTGCCCCTCTTCCTCGTCCTTGCACTCCGGCGAGCCGTTGTCGGGGGTCAGGCGCGCCCGGGTGTTTGCCATCATGTCGGCCTCGAACCGCATCTTCACTTTCCTCTCGCGCTCCGCCATGTCATCCCGCCCGGCCTTCAGCCGCTGGTGAAACAGGTCGACCGACTGGCGGATGCGGACGGCGAGCTGCTCCGCGGGCTGCGCCGAGATCGAGTCCGGCGCGACCCGTGCCAGCGTTGTGAGCGCCTCGGGATAGACCGGGTCGTCGTAGTTGCGGGCGTCCTCGTCCTTTCCGAGCTCGTAGGTCGCCACGGCGTCTCGGGCCCGCACGAAGTTAGGGTCCTGCTCCGGCTCCCGCGCCCAGAAGGAGTAGCCGAGCGCGGCCATCGCCAGGAGAGTGCCCGCGACCGCCAGCTTCAGCCCGGGGCCGCCGCTCTCGCCACCCGGCCTCGCCGAATACCCGCGCTGGCCCTGGGGACGAACGGCGCTTCCGGGACGGGGCGGGCGCTGGTTGACGGTCGGCATCAGCGGACCTCCTGATAGGACACAACTTGAGGCGTTCCCTCGCTGCTGACCATGAACGTCGTGCAGCGCACGGCCGGGTCGTAGGTGAAGTAGAACCAGTCACAGTTGTGGATTGTCCAGGCCAGCTCGGCGCCGATCATCCGGATCAGCTCGGTCGAGGACGAGGTGTGGTGCAGATGCACGTCGTTCTGGGAGAGGAGCGCTCCGCGGAAGTAGCTGAACCCCTCGCCGCCTCCTCCCGAAGACATGCCGATCGACGACCCTCCACCCATTGCCGGGGTGTCCAGCGGCGTCCAGGTCGCGATCGTGCCGGTGGCCGGCTGGTTGTAGGCCATGACGGCCGGCAGGCAGTACGGCAGCGCGTTGATGCGGAGCTGGTAATAGTCCGGGGGCGCGGGGGTCGTCGCCGCGTTGTAGGTTGGGCCGTGGAACGACCAGTCCCCGCTGACGTACATCCCCCCTTCGATGTTGATGCCGTCGGCGTTGAATTTCCCCTGCGCCAGGTCGTCCGCGGTGCCCGGTGTGAGCGTCACGTTGAAGTTCCCGACGATGTACAGGAATTCCGGGAAGACGTCCGTCCCGACCTTGATCGTCGTGAGGGTCTTGCCGCCAATGACCTCGGTGACCTTGTGGGCCGCGAGGTACTGGTACGCCAGTAGCGATGACGTGAAGTAGGTCGGCTCGTACTTGTCGGCCTCGGCCTTCATCGCCGCGTAGTCCAGGAGGGGCGGCGCCACGTACTTGGTCACGTTGACGTTCGGGCTGCTGATGAGCGAACCGTCCTGGCGGAATATCGTGTAGTTGAAGGCGTCACCGTTCGCGATGGTGTAGGCCGTATTCGTTCCCAGGATGGTCCCGTTCGCGGTGCCCGGGGTGCTGTTACCGTTGTACCAGTTGTACTTGTTCCCAAGGTTGTCTATCCGGTCGTAGGACACGGCGCTGCTCGGGAGCGCCTGGACGGCGGTCACCCGCTTGACGTTTCCATTGATCGTGCCGCTGTTGCTGACCGAGTGGGCGAAGACGTCGCGCGTCAGCGTCACGCCGCTCGATATCGACACGTCCCCCGCGGCGACGATCGACCCGTCGACCGTGATGTCGGTGGGAAGCGACACGGTGTCGTTCGAGAAAATGGTCGTCTCGATCTTGAACGTCGGCCCCGACAGCCCGCTGTGGTTGTGGAGCGTGGCGTTGTTGAACGCCATGTACCCGAATTTCATCGACTCGGGGATCAGCTCGAAGACGATCTCGGTCGTCCGCGAGCCCTTGGCGTAGGTGCCGGTCGACTGAATCCTGTAAAGCTGGCCCCGGCTGACCTTCGCCGACTCGTTGAAGATCTTGCCGGTGAAAGCCTGGCCGTTGAGCGGTGTCGCCACCGCCGAGGCGAACGAGTTGAACGACGTGCCGGCGACGGTCGGAGTGATCAGCCCCTGGGTGAACAGGTAATAGGCGTAGTCGAGACCGGCCTTCGAGGAAAACAGAGACTTCTCGGAGTCCCTCTCGTTTGCGGCAATCATGTGGTCCGTGTTGCTCATCACGATCATGGCCGTGCCGAGGGCCGTCACGACCAGGGTCAGCAGGACCACGATCAGGAACGCCGAGCCCTCCTGCTTGTGGGCCTGGCGTATCGTTTCCAACCTCTCCATTTGATCGCGACCTGACATCGTTCCACCTCTTTCAAGCGCCGCGCCCGGAAAGAACCGTGACGCCTATTTGATGTATCCATCGCTAATATAGAGTTTCAGCCTGACGCATGCTAGCCTTTTGAGAAATTCATACACGCGAAAGACCCGCCACGTCAGGATTCCAGCGCTGTGCTGTTACTCTTTCGAAAGTGAGGGGTGCGCAGGACCGTAATGTCAGGCGCGATTCATGAGCGCCGTCAGGGCGCGGCTGATCTCGAACCGGGCGCGGGCCAGGGGCATCTCGACCATCACGCTCAAGAGCGCCTCCGATTCCTCGGGGTCGACTTGTATCCTCCTGCCCGACGAGGCCTCGATCTCTTTCCTGATCTCGTCGAATATCGCCCGCAGGACGTCGCCGTCGAAGGCGGGCCACTCGAAGGCCGCGGTCACGCGCGCCAGCTCGGGGGGGATCGTGAGCCGGGGCGCCGTCAGCACGAGCATCGCCAAGACGGTCTCCCTCGCCATGACCATCTCCCTGAGCACCCGGACGACCGCCGGATCCTCGAGGTAGTGACGGAAGTCCGCCAGGAAGTAGAGCGCCCGGCGCTTCTGCCTCCTGATGAACTCGAGGGCGCGGGTCGGGTCGCGGTAGGCGTCCCCCATGGGGGCGCCGCCATCCCTGACGATCCCGCTTGCCGCCGACCAGCAGTGAAACTCCCTCTTGATCGAGACGGAGACGGCGCGCAGCGACGCGACCGCTGTCTCCTCCTCCCAGGTCTGGAGGCAGATGATCGGCACCTGGATCTTCATTTTCTCGATGTCGAGGATCATGTCCATGCGGAGGATTTCGGCCAGCTCCTCAGGGATGTCCGCCGTGCCCGCGGGAGAGGGGGGCGCAGGCACCACCTTCTTCGGCCCCTCCGCGGGGACGCGTGCTTTCTTGACATCGGGCCGGACCGCGATTTCGGGCGCGGGCTCCGCCCATGCCGTGGTCTCGTCCGCCGGCTCGGCCCACTCCTTGATTTCGGGCGGCGGCTCGAGCCAGGAGTTCGAAGTCGCCTCCGGCTCCTGCCTCGTGTCCTCGACCGGGGAAAAATCGATTGGCGACGACGCCGGCTTCCGCGCCGGCCCGGGGGCGGCGGGCCCGGGTGCATCCGGCTGGTCGAAGGCCGCTCCGGGCCGTCCGGACTCCTCCGGAGCGACCTCGATCGGAAGCATGAGGAGATCGACGACCTGCGGCCCGGGAGTCCTCGCCGGTCGGGGCGGCACCTCGATCGCCGGCGCAGGCCCAATCGCGCGCGCCGGCTCGCGGGGGGCCGGGGCAATCGAGACAGGGACGGTCGGTGGAGCGCTCTTCCAGGCATCGAAATCAGGAAGAGCGGGCGGGCTCCCCTCATCCACAATCGAGAAATTCACCTCTTCGGCAGGTCCCTCGTCCTTGACGGCCGCCGGCTGCTCATCTTCGACCACCACCTGCCCAGCCTCGACCGGCGCCTCTTCTTCCATGACTGGCGCCTCCTCATCGACGATCGTGACGGAGTCGGCGGCGGCCAGGGAATCGCCATCGGCGGCCGGGAAGGGATCGTCGGCGGCCGCCGTCTCCGGTTCCGGCGCCGACGCCGGGGACTCATCGTCTTCTCCCGAGGGGCTAAGGTCGGTCCAGGCCGCAGGAGATGCGTCAGCGTCTATCTCGACCGCCTCTGAAGATTCGGAGTCCAGGGGAGATTCCACCTCGTCCGCGGCCATCTCCTTCGGCGACCAGGGCGGCAAGGGCGCGGGCGCGGATGGGCGCGGCGCGGGCGGCCGGGGCGCCGAGGGCTGGACCGCGGACGGCGCGTTGCCGAACGCGGGTGGCCCGGGCTGGCGCGGCATCGGCGGCGGAACGGGAGCGTCTCCCCTGGCCTCGACCTCGCGGACCGCCTTCTCGATCTCGTCCTCGACGACGGTGAGATCGTCGAACGGCTTGATCAGCATGCTCCGGGCGCCGATGGCGCGGGCGCTCTCGACGTTTTCCGGGGTGGCGTTGGCGGTCATGATGACGATCTGGGGACGGATGTTGACCCTCTGCATGTCCTTCAGCAGCTCGAGACCGCTGAACCCGGGCATGTAGATGTCGGACAGGACGACGTCCACCCGTTCTTCCGTCAGGCATTTCAGCGCCGCTTGTCCGCTCCCCGCGATCAGCGCCCGGTAGCGTGGCCTGTCAGCGAGCAGCTTTTCGAGAAGGTGCCGGATGCTGGGGTCGTCGTCGATGACCAGGACGTTGAAGGCTCTCATGGCGCCCCTCAGCGGAAGCTGATGACCCGGGTCCGTTTCTCTTTCGCGGGCGCGGCCTCGGGCGTGGCCGCGGCCGCCCCCTCGGCGAGCGGCATCACGATAGTGAAAGTGCTCCCCTTCCCCGGGACGCTGGCCACCGTGATCTCCCCCTTGTGCTCCGTGACGATGCCGTACGAAACCGACAGCCCGAGGCCGGTCCCCTTCCCCACCGGCTTCGTGGTGAAGAACGGATCGAAGATGCGGGGCAGCACCGCGGCCGGGATCCCGCAGCCGGTGTCCGCCACCAGGATCCTGGCGTGCGCCTCGGCCGCGCGCTCGGTCGTCACGCTGACCGAGCCCCCCGCCTCCATGGCGTCGCCGGCGTTGATGACCAGGTTCAGGAGGACCTGCTCCATCTGGTTGGCGTTGCCGATCACCGGGAGCGGCCCTTCGCACAGCGTGGTGTCCAGCGTGATCTCCTTCATCAGCAGCTGGTGGGCCGCGAGCTTCACGGTGTCGGTGACCACGGCATTCAGATCGATCCGGCTCATCTCGGCGGTCTCCTGCCGCGAGAAGCGCAGGAGGTTCTTCAGGATGTCGAGCGCGCGCTCGGTCTCCTTGTCGATGGTGCGGAAATATTCCGCCAGCGGATGGTCCCAGGAGACCTTGCGAAGACCCAGCTGCGCGTAGCCGCGGATCGAAGTGAGGGGGTTCTTGACCTCGTGGGCGATCCCCGCGCCGAGCTGGCCGAGGGCGGTCATCTTTTCCGACTCCATCAGGCGCGCGTTCGCCGACTGGAGTTTTTTCTCGCGCGCGGAGAGCTCGTCCGTCATCCGCTTGAAGCGCATCGCCAGCGCTCCGATCTCGTCCGTCCCGCCCGAGGGCACCTCGATGTTGAACTGCCCCTGCCCGATCTGCTCGGTGGCCCGGGTCAGCGCCGTCAGCGAGCGGGTCATCGATCGGGCGTAGAGGGAGACCATCGCGAGCGCAGCCAGGCAGACGAAACCGGCGATGGCCAGGGACCGGGCTACCAGCCGGCGCGAAGCCTCCAGAGCGCGCGCCCGGGGGATTTGCACCACGGTCCAGAGCCCCAGGTCACCGACCGGGGCGTAGGCGGCCAGCATCGGCACTCCATGCGAGGCGTAGTCCCTGACGCCGGCGGTCGTGCTCTTCTGCGGCAGGAGGTCGGCAAACGTCTGGGCGGAGGCGGCCGATCCTTCCGCGGCACCCTTGGCCCCGCCCGCGGCCGCGACGAGCGGCCGGCCGGCGCCGGCGGTCAGGTAGATCTCGAACAGGCGCGACTCGGCGCCGGCGGCGTAGAGCCGCTCGAGCGGAATCTCGGCGACGAGGACCGGCCCCTGCGCGCCGTCCGCGCCCAGGGTCCCCCGCACAACGAGGGTGAAGGTGGGCAGTTTTTGCGTCAGGCCGAGACGCACGATGATCGGCCGGTCGAGAGTCAGCGTGTCGTAGGGGACCCGGTCCGGGCCGTATGCGGCGTGCACCCGCTCAACGGTCAGGCCGAAGCCGGCGAGGGCCCGCGACAGGAAGACGTTCCGCAACCCTCCCCCGTCGTCCCGCGTGCTGAATAGCAGGAACTCGGGGTACTGCCGGAGCATGGAGTTCAGGAGCGCGGCGCGGTCGGTGCCGGGCGGGACCGGGAGCCGGACGGCATCGGAGAAGATGCGCATCTTCTCGGTCAGGTGGCGGACGTTCGCCTGGATCTCGTCGGCGATCTTGACCGCGCGCGAGGCGCTGAGGTCAAGGATGTAGGACGACTTGTCGTCACGGAACAGCAGCACGGCCTGGGTGGCGACCAGGCCGATCGAAGTGCAGATGATCAGGAACATCCCGGCGAGAAGCTTCGCCCGCAGGCCGAGGTGTCTCATGGATCCCCCAAGACCGACGCGGCGCTGGTGCGCTTCGCGCCCCGGAAGGTGATCAGCCGCTTGTCGTACTGCGCGTTCCCGGCCGGGTCCATGGCCTCGATGGTGGCGAGGTTGACCCCCTCGCGCAGATCCAGGAGATAGCTGAATGCTCCGTCGGGTCCGACCGTGACTTTCCGCCCGTTGACCTTGAGCCGGGCCCCCCGCTCGGTCTTCCCCCGCAGCTCGACGCTGGCCGCGGGCGCGACGAACATCTCAGGCGGCTCCAGGATCTCGAGGCGCGGCGGGACGTCGTCGAAGACCGCCTTGATCGAGCGCGCCTGGCTGTAGGGGCCCTCGATGCCGTCCTTGTCCTGCGCGCGTACGCGCCAGTGGTAGGTCCCCGGGCGCAGATTGCGGACCGAAAGGGCGGTGCCGGCCACCCTCTCGTCGGCAAGCACCTTGCTGAACGCGGTGTCTGCCGCAAGGACCACCCGGTAGGTCCGCGCCTGATCGACGGGCCGCCAGCTCACCTCGACGCGCGGAGCCCTGCTCTGGAATGGATACTCGGCGCCGTCATCCGGGAACGCCAGGGAGGGGACACCCGGAAGGGGCTTCGGCCTCGCCAGGGTCCCGCCGGCGCTGATGCGGGTCGCCATCTTCTCCGTCACGGTGACGTCCTGCCCTTTGGGGTTCGTGACGCGGAGCGTCCCCGCGAGGACCGCGACGCTCGTCGATCGGTCCGGGAGGGTCTTCACGGCGACCCGGGTCCCGCCGCTGGGGGCGCCTGCCACCAGCACCTTGCTCAAGGTCAGCTGCCGTTTCTCAGCCGCGGCGTCGATCGCCTTCTGCCTCTCGGGCGCCGTCCCGGACTCCAAGCCCGCGAGGAGATCCGCCGACAGGACTGCCAGGGAGATCTCATTGGCCTTCCTGCGCTGCGGCTTGATGATCACCAGGGCGTTCTGATCCACCTCGACGACGTCGTCCTGCCCGAACGCTATGGTCGCAGCGGAGCGCTCGAAGGTCCTGAGGGAGTCGCTCTCGAAGAGCGGCATGTCGACCTTTGCCTCTTCCCAGGCCAGGTCGGCGGCCCGTTTGACCTTCACGGTCCGCTCGCTCGAACGCAGCGTCGCCACGGCCTGTCCCGACCCCGCGGTCACCTCCCCCGACAGCACGGGGGGGGGCAGCTCGACCGGGGCGCCCTCCCCGGGGGACGTCGTCTCGGGACCGCCCGCTGCCGGCGGAGCCCCGGGGAGGCCGCCCGGTCCCGGCTGGCGGTACACGTAGAACCACCAGCCCGCCAGGAGGACGAGCACGATGAGCAGCCCCAGCACTTTGACGCTTCTGTTCATCCCCCCGTCCCGTGCTAGTACTTCCCCTGGATGCGGAAGAAGAAGCCCTTCGCCGAGTAGTCGTTCGCGCTGAACTCGTTGTCGGTGAAGTCGGTGAAGTTGTAGCCGACCCCGACCCTCATGTGCTGCAGGAACAACCTGTTCACCTCGAGCAGGAACCCCTTGTTGGCGTTGTCGGCCGCGTCCCTCATCGACAGCGTGCGGTATTCGAGCGCGGCGTCCCAGGTGTCGCTCAGGTGATAGTTGAAGCGGTTGATCCACAGCCTCATCTGGCTCTTGAGGTCATCCAGCAGCGCCTGGTCGAGCGCGTGGTCCCTGACCGCGTACTTCTCCGTCAAGGAGACCCTGCGGTGCAGGTCCACCACCGTCTGGAAGGAGAAGACTGTGTCCTTGGTCTGATCCCGGCTGACCACCTGCGTGTTTGGCGGCAGGTTGCGAACCTGCGTATAGCGGGTCAGGAAGTTGATCCAGTCGAAGGCCACCGGCCGGTAGGCGACCCCCAGGCTCTGCTCGCGGAACACCGTCTCGTGGCTGTCGGTGACGTTGTCGGTGGTCACGCCGTAGTTGTAGCGGCCCTGGAAGGTGAGGTCGCGGGTCATCTTCACTTCGAACGCGTTCGACGAGAGCCACTGGTTGCGGTCGAGGCCGGTGCCGTCGTCTTTCCGCATCTCGAACTTGGAGAAGATCTTGAACCAGGTGTAGGCGTATGACGCGCTGGCCGAGCCCGCCTGGCGGAGCGTGTCCGGGTTCGACCCGCTGGCGTTGAGGCGTGAGCGCTCGAAGGCCACCGAGGTCGTCAGCCGGTCGCTCAGCCGCGTGCTCAGCCCCACCGTGTTGGTAGTGGTCGCGCCCTGGTCGTTGGTCTTGAACTGCTCCTCGGTGTAGAGCTTGGTCCGGTCGGTCAAGGCCGACGCGGCTCCGAGGGTCAGCACGCCCGTGATCGCGCTCGCCTGGTCCGGCGACATGCTGTAGGTGCCGTACAGCACCGTTTTCTGGTCGACTTTCGTGGTCAGTCCGATGAGGACCGCATCCCCTTCCTTCGCCGTGGTCAGCTCGGTCTTCAAAGTCACTTTCGGGCTCAGATGGATGTCGGCCCCGAGGGTCGTCTGGCGCTTCAGGCCGGTCGTCGCCGTGGCCGCATCGTTTCTCTGCAGGAAATCGTCCTGGTAGCGGGCGAAGAAATCGAGCTTCGGCGTCGGCCGGTAGTCGAGGCGGACGGCTCCCACGCCCTCCGTAGAGTCCGGAGACGAGACGTTGTCGGTCGTGCGGTAGCGCGCCTCACCCGCCAGCCCGAATTTGCCGAGGGTCTGCCGGTACTGCAGTGTCGAGGTCTCCATGGTCGAGACCCCGCTCACCTCGTTCCGGTCGAACAGCAGATCAACGGCCGCGTTCCTGCCGAACTTCAGCGCAAGGGTCGAGCCGTACTGGTCGCTCGCGTGCTCCGCGGCGGTGAACGACGACGAGAAACCTTCGTCGATGTGGCGGATGTAGCCGGTCAGCCGCGCCGGGCCCTGGGTCGTGGCGAACTCGAACTTGTAGGCCTGGGCCGCGTCGTTCGAGGTCACAACACTCTTCTGCGTGAAGGAGAGCCCGCCGTCCGTCGAGACGTACTGCGGCAGCGACTCGTTCTGTGTCTGGCTGTATTCCGCGATCACCTGCGTGTTCTTCCCGACCCTCACCGTAACGTCGCCGCCCTCGAGAGTGTAGCTCCCGGCCGGACGCTCCTCTTTTACATAGGTGCCGCCCACGGTGACGTTCTCGCCCACCGTCTGCTTGACACGCGCGCCGTAAGTCGTCTGGTCCATGGGTGCCGCCGTCAGGTCGTTGTACTCGTAGTCCACCACCACGAAGACGGGGTTGCCGTTGAGCAGCCCGTCGCTGATCAGGGTGGTGGTGTCGGCAATCGACGACACCGGAGTCCGGAACAGAATCCTCCCCTCCGCATAGTCAATCTCGTAATCAACGTAATTGCTGCGAGTTACGTTCGCAACCGGGATGCCCGTGATCTTGTCCCTGACCTCCAGCCGCACCTTCTCCGACCCCGGCACAACCCCCTTGTTCCGCAGGAAATAGAGCGACCCGCCGGTGCCGCTGAACTCGTCATGGGCGGAGCGGGTCTCAGGAAGGGCCGCGAACACGATGGCCTGGCCGAACGGCTGGCCGTCCTTGCGCTTCGTCAGGCTCTTCCAGGAGGCTTTGGCGCCGTACAGCGACCGGTCGAAGGAGGAGAACTCGTTGCCGGTGATTCCGGAATTGTAATTCCCCCATTCGAACGACGAGGATGGCGCCTCGACCAGGACGTAGAACCGGCCCTGGCTGTTGGTGTCCTTGACCGTCCGGCTGCCGTCTCCGTAGACGGGGTAGAACGAGTCGGGGTCGAGGGTCCTGTAGAAAGAGCTGTTGTCGCGGTCGCCCAGCCGCGAGCCGATCTGGGACAGCCGGCCGTCACCCGTGTCGAGGCCGGCGGTGATAAGGTACTTGCCCTGTATCCGCCCCTTCATGTAGAGGGCCACGCGGCCGTCGACGTAAAGGTCGTCCTGGTACTTCTCCGGCACGCGGCCCGTGGTCGTGATCTTGTTGACGGTCGCATCACCCAGGGCCACCAGGAAGAAGTAGTCGGAGGTCACCTGGACCGGGACGCCGACCCTGCCCTGCCCGCCGTCCGGCATCGTCACGACGACCTCGATCGTCGAGGGGCCGTCCGGCAGGCGCACCGTGCCCGCGAAGGTCCCGTTCGACGCCACCGGCATGTGCCACTGGTTGATCGTCACGGAGGCCTTGGCCGGGGCGGTGCCGCGCACGAACAGGTTCGGGCTGGTGAGCACGGCGCCCCGCGGCGGCATCTCGATCGAGAACTGCGGCACCGGCTTCCTGACGGTGATCAGCTCGCGCTTGGCGTCGACACCGGTCAGGTTCACCGCCAGGTTCACGAGGCTGGTGTTGCCGCTCGTCCCGACCGCGACCATCCCGAAGACGTTTTCCCCCACCGCCAGCGGCAGGTCGGTCTTGAACGAGCCGTTTCCGGCCACCTTGACTGGGCTGCCATCCACGAAGACCTGGTTTCCGGGCTCGGTCCGGCCGCGCACCGGCACGTTCACCACCGGGTAGCGCAGCCCTTTCCCGTCGGCCGCGGGCTGCATCAGCTTGATCACGTCCTTGCGCGAGCCGATCTCGACCGTCGAGCCGGCGGAGGGCTCCACGATGGTGATGGTGGGCAGGGTCACCGTCGCCGCCGCCAGCCCGCCGTCCTCGGTCTTGATGCCGACGTAGACGCGGCCCTTGTCTTTGGTCGGATCGACCACCGTCTGGAACGATCCGTCCTCGTCGGCCGGTACGCGCTGGCCGTTGACCACGACCTCCCTCTCCCCCTGCGACCCGGCGGCGGAGAACACCGGGGCCAGTTCGTTCTCCTCCAGGAGTGCCTTGATGTCCACCCGGCGATTGCGCGCCCGCCCGTCGGGTGTCGTGTTGGGCGCCACCGGGCTCGCGGCGCCGCGGCCCTCCGTAACAAGGCGATCCGCCGGAATGCCCGCCGACACCAGGTAGTCGCGCACCGACCCGGCGCGCATGGCCGAGAGGCGCGCGTTCCAGTCCTCGTCGCCGGTGTTGTCGGTGTGGCCGCGGACGACCACCTTCTCGTTCGGGTATTTCTTGAGTGTCGCCGCGACCTCGTCCAGGATGGAGGCGGCCGACGGCTTGAGCGTCGCCGCGTTCGTGTCGAACGAGGCCCCGGTCAGCTCGAAGGAGATGGCGCTCGTCCGGTTCACTCCGAAAAGCCGCAGCGGGCTCTTGCTGAGCGACCCGTCGACGAACTCCATCGTCAGCTGGTACTGGTAGATGCCGCCGCCCGCGACGAGGGCCCCGGTGTCGTCCTTGCCGTCCCATGTGACCTTGTCGGTCTTCATGTCGGCGCCGCGGAACGAGCGGATGTGCCGCGTCTGGGCATCGCAGATCTCGAGCGTCCACTCCTTGAGCGGCCGGTCGGTCGGATAGGACAGCTGGAACACCGCGGGCTTCACCAGGCGGCCGTTCGCAACCCTCAAATTCCTTTCCAGGCTCATCACGTCCATCTTGACGCGCGCCTTCGGCAGGTGCGCCTGCACCCCGTTCACCACCGCCGTCATGTCGTCCAGGTTCCCGGCGACCGACGCCTCAGAACTGATCGTCTCGTTCGCGACGGCGATCCCGTACGACCCCGGCCGTCCCTGCCGGATGATCTGCGCCGGCCGGACCCGCACGCCGAAATTGATCTTCACGAGCAGACCCGGGGTCAGGGTGACGGTCTGGGCCTCCGGCAGCGTCAGGCCGTCGTTCGCCGGCAGCGTGAAGCGGTTGACCTTCACCAGCCTGTTGCCCGGGCGGGCCGCGGCGATGTGGTACATGCCGTTCCCGTCGGTGACGGCGTACACGCCGTCCTCCATCGCCACCATCACACCGCCGACGCCGTTCTCCCCCGGTCCCTGGACGCCGTTGCCGTCTTTGTCGTCGAACACCTTGCCGATGATCGTGCCGAGGTCGAACTCGGGGTCCTCGAGGAGGGCGACCGTATTGTCCGCGGGACGCGACAAAGGCTGCGAGGCGGCGTCCACCGCGACCGCCCGGTTGACCAGGCTGCCGATCACCGCTCCGCTGTTCACGACGGCGCGGTAGGTAAGGGTGCGCGTGTTCGGGAGAGGCGCGGCGTTCACGGCGCCAATCGGCACGACGAAAGGCACCGCTTGCGGCGGGTCGACCTGCGGCGCGCCGTCGAGCACCAGCGAGCCGCGCACCAGGCTGACACCCACCGGCAGCGTATCTTGCAGAGAGACGTTGACCACGTCCGCCGCCGTCGGGTTGGTGAGCGTGACGTTATAAAGGATGAAGTCCCCGCGCCGGACTGCGATGGTGTCGGCCGTCTTCGCGATCTGCAGCACGTCGCCGAGGGACACCGGCCCGATCAGGGTCGTATCGTCGTCGGCCGGGTCGGCGGGGTCGTTGCCGGTCTCAAGAAGGTCGTTGCGGCCCGGGTCGTCGGAGATCCTCGTGATGCCGCCCGCCGCCGTGAGGCTGCCCTGGTTGTCGATCATCGTTCCGCCGAGCACCGCGGGGTTGACGATCACCCTGAAGGTGATGACCACGTCGCTGTCGCCGTTGCCGGGCGCCGCCAGCGTGCCGACCTGGATGACCAGGGGGTTCCCCTCGGTCAGGATGTCGGTCGGGTCGTCCGAGGTGAGGGAGCCGGGGACGAGGGTCGTATTCGCCGGGATGGGATCGCTCACCACGACCGTGGTTGCGTCGGCCGTGCCGGTGTTCCTCACGGTGATGGTGTACTGCAGCGTATCGCCCGGGTGGAGAATGGCTCCCGTGATGTCCTGCACCGTCTCGAGCATGGTGAGGGCCGGGGCGGCGGCGGTGACCGTCAGGTCGGTCGCGTCATTGGGCGCGCCGGTCGAGGGGTCGTCCGACACGATGCCCAGCGGGCCGTCGGTGGTCACCGAGGCCTGGTTGCTGATCACCGTGCCTCCCGCCAGCGGGGTGGCGAGCCGGACCTTGAAGGTGATGACCACGTCGCCGTCGCTCCCGCCCGCGCCGCCGAGGGTGCCGATGGCGACGGTGAGGGGGTTCCCCTCCGTCTTCACGTCGGTCGCATCGTCCGATGTCAGGCTGCCGGCCACCAGCGTTGTGTTCGCCGGGATCGCGTCGCTCAGCAAGACGTTCGTGGCGTCGGCGTTGCCGGTGTTCCGCACGGTGATGGTGTAGGTGACGAGGTCCCCCTGGGTCAGCGCGCCGCCGTTGTCGTCCGCCGCCGTCTTGGTGGCGCCAAGCACCGGCGCCGAGACCACCGTCCTCGCGGTGGCGTCGCCGATCGGGCCGGTTGAGGGATCGTCGGTATTGACGCTGAGCGGCCCGTCCGCCGTGATCGCGCCCTGGTTGCTGATGACCGTGCCGTTCGCCAGCGGGCTGTCGAGGCGCACCTTGAAGGTGATGACGACGTCGCTGTCGGCCCCGCCGGCTCCGTTCAGGGTGCCGACGGCGACAGTGAGCGGATTCCCCGGCGTCTTGACGTCGGCCGGGTCGTCCGAGGTGAGGCTGCCGGCGACGAGGGTCGTGTTCGCCGGTATCGGGTCGGTCAGGAGCACGTTCGTCGCGTCGGCGTTGCCGGTATTCGTGACCGTGATCGTGTAGGTCACGACGTCGCCCGGCGCCAGGACTCCACCGTTATCGTCCACGAAGGCCTTCGTGGCGATGAGGTTCGGCGCCGACGTCACGGTGGTCGTGGCCGCCGCGCCCGCCGTCGGGGCGGTTTCGTTCGAGTCGATGCTGTAGGTCCCGTTCGTGATGACCGTGCCGTTCGCCAGCGGACTGTTCACCTTCACGACCAGCTGCACCGACCCCGAGCCGCCCGCCGCGAGGGCGCCAATCGTCCAGCCGACGATGCCGCCCGCCGGCGTTCCTCCCCCGGTCGCCGAGACGAACGTCGTATTCGCAGGCAGCGTGTCGGCGATCACCACCCCCGTGGCGTTCGCGTTGCCGGAGTTGGCGTAGGAGATCGTGTAGGTGATGTTGGCCCCCGCCGCCACCGGGTCCGGCCCGTCGGTCTTCGAGATCGTCAGCGTCGGCGAGGAGGTGACCGTGGTCGAGACGGCGGCCCCGGCGGCCGGCGCCGTCTGATCCGAGTCGATGTTGTAGGTCGAGTTGCTGATCACCGTGCCGTTGGCGAGGGGGCTGTTCACCTTGACCACCAGCTGCACCGAGGACGACACACCGGCGTTCAGGTTGCCGATTGTCCAGGTCACCACTCCACCCGCGAGGACCCCTCCGCCCGTCGCCGACACGAACGCCGTGTTCGCCGGCAGCGTATCGGCGATCACCACTCCCGTGGCGTTCTCGTTGCCCGCGTTCGAGTAGGAGAGGGTGTAAGTGATGTTGGCGCCCGCGGCCACCGGGTTCGGCGCCCCGGCCTTGGAGACGATCAGGATCGGGGCGGAGGTCACGGTGGTGGTGACAGCCGCCCCCGCCGTCGCGCCGGTCTCGTTGCTGTTGACGCTGTAGGCGCCATTGGTGATGACCGTGCCGTTTGTGAGCGGGCTCGTCACCTTCACCACCAGCTGTACCGACGCCGATCCGCCCGCCGTCAGGCCGCCGATCGTCCAGGTCACGACCCCGCCCGCCAGCGTTCCGCCGGCCGTCGCCGAGACGAACGTCGTGTTCGCAGGGACGGTGTCGGTGATCACGACCCCCGTCGCGTTCTCGTTACCAGTGTTCGAGTAGGAAATCGTGTAGGTGATGTTGGCGCCCGCCGACACCGGGTCGGGGCCGTCGGTCTTGGAGATCGCCAGCACCGGCGATGACGTCACCGTCGTCGTGTCGGCCGCGCCGCTCACGGGGCCCGCCTCGTTGCTCGTGATGCCGTAGGTGGCGTTTGTGATGACCGTGCCGTTGGCCAGAGGGCTGTTCACCTTGACCACCAGCTGCACCGACCCCGAACCGCCCGCCGCCAGACCGCCGATCGCCCAGGTCACCACCCCGCCCGACAGCGT
>JANMQK010000022.1:0-17754 GCA_031370485.1 Acidobacteriota bacterium | reverse complement strand
CCGGTGCCGGAGAAAAGCTTCCGCATGGCGGAGGTCATCGGGCAAAGCCTGGGGCGCGCGCTCGTCTCGGCGTGGCTCAGGAGGTCGGAGGCCGCGGACCCCGGGCCGGAGTTCGTGTCACGGGCGACACTCGGTGTCGTCCGGCAGGAGGTCAAGGTGCCGCTCGACAACGCGCGGTTCCGGGGGGGGTTGCAGGCCGGCCGGATCTGGCCGCGGGCACTGGACGCCGAGGGCGCCCTCGCGAGTGAAGTGGCGGCGGTGACGCTGCGCGCCCCGGATGGGGAGGTCCTCGCCCAGTGGGCCTGCGTCCCCGGCGAGATCTACCCCGAGCTGGTGGTCGGCGGCATACAGGAGCCGCAGGATCCGGGGGCCGATTTCCAGGGCGCACCTCCCGAGCGCCCGCTCCGCGCCCTGATGACGGGGCGATACCGCTTCATCGTCGGACTGTGCAACGACGAGCTGGGCTATATCATCCCGATGTCCCAATGGGACGAGAAGCCCCCGTTCGCCTACGGCCGGAACGCCATGCAGTACGGCGAAGTCAACTCCGCCGGGCCGCGCACCGCGCCGACGCTCCTGGGGGCCTTCGCCGACCTTCTGCGCTGAGCGCGGATGGGCTAGAATGAGCGTTCAGCACGGAGGATTCGATCATGGCGCAGACCCCGTCCACCCCGAAGGTGACCTACGCGACGCTCTCCGCAGGCCAGACGCCCGAGTTCAACAAGGCGTACGACGAGGCCGTGGAGCGGGTCAGGAAATCCCTCGGCAAGACCCACCCGATGTTCATCGGCGGCAAGGAGGTCACAGGCTCGGAGACCTTCGCGGACACCTCTCCCAGCGACACGCGCGTGGTCCTCGGCCGTTTCGCGAGCGGGACCCGCGATGATGCGCGCGCGGCCATAACCGCCGCCCGAACCGCCTACGAGAAGGTCTGGCGCGACCTGTCCTGGCGCGATCGGGTGGCCTTCATCCGCAAGGCGGCCGCCAACATCGAGAATCGGCGCTTCGAGATCTCGGCGCTCATGAGCATGGAGGTCGGCAAGAACCGTCTCGAGGCGATGGGGGACGTCCAGGAGACGGCCGATCTCATGGTCTATTACTGCGACCAGGTCGAGGAGCACAAAGGTTTCGACACGCCGATGCAGCGGCTCTCCGACAAGGAGGAGAACCGCGACGTCCTCCGCCCGTACGGCGTGTGGGTGATCATCTCCCCGTTCAACTTCCCGATGGCCCTGGCGGGCGGCCCGTCGAGCGGCGCCCTCCTCGGAGGGAACACCGTCGTCTTCAAGCCGGCCACCGACACCCCACTGACCGGGCTCGAGCTGGCCGAGTGCTACCGATCGGCGGGACTTCCGGAAGGCGTGTTCAACTACGTCACCGGGCCCGGCTCGACCGTGGGGGAGGAGCTCGCGACCAACCCCGGTGTCGACGGGATCCTGTTTACGGGCTCACGGGAAGTCGGCTTCGACATCTACCGGAGATTCTCCAAGGCCTACCCCAAGCCCTGCATCACCGAGATGGGGGGCAAGAACCCGGCGATCATCAGCGACAAGGCCGATCTTGAGGTGGCCGCCGAGGGGGTGATGAAGTCGGCCTTCGGCCTCCAGGGGCAGAAGTGCAGCGCCTGCTCGCGCATCTATGTCCACAGGAAGGTGGCGAAGAAGTTCACCGAACTCCTGGTCGAGCGGACAGGCAAGATCGCCATCGGCGATCCGGTCAAAAAGGAGAACTGGCTGGGGCCGGTCATCAACCGTGCCGCGGCCGATAAATACGTCAAGTACATTGAGATGGCCCGCCGCGACGGCACCATCCTGATCGGCGGCGAGCAGCTCAAGGGCGAGCCGTATGACCACGGGTTCTTCGTCAAACCGACGATCGTCACCGGCCTGCCGAAGGATCACCCCCTGTCGGTCGAGGAGATGTTCCTGCCGATCACCTGCCTGTGGGAGGTCGACTCGGTGGACGAAGGGATCGACCTGGCCAACCGCAGCGAATACGGCCTGACGGCCGGTTTTTTCAGCAGCGACAAGGACGATATCAAGAAGTTCTTCGACCGGATCGAAGCCGGCGTGGTTTACGTGAACCGCCGCGCCGGGGCCACCACGGGCGCCTGGCCCGGCATCAATCCGTTCGGAGGCTGGAAGGGGAGCGGCTCATCGGGCAAGGCCAGCGGCGGCCCCTATTATGTCGCCCAGTTCATGCGCGAGCAGAGCCGGACCCTGATCCGGGACTGAAAACGGCCTGGCGGCCGGGACCCGCAGTCCCGATTCTTACAGAGGGGGGATCCTATGAATCGAAGATTCGTCAGCGCATTCGTGTTGTTCCTTGTGTTCGCGGTGCCGGTCTCGGCGCCGGCCGTGGATTTTTCCAAGTTCCTCAAGCGCGACAAGAAGGGCGGGCTGAGCGATGACAAGGTCGTCTCGGGGCTCAAGGAGGCGCTGGAGGTCGGCTCGGGGAACGCCGTCTCGCTGACGGGAAAGAGCGACGGCTACTTCAAGAACGAGGCGATCAAGATCCTCATGCCGGAAAAGCTGAAGACGGTTGAGAAGGGGCTGCGCGCGGTGGGACTCGGCTCGCAGGTGGACGACTTCGTCCTCAGCATGAACCGCGCGGCGGAGAACGCGGCGCCGCAGGCCAAAGGGATCTTCGGCGACGCGATCAAGCAGATGAGCTTCGCGGACGCGCGGAAGATCCTGGGCGGCAATGAGACGGCCGCCACCGACTACTTCCGGGAGAAGACCTCCGGCAAGCTCACCACCGCCTTCCGCCCGGAGGTCGAGAAATCGATGCAGGAGGCGGATGTGACCAAGAAGTACGAAGCGCTGATCGACCGTTACAAGTCGATCCCGTTCGCCAAGAGCGCAAGCTTCGACGTCGACGGGTACGTCGTGGACAAGGCCCTCGGCGGCTTGTTCCACGTCCTGGGCGAGCAAGAGTCGAAGATCCGCAAGGACCCCGCGGCCCGCGTGACCGGGCTGCTCAAGGAAGTTTTCGGGAAATAGCGGACGGCAGGCAACCGGGCTGGAGGGTCCGTGAATCCGTGGCGCGGTCTGCGGGGCCTCCCCCGGGAGATCTGGGTCCTTTTCGCCGTGGCCCTCGTCAACCGCGCCGGGACGATGGCCCTGCCGTTCCTGGTCCTCTACCTGACCCGCGTCCGGGAAATGCCCGCCGGGGACGCGGGGCTGGCCTTGGTGGTCTACGGTGTCGGGGCGCTCTGCACGGCGCCCCTCTCGGGGCGGCTCAGCGACTGGGCGGGGCCGGTGCGGGTGATGCAGGCCTCGCTGTTCCTGTCGGGCCTCCTGCTGGTCGTCTTCCCGTTCGTCCGCGGCCTCGTTCCGATCCTGGCGATAACGCTCGCATGGTCGCTGGCGGGCGAGGCGTTCCGCCCGGCCTGCCTGGCCTGCGTCAGCGACCTCGTCGCCTCGGACCGCCGCAAGTCGGCGTTCGCCGTGATCCGGCTGGCGGTCAACCTGGGAATGAGCGTCGGGCCAGCGATCGGAGGGCTCCTGGCCGTCGTCTCCTTTCCCGCGCTGTACCTGGTGGACGGGGCCACGTCGATCCTGGCTGGCATTGTCCTGACCTTTTCGGCATGGCCCGTCGCCGCGCGTTCGAGCCCGATCCGCCATCTTTTGCAAACCGCCGCCCCCGAGGGTGCCGCCGATTTCGCCCCCGCGGAAGGCATCGACATCGCCGCCGCGTCGCGGCCCGCCCGGCTGCTTGCTGATCGCCGCCTTCTCTGGTTCCTGGCGGCGATGATCCCGGTGATGGTCGTCTTCTTCCAGCACGCGACGTCCTTTCCCCTGTTCCTCGTCCAGGAGCTGCGCATGCCGGAAACGGCCTACGGGATGATGTTCCCGATCAACACCCTGCTGATCGTCATCCTGGAGGTCCCGCTCAACCTGGCCATGGTCCGCTGGCCCCACGGTCCGGCGCTCGCCTTGGGCGCCCTGCTGTGCGGCGCCGGGTTCGGCGCCCTGGCTTTCGCGCGCGGGATCGCCGGGATCGCCGCCACGGTTGTCATCTGGACTTTCGGGGAGATGATCCTGCTTCCCGGGAGCGCCGCCTACGCCGCCGACATCGCGCCGCGTGATCGCCGGGGGCAGTACATGGGTCTCTACTCGATGACCTTCAGCGCCGCCTTCGCCTTTGGCCCCTGGATAGGCATCCAGGTATTCGACCGATTCGGCGGAGCGACCCTCTGGGGCGCCGCGTTCGCCTGCGGCATCCTCTCGGCGGCCATGATGTGGCGGCTTCAGGCGTCGCCCGCCGAGAGCTGAACCCGAGTCGGCGTTTCCGCCCGCCCCGGCTTTGCCCCGCGGCGCCCCGCCCGATATCCTGCTCACGATTCCCGGGGGGATGCGTCTAATAGGCCGTGGGGAAGTTCAACGGGGGCCGGGCTGGAGCCACACACCTTCGCGGGCCGGAGCGGATCGACGAAACGTGCGATCAACCGAAGAGGACCGGCTCATTGGCGCGGCACAGCGCGGCGATGCCAGGGCGTTCGAGGAGCTCGTGCATAGGTATGACCGCGACGTGCTCCGCCTGGCGCTCCGGTTCGTCCGAACGGAAGACGAGGCGCATGACCTGTACCAGGAGGCGTTTCTCAGGATGTACCGGACCCTCGATCGCTTCCGCCACGAGTGCAGTTTCCAGACCTGGCTCTATCGCGTCGTCACGAATCTCTGCCTGGACCACCTGCGCCGGGCGGCCACCCGTCCCGGGCGGCCCGGGGCGGCCCCGGAGGGGGACGACGGGGAGGACCCGCTGGAGCGACTGCCCGAGGAGCGTCCGGGCAGCGACCCCGAGCGGACTCTCCTGGGGCGCGAGATCGGGGGCCGGATCGAGACGGCCCTCCGGCGACTTGCACCGCGGGAGCGCCTCGTCTTCGAGATGCGTCATCATCAAGGGCTGCGGTCGCGCGCCATTGCCGAGGCCCTGGACACGAGCGAGGAGACCGTGCGCAACAGCCTGTGCCGCGCCCATCGCGAGCTGCGGGTCGCTCTCGAGGATCTGGGACCGCGGGTCGTCCCTGGCATTGACCCCGCACAGGCGGGGACCTGAGATCTCGAGGTGAGGAACATGGATTGCCGTGAAGCCAAGGAGTCGATCGTCCCGCTTCTCTGCGGGGAGGCCGGTGATGCCGACCGCCTCCGCATCGAGCGGCATCTCGCGGCCTGCCCTTCGTGCCGCATCGTCGAGGCGGAGGAGCGCCGGCTGATCGCTATGCTGGGCCAGCGCCCCGCCGACGAGCCATCCGCCGGGCTCCTCGATCGCTGCCGGCAGGACCTCTCGGGGGCACTCGGCGCGGCCGCGACGGCCCGCGCGAGAGCCCCGTTCTGGAACCGGGCGCGTCTCCAGCCGGCGTTCGCCGCGGCGCTGCTGCTCGCCGGCTTTCTTGGCGGCGGCCTCGCCGTGGGGCGCGGCCTCGTTCCGGTGCCGTTCGGTCCCACGCCCCCGGCCCCCGCGCCGTCGCAGTCGCGGGCGACCGGTGCCGACCCGGCGGCGGGATCGAGCCTCAACTCCCTGTCCGTCGACCCTCGCACCGACCAGGTCACGGTGGGTTACAACACCCTCAGCCGCGGCCAGATCGTGGGACCGGTCGCCGACCCCGAGATCCGCCGCCTGCTCGTGGCGACCGTGCGCGACAGTTTCAACGCGGGGCTGCGGCTCGACGCGCTCGATGCCCTGCGTGACCAGGCCGGCGAGAGCGAGGTGCGCGAGGCGCTGATGCGGACCCTGCGACAGGACAGGAACCCCGGGGCGCGGCTCAAGGCGATCGAGGCGCTCGAGGCCCGGGCGGCCCAGGACGCCGAGGTGCGGGGCGCGATCCTCCAGGCTCTGTTGCGTGACGGGAATCCAGGGGTCCGGGTGCGCGCCATTGACGCCCTGGCCGCGGCCTCGGGACCGGAGACCCTGCCGGCGATGCAGCGGCTTGCGCGGGAGGACCGTGACTCCTACGTGAGGCTCCGTTCGGGGGACGCCGCCGAGGCGATGTTCGCGAAGGAGAAAAGATGACCGGTCAGAGGTTCCACTGGACCCTGATGGTCTCGGCCGCGGCGATCCTCGGCCTCGCCGGAGTCCGGTCGGACGCGCCTCGGGAAGGTGGTCAGGAGACGCGCTATGCGAGGGAGGGGAGGTTCTTCGTCCGCGAGATCGCGGGTGTCATCCCCTCGGGGAGCCCGAGGATCCGGATCGAGACCGATCTGGGCGCGGTCAGCGTCCGGGGAGGATCCGAACCGAATGTCCGCTACCGGATCCGCGTCCGCGTGGCCGGCGATGACGACACCGATGCGCGCCGCCAAGCCGACGGCCTGGCGGTCAGCGCCAGCCGGGCCGGCGACCTGCTCCTGTTCCGTGGCCAGGCGGCGGGCCTGGAGGCGGAACGGAATCTGAGGATCGAGTTCGAGATCACGGTCCCGCCGAACAGCCCCCGGCTTGAGGTGACCACGGGCGCGGGAGACGTCCAGGTGACCGGGGTGGGGGGGACGGTATCGCTCGAGAGCCGCGGCGGTTCGATCGTCGCGCGTGACATCGGCGGGGCGCTCGAAGCGGAAACCCGCGGCGGGAACATCGAGATTGGCAGGGCGGGAGCGGGTCTCCGCCTGATCACGGCCGGTGGCAGCGTCCGGGTCGAGTCGGCGGGCGGCGACGTTCACGCACAGACATCGGGAGGAGAGGTCGCGATCGCCCGGGCGTCGGGCGCGGTGCAGGTCGAATCGGGTGGCGGCGGCGTGCGCATCGATTCCACCACGGGGGACGTCGTCGTCGCGACGAACGGCGGCAACATCACGCTCGGCGAGATCGGCGGGGCGGTCACAGCCGCCACGGGGGGTGGGAGCATCCGGGTGCGCTCCGCGGGCGGCGGAGTGAGTTGCCAGACCGCCGCGGGGCCAATCGTCCTCAACGGCATTGACGGGCCGGTTCGCGCCGTTACCTCGGCAGGGAGCATCCGGGCCGACATCACCGCGTTCCCGGCCGGCCCCCGGACCGGCGGATCGGATCTCCAGACGTTCATGGGGGACGTCGTCGTCTCGCTGCCCGAGGGTCTTCCCGTGACCATCCGGGCCCTGGTGGACAACGCGGCCGGCGGGCGGATCAGAAGCGAGTTCCCGCTGCGCTTCACGCGCGACTCGGAAGGGGGAGGGGCCACCGAGATCGCCGAGGGGGACATCGGCGGCGGCGGTTCGGTCCTCAAGATCCGCACTCTCGGCGGGAACATCGTCATCCTGAAGGCCAGGGCAACGAAGCGTGAAAACTGATCGTGGCGATCCGCCCGCGGCGGAATCACAGGGTCTCACACGACCCGAATCTCGAGGAGGTCTGTCATGAAGCGGAAAATCTTCTGGATCGTGCTCGCCGGAATCATCGCGCTGACGGTGGCGCTCGCCCTCGCGAAAGAGGAGAAATCGGAGGAGAAACGGGTGTTCTTTTTCTCGTCCGGCGGGTCGTGGCTGGGGGTCGGGCTCGCGGACGTGGACAGCGCCCGCTCCAAAGAGCTGGGGATGAAGGAGGAGCGCGGCGCCGAGATCCAGTCGGTCGTTCCCGAAAGCCCGGCGGCCGAGGCCGGCCTGAAGGAGAAGGACGTCATCCTCGAGTACCAGGGCACCCGCATCGAAGGTGTCGCGCAGCTCACGCGCTTCGTCCGCGAGACGCCGGCGGGACGGACCGTCGGTCTCGAGGTCTGGCGTGACCGTGCGGCGCGCACCGTGCAGGTCAAGGTGGGCGAGAGGGACAAGGAGGCCAAGATGGGGTCCCTCGGAATGCTCGGGCGTCACGGCGGCCCCCGCGAGTTCCACATCCCGCCCATCGACATTCCAGACATCCACATCCCGGAAATGGGGTTCGAAGGACGGGGGACCTCCAGGCTGGGGGCGACGATCGAGACCCTGACCGAGCAGCTCGGCGACTTTTTCGGGGTGAAGAACGGCGAAGGGGTGCTCGTCCGATCGGTGAAGAAGGGGAGCGCCGGGGAGGCGGCGGGCCTGCGCGCCGGCGACGTCATCGTCAAGGTCGAAAAACAGGGCATCAGTGACGCGTCCGACCTGCGCCTGGCGCTGCGCGATCGGCGCGGCAAGGAGGTCGCCCTGACGATCGTGCGCGACAAGCGCGAGCAGACCCTGAACGTCAAGCTTCCCAAGGAGGATGCGTCCGACAACGAGCGGCGATCCCATGCCATCATTCTGCGCGGGCACGGCGGCGACGACCGCACCGTCGTGCAGGACATCGAGACGGCGAAAGGCGAAGCGGCGCGGTTGCTGCGCGAGGCGGGCATCGATCGCGAAGAGATGCTGAAGGCCGGGGAGGCTGCGAAACGGGCCGCCGAGAACCTGAAGCGTGCCATCGAGCTGGAAGTGGTTCAGGAGCAGGACGACTCGATCTAAGCTCCCGCGCCGAACTGCCCCGTGCTGACAGCGCCGATCCCGCCCAGGTACGGCAGGCCCGGCGCCCGGGTTCCGGGCGCCGGGCCTGCCTGACGGCGGCTCCCCTGGCTACGGGCCGCGTGGTACCGTAAGGGCCTTTCCGACCGGAGGCGACGAATGCCGGCCGTCATCGAGGCCCGCGGACTTTCAAAACGATACGGAACCCTGACCGCCGTCGACGGCATCGATTTCTCGATCCAGGCGGGAGAGTGCTTCGGGTTCCTGGGACCAAACGGGGCGGGGAAGACCTCCACCGTCAGGATGATCCACTGCTTCATGCCGGTGAGCGGCGGGGAACTGCGCGTCTTCGGGATGGACGTGCGCGAGAAGCCCCGCGAGATCAAGACCCGCATCGGCGTCTGCCAGCAGGAGGACAACCTCGACCCCGACTTCTCGGTCCTGAGAAACCTGCTGGTGTTCGCCCGCTACTTCGGCATCCCCGCGGGTGAGGCCGCAACCCGGGCGCGCGAGCTGCTGGAGTTCATGGGGATCTGGGAGAGACGCAACGACACGATCCGGCAGCTCTCGGGCGGCCTGAAGCGGCGCCTGGTGATCGCCCGCGCCCTGATCAACAAGCCGGACTTGCTGATTCTCGACGAGCCCACGACCGGCCTCGACCCGCAGTCGAGGCACCTGGTCTGGGACCGGGTCAGGGCGCTCCGCCGGCAGGGGAAGACGGTCCTCCTGACCACCCACTACATGGACGAGGCGCAGACCCTCTGCGACCGGCTGGTGATCATGGACCACGGCAGGATCCTCGTCGAGGGGAGGCCCGCGGACCTCGTGAGGACCCGCGTGGGAAAGGAGGTCGTCGAGGTCTGGGGGTATCCGCCGGCGCTCCTCGAACAGGCCCGGCAGAGCGGCTGGAGCTTCGAGACCGATACCGACCGGCTGTTCATCTACACCGACGAAGGGGAGGCGGTATTCTCCTCCATCGCCGGGAAGCACGTGACCGAGCGCTGCACGGTCCGCACCGCGGGCCTCGAAGACCTCTTCCTGAAGCTGACCGGGAGGGAACTGCGCGAATGAGCGTGATCGTCCGGAATCTCAGCCTCAGGTCACTGCGGGTCTGGCAGAGGAACCGCGACGTCTTCCTCGTCACCTGGAAGACCAACCTCGTTCCGCCGATCCTGGAGCCGATCCTCTACCTCGTGGCCTTCGGGCTGGGGATCGGAGCGCTCGTCCGGGAGGTCCCCTACCGCGGCGGGATGATCGGCTACACAGCCTTCATCGCCCCGGGGCTTCTGGCGACACAGGTGATGTTCCAGTCGTTTTTCGAGAACACCTTCAACACGTTTGTGCGGATGTACTACCAGCGCACCTTTGACGCCATCGTGACCACGCCGCTGTCGCTCGAGGACGTGATGGCGGGAGAGCTTCTCTGGGGCGCCACGAAGGGGACCATCGCCTGCTGCGTCATGATGGTGGCCATCTCCTTCTTCGGTCTCCTGCACTACCCGCACGCCCTCGTGATCGTGCCATTCTCCTTCCTCGCGGGCCTCTTCTTCGCCGGGATCGCCCTCTGCTTCACGGCCATCGTGCCGCAGATCGACTCGTTCAACTTCCCGGTGTTCCTCCTGGTCATGCCGATGTTCCTGTTCAGCGGCACGTTTTTCCCGCTGGACGTGCTTCCCGGCTGGGCCCGGCTCCTCGCCGAGGTTCTCCCCCTCACCCATGTCACACGGATCATGCGCGACGCCAGCCTCGGGAGTTTCCACCCCGATCTGCTGTGGGACCTTTTGTATCTCCTGATCGTGACGATCCCGGTCGTCTACCTGGGGATCCGCCTGATGAAGAAGCGCCTGCTCCCCTAAGATCCCGGTCATGCACCCCGGTGCGGCGGGCGCCGCCGCTCTCCGCGCGCGGGCTACTTGACGTCGACTGAGAGGACCAGCCAGGTGCCGTCGTACATCGCGTGGCCGTGGTGCGCGCCCGTCTCCTTGTTGTTGAAGCGGTACCACGTCTCCGGCTGCATCTTGTTGCGGGTGGGGTCGATCGGCTTGAAGGCGTCGAGACGCAGCCCTTTCGCCACGAGCGGCGCCGCGTCAATGTAGTAGACGATGCTGCGGGTCTGATCGTCGGGGCGGGCCGCAAAATGGGTCATCACGCGGCTCCCGGGGCTCAGGCAGGACTCCCCCGAGTCCTGGGACATGTCCATCGCCATCGCCGGACGGACGGCAAGAAGGCGTGCCAGCGCCACCACTTGGCCGCGCGCCGGCCCCCTGAGCTTCTGGAACTCGGCGCACGCGGGGTCGGCCGGGACGGAAGCCTGCGCGGCATGGTCGATCGACGCGGGTCCCGCACAGGAGAAAATCGCCGCCACGCCCAGGCCGGCCAGAAGCGCCACGGCAGCGGCGCGGGCAGTCATTCGGAATGGCGGCATCGTTCATCCTCCGGGTCGCGCCGGCAGGGCGCGTCGAGGAGAAAATAGATGCCGTGGCGGCGCGGCGCAACCCTTCGGGGGCGGGCGGTCCAGGCCGCGGCAGGCTGACCAACCGCTGGACGGAGGGAGGTGTCAGGCGGCCGCCGATCCACCCGGTCGGGCCGCGGCTACTTAGCGTTCTTTTTAGATGAAAATCGCCGCGGCTGTTGAGAAGAGCCTGGTCGCGGCGTCCCCGTCGAGGCCCTTCAACCATTCCGCCAGCCCCCCGTCGGCGGCGGCCGCTGCCGCTGCCGCCGGCAGGAGGTCGAGGTAGACCACGAAGGGCCGCAGGCCAGCGCTCTTCTTCGCGATCCGCCTGAATCGGACCGGGCCGTCCTCCCGCGCCCGCCGGCGGCGTGCCCGGAGGAGCGTGCGCATCGGCGCCCCGCCACCTCCGAGGATGGCGGCGAGAGCCGCGGGAGCATCGTCCCGGAATGCCCCTGGCATCCGCGCGCCGATGCCCAGGTGCTGCACCAGCAGTCCGTCAGTCGGCGGCCGGGGAACATTCATCGACCAGGACGAGATCGGGATCAGATCGCGGAAGAGTGATCCATCGGGGACGACGACCGCACCCTCCTCGAGAAGGGCCAGGGCCGCGGCTTCGGCTGCCCAGGCGGGAGCGGCTCCGCCGGAGGAGAGCCGGGAGGCGAACTCGGCGGCAAGAGCGAAGAGGGACGGCTCGGGGGGAACGAACGGGGGATGTGCGAGGCGGGGCGGCAAATCCGGCGACTCGCGGGTGGCCGGGAGCACCATCACCCGCTCGTACGCCTGCCGGTCGGCGATCCAGTCGACGGCGGCGCGCGGCAGCCCCTGCCCGGGGCGAAGGCCCAGCACGCGGACCGCGCCGGCCCGGCTCATCGCGGCATCACCGGCCGCGGGTCATTTGCCCGACAGGAATGATTCGAGAAGCGACACAAATTCACGCGGCTCCTCGAAGAACGGCATGTGCCCGCTGCGCTCGAACACCGCGAAGCGGGATCCCGGGATGGCCTTGTGGATCCTGTAGGCCACGGAGGGGGCGACGTTGATGTCGTAGCGTCCCGTGATGACCAGCGCCGGGAGGCGGAACTTCAGCAGCTCGGGATTGAGGTCAAAGCGGCCCATGTCGGTGTTGAGGGCCTCGTTGATCTCCTTGCGGTAGACGTAGGAAGTGGCCCCGGCAAGGAACGCGTCGCGCTTCTCGGGGGAGTAGAAGAGCATGGTGAGGTATACCTTGATGGAGGCGTCGATCGCATCGCGGTCGCCAAGAGCCTCGCCGAACGCCAGCCCGTCCTGCCGGGCGGTGGTCTCGGGGAAGATGTCCTTGAAGAGAAAGATCGTGTCGCCCCACTTGGGGGCGGCCGAGTCGACCAGGACCAGCCGCTCGACCCGCTCCGGGTGCCGGGCGGTGTAGGCCATCGCCAGGTAGCCGCCCCAGGAGTGCCCGAGCAGGTTGAACCGCTCGTATCCGAGTTGCTTCGTCAGGGCTTCAAGGTCGTCGATCTGGTCGGCGAGCGTGCACGACTGCCCGGGCTTCAGCGGCGCCGAGCGGCCGTTACCGCGCTGGTCGTAGAAAACGACCGACCGCGTTTTCGCCAGGGTGTCCCAGACGTCACTGGAGTGGAGATACGAGTGGTCGAAGCCGGGCCCGCCGTTCAGCACCACGAGCGGCCGGCCCGGGCCGGAGCCCCGGACCTCGTAGTAGAGCGATGCGCCGGGCGCCTGGAAGGTCTTCCCCGACTCCGCAGCGGCGGAGGGGGGGGCGGCAAGGCAGGGGGAGATGAGACCGGCCGCAAGCAGGGGAACAGCCGCGAGCAACAGGACCACCGTCCGCGGCGGGACGGTCGGGCAGACGAAGGCGTGCCTGAACCCTGTCCAAGGGAATGAATAGACGTTGCCGCTCACGCGCGGCATTCTAGCAGGTTCGAGGCCGGGCTACTCCGGGCCGCGGGCCCCTAGAACTTGACGCCGAGACCGGCGTAGGCGCCCTTGAAGGTCGTCTCGACCGAGCCGAAGTCGCTGCTGTCCACGACGAAGCGGTAGGAGCGGTAGCCGCCGAACAGGTTGAGGAAGTGGCCGATCGACTGTTCCAGCTGCAGCCGGGAATCGAGGATGCGGACCTTGTCTCCCCCAACCGTCACCGACAGGCCATTGGCCTCGGTGCGAATGTGAAAGCCCGGGAGAGGCTTGAAGATGAGCGCGGCGCCGAGGGTCGGGAACGGGATGCTCTTGTTGAACGTCGACCTGCCGTTGAGCGAGCCGTCGAGCTGCATGTCAACCTTTGCGATGGTCGCGCCGAAGTCGATGCCGAACTCGATGACCTTGAGGTCGACGAACGAATGGCGCAATCTCGCCTGCAGCAGCTTGACCTCGAAATCGGTCTTCAGGGTCTCCGAGGGGGCGTAGATCGTGTCGTTGAACGCGATCGGCTGGCTCAGGACCTCGCTGCCGTTGCGGGACGAGTCGGCGAGATCGACGATGAGCCCGGTCCTTACCCAGCGAAACCAGAGTCGCCCGGTCGGGGTCGTTCGGTTGCGCTCGAGGCCCAGGGTGTCGGTGAAATCGATCGTCGATCCGGAGAAGGCGTTACCGTCGATCGAGGCCTTGCCGTCGAGCCCCTCGGCCCACGGGGCCCCCTCGAAGCCGATGTGGTCCCCCAGCGCCCGGGCCTGGTCGGGAAAGACCAGCAGGGCGAGGAGCATGATCGGCAGGACGTGCAGGGTACGGAATATCAGCGAGGTTCGAGTCCGGCAGGGCGTCATAGGGCTTCCTCCATGGAACAACGCGGACAACGTACGTTCCGGCGCGTCGCCGCGCAAGCCGGCCCGTCCGGGCGGGCATCCAAAGTGTTGACACCCCCGGGATGGCCTCCTATCATCGAACCCATGGGCACAAGCACCGACCGGCCGGACGATTTGATCCACGACTGGAACCAGGACGGCGCGCCGCCGCGCCCCGCGCACCCGGTGGCCCTGGACGACGAGACGCTTCGGGACGGCCTGCAGGGCCCGAGTGTCGTCGACCCGCCAATCGAAAGGAAGCTGGCGATCCTCCGCGCCATGGACCGCCTCGGGATCGACACGGCCGACGTCGGGCTTCCCGGCGCGGGGCCGCGGGCGGTCGCCGACGTGACGGCTCTCTGCCTGGAGATCGTCGAGGGGGGCCTCCGCATCAGGCCCAACTGCGCGGCGCGGACCATGATCCGGGACATCGAGCCGATCGCCCGCATCTCCTCCTCGGTCGGGCTGCCGATCGAGGCGTGCCTGTTCATCGGCTCGTCCGCCATCCGCCAGTACGTCGAGGACTGGACGATCGACACGCTCCTGCGCCACACGGAGGAGGCGGTCACCTTCGCCGTGAAGGAGGGGCTGCCGGTCATGTACGTGACCGAGGACACGACACGGGCCAAACCGGAGACGATCCGGAAGCTCTATACCGCCGCCATCGACTGCGGGGCGAAGCGGGTCTGCGTCACCGACACGGTGGGCCACGCGACACCCCATGGTGTGGGAGCGCTGGTGCGCTTCGTCGGCTCGGTCGTAAAACAGACGGGGGAGAAAGTCGGCATCGACTGGCACGGCCACCGCGACCGCGGGCTCGACATCCCCAACGTGCTGGCCGCCATCGCCGCCGGCGCGGACCGTGTGCATGGCTGCGGCCTGGGGATCGGCGAGCGCGCGGGGAACGCCGCCATGGAGCTGATCCTGGTGAACCTGAAGCTCCTCGGCTGGATCGATCGGGACCTGACCAGCCTCCCCGAATACTGCCGGCTGATCAGCGAAGGGTGCCGGGTGCCGATACCCCGCAACTACCCCGTGGTCGGCAGCGACGCCTTCGAGACCGGGACCGGCGTCCATGCGGCGGCCGTGATCAAGGCGCTGAAGAAACAGGACGTCTGGCTGGCCGACCGGGTCTACTCCGGCGTCCCGGCCAGCGACGTCGGGTTCTCGCAGCGCATCCGCATCGGTCCCATGTCGGGGCGCTCGAATGTCATCTACTGGCTCGAGCAGCGCGGGATGCAGGCCGACGAGGAAACCGTGTCGCGCATCTTCGACGCCGCCAAGAAGAGCAGCCGGGTTTTCGAGGACCACGAGATCCTGGCCCTCGTCGCGAAGGCCTGACCCCGGTCGGACCCATCAGGGCTTGCCCGCCGGGGCGGCCTCCGCCAGGAGGACGCGGTCCCGCCCGGATTCCTTGGCCCGGTAGAGCGCCTTGTCGGCGGAGGTGACCAGGTTCGGGATGTCGAGCCCGTGCTCGGGGCAGATCGCGATGCAGATGCTGATGGTGATCCTGATCTCCTTGCCGTCGATCGAGAAGGTGTGGCCGGCGATCGTGGCCCGGAGCCTCTCCGCGGCCTGGTGGGCGGCCAGGGCCGGCGTCTCCGACAGGTAGGCCACGAACTCCTCCCCGCCGTAGCGCGCCGCCACGTCCTGTCCTCGAAGAGTGTCGCGGATGATCTGCCCCACCTCGGAGAGCAGCTGGCTCCCCACGGGGTGACCGTGGGTGTCGTTCACCCGCTTGAAATGGTCGAGGTCCATCATCAGGACGGCGACCGGCAGCTTGTACCGCAGGGTGCGCTTCAGCTCCATCTCGAGGGCCAGGTACAGGGATTCCTTCGTGAGCAGGCGCGTCAGCTGGTCGTACGAGATGCGGCTCCTTACCTCGGCGTGGAACTTGGCCTCGATGTCGTCGAGGAGGACAAACTTGAGCAGGGTGCTGCCGATCTGGATCCGGTCGCCGTCCTTCAGCTCGATCCTCTCGATGGCTCGCGAGTTCACGTAGGTGTGGTTCGTGCTCTGGAGGTCGATCAGGTGGTAGGCGGCCGCCTGCCTCTCGGCGTCCCAGCTGAACTCGATGCTGGCGTGCTGCCGCGACGCCAGGTCGTCGGCGATGCGGATGTCGACGTCCGTGCCCCGCCCCAGGCTGAGGGTGTTGCGCTTCAGCCGGAAGTCGCGTCCGATTTCGACACCCTGAAGCACGACGAGCGACGCGTGGTTCTTGCGCTGACGGACCGCTCCCAGATCGGGCCGCGTTCCAACCACCGTGCTGTCCATCGGGTCCTTGGCCATCGTGGCGCCCTTCAGCTTCCCGTCGATGTACGAAGCGAGGTGACGAGCCTCTCGGCCGCGTCGATCACGTCCTGGATCTTGAACGGCTTCAGAAAGTGGGGACGGCCCGAGCGGTCGAGAAACGCCTGCGTCTCGGGTGATACGCTGTCACCGGTCATGAAGATGACCCGGGAGGCCAGCGGGGGATCGGTCTCCTGGATCCGGGCGAAGAACGCCTGGCCGGTCATCTCGGGCATCCGGAGATCGCTGACCACCAGGTCGTAGCGTCGCGAGCGCAGGGCCTGCAACGCCAGATCGGCGCTCTCCACGGCGTCCACCGAGTGGCCGCGACCCGCCAGGGCATGGCGGATGAGCTCGCGGATCACGACCTCGTCGTCCACGACGAGGATGGTCGCCGGAGCGATCAACCCGGCGGCCGGCCGGGTCTCCGTCGGCTTGGTTTCCGCGCCCGTCACGATAGGCAGGCTGATCGTGAAGAGGGTCCCCCGGCCGACGACACTGTCGGCCTCGATCGCCCCGCCGTGCTCGCGGATGATGCTCTGGCAGATCGACAGCCCCAGCCCCGTGCCCTGCCCGACCCCCTTGGTCGTGAAGAAGGGCTCGAAGATATGCGTCAGGTGCTTCTCGGGGATCCCGGGCCCGTCGTCCTCAAACGTGATCCGGATCCGTCCGTCCACGACCGCGGTCCCGACCTTCAGCTTCCCTCGTTCATGCGCCTCCTTCATCGCCTGCTCGGCGTTGACGATGATGTTCAGGAAGACCTGCTGCAGACGGTGCGGGTCCGCCAGCGTGAGGGGCAGGTCGCTCCGCAGCTCACGCACCACGGCGATGTTGCTCACGCGCATCTCGTAGGCGCGCAGCTCGAGGGTCCGCTCGATCAGAGAGTTGATAATGACGCGATTGACCTCGGGCTTGTGCTTGCGCGCGAAGGCCAGCAGGTTCTTGACGACCCGCGCGGCCCGCTCCGCCTCGTCGCGAATCTGCGTCAGCGTCTTTCTCAGCTTCGGATCGTCGTGGCGCTCCAGGAGAAGCTGCGCGAACCCGGTGACGCCGGTCAGGGGGTTGTTGAGCTCGTGGGCGACGCCCGAGACAAGGCTGCCGACCGCCGCCATCTTCTCGTTCTGCAGGAGCTGCTCGCGCATCATCTTTTCCTCGGTGATCTCGCGGCAGAGATGGATGATGTAGCTGCACTCGCCGTCCTCGTTGAAGCAGGGGATGGCCATCATCGAGAACACCCCTCGATCCCCGCTGATCTCGCGCGCGATGGGCCGGCGCTCGGCCAGGGCCTCATCGTGCGGGCAGCCGCCGCGCCGGCCGACGACGGCCTCGAGGAGATCGGCGCAGTCCTGGCCCAGCAGCCGGCCCGGCTCCTGGGCCAGCCTGGCGGTGAGCGCCCGGTTGGGGCGCAGCAGCCGGCCGTACCCGTCGTGGATCGCAAGCATGTCCGGGATCGCGTCGAAGGTTCTCTCCCACTCTCGCCTCTCGCTCTCGATCTGCGCGAACAGGGCGGCGTTTTCCATCGCCACGGCCAGCCGGTCGGCGAGCAGCCTCAGGGTCTTGCGCTCTTCATCGTCGAAGGCGGGGGCGGAACGGTGCCGCAGGTGCATCACGCCCATGTTGAGCTGGCCTTTCCTGATCGGCAGCGTCAGGCGCGCCGTGGGGGTCGTGGCGCCGGCGGGCTCCGGGGGCGGAGCCGCCAGCTCACCGGGCGCCGCGTCCGCGAGCCCGGTGAACCCGATCTCGATCTCGGGGTAGGCCTTGGTGATCGCGGCGACCGCGCGGCGGATCATCTCCGTCGGATGCTCGCCCGGGCCGGCGTCCGACTGGAGCGCGCCCAGGATCTCGAGACGGCGCGACCGGCCGA
>JANMQK010000399.1:0-22209 GCA_031370485.1 Acidobacteriota bacterium | reverse complement strand
GCCGCGGCGGCGATCTGCCTCTCGGCGACCCATTGCACAAAGAGGTGGTACCACTCGATCTCCGGATCGAATCCCTCCGGCCGGGACGCGGGCCCCGCTCCGGTCCGGGGCCACGATTGCCAGGGCGCCCGGTGTCTTTCGCCGGTCGCGCGGAAGCGGGCGTAGTCCACCGCCTCGGGGCGCTCGTCCACGAATTTTCTGATCGCCGCGTCCGTGGCGTCACCGGACCGGCGGACGGACCGGCTCAGCTCGAAAAGAACCTTGCGCTTCAGGGCCATCACGCGCGCGTAATCGACGAGGTCCGCCTCCTGGAGCGCTGCGATAGCCTCGCGGGTCTCCTTGGACTCCGCGATGGCGCGGGCCGCGGCGCTGCCTGCGAGCTCGGGGATCGCCAGGACATCCACGAAGATCTCGTTCCAGAAGAGGCGGCTGACAGGGACGTACGGGCTGAATTCGAACGGCACGTCGAGGAATGCGGCGAGCATCGGAAGCGTCCCCGCGATCTGGCCTCCCTTGGAGCCGACAAGGCCGGCGAACGTCTGGAGGTCGGTGAAGTCACCGATGCCCCACGAGCTCCGGCTCCGCATGGCGTAGAGCGGCAGAAAGGCGCCCCACTGCCGCGTCCCGCCCCCCGGCTCGGGGCACCGCTCGGGGGCCGAGACGATCAGGCTCTCGGACACGGCACGCCTCGAGGAGATGCGCATGCGATGGTATCCGTACGGGAGACCCCCCGGAAGCGCCAGACGCTTGAGGAGGCCTGTCGTGCCGCCTTCCTCCACGCGGGAGACGGTCTGCGCATCGTCGAGGGACATCGAGATGCGCCGCGGCCGGCCCGTGTCGCCCTCGATCTCCACCTCGATCTCTACGGTGTCCCCGGAGGCGGCCTCCGGCAGGCGGACGTCGAACGTGAGGGGACCGCCGCCCCAGGCGACGATGACCGGCTCGGCACTCCGGTCCCAGCGTCTACGCTCGCACTCCCGGACGGCCTCGGGCAGGCCGGCCGGCCCGCTCACGGGGGCGCCCAGAGCGCGGAGCGTCTCCAGGACCGCCTCGGGCGAGGCCGTCCAGAGACGGCCCTCGATGTCGTGGTAGGAGGGCTGGAGCCCGTAAAGCGCCGCCAGCTGCTCGAGGGCGCGGGACGTCAGGTCAGGAGACATCCTTGCCTCGCGCCAGGCTCCATTTCAGGGCGGGCGGCGTCACCATGGTGGTCACGATGACCATGACGACGACCGCCGAGTAGGTCGCGGGGCTGATGATGCGCTCGCCCTCGATACTCAGGGCCCGGCCGATGTTCGCGAAGATGAGCCCCACCTCGCCGCGCGGGATCATCCCGATCCCGACCGAGAGCCGGTCGATTCCCGCGCCGAACGCGCCCGCCGAGCAGACCTGCTTGCCCACGATGGCGGCCACGGTGAGCGCCGCGGCGAGCCCGACGACACCGGGCTCCGCAAACGTGCCGAGATCCGTGTGCATGCCCATGAGGACGAAGAAGACCGGTGTCAGGAAGGAGGAGATCGGCTGGACATCCTTCCCCAACGAGCGCTCGCCGCGCCGCAGGAAGCCCTCGAAGTGCGAATTCTCCAGGACGAGCCCGGCGGCGAAAGCCCCCACGATCGGCGCCAGGCCCACGGCGCTCGCGAGCCACGACAGGAGAAAACAGAACGACAGACCTGTCGCCAGGAGGACCCCGCGGGCCTGCAGCCCCGAGGCGAAATGGAAGATCTTCGGTGAGAGGCGGACCCCCAGGATCAGGGCGCCCACCAGGAACACCGTGGCCTTGAGGACGATGCCCGCGATCGCGCCCATGGATTGCTCGGCGCCTCGGTCCGCGGCGGCGATGGCGCCCCCCACGACGGCCAGGAGCACGAGGCCCATGACGTCGTCGATGACCGCGGCGCCCAGGATCACACGCGCCGTGTTGCTCTTCGAACGGTTAAGATCCTGGAGGACTCGGGCGGTGATGCCGACGCTCGTGGCGCACAGCGTCGCGCCCAGGAAGGCGTGGGAGTAGACGCTCGCATCGGGCATCAGCCAGGCCCCGACCATCCATCCCAGGGCGGTCGGGGCCGCGACCCCCAGCGCCGCCACGACAAAAGACGAGACTCCCACCTTCAGCATCTGTCCGACGGTCGACTCCAGGCCGACCTCGAAGAGCAGGATGATCACTCCGAGACCGGCGAGCATGTCGATCGACGGGTTGGTCTTGAGGGCCTCTATCCCCCTGAAGCCGAGGAGCGGGAGATTCCCCAGGATCACGCCGATCGCCAGCTCTCCGAGAACGGCGGGCTGGCCGATACGCGACGCCAGGTCGCTGCCCACCTTGGCCACGAGGAGGATGACGGCCAGCGCGAGCACTACGAAAGCCACCGGGTCGGTGTGGCCCGCGGACTTGGCGGCCGGCGCCGCGCCGGCCGCGTTGGCCGTCGCGGCCGCGAAGGCCGGGCAGACAACCAGGGCCGCGCAGACCGCGAGGCAGAGAAGACCGGGTCCCGGAATGCGTCTCACAAGGGGGGATACTACTACGGGTCTGCGAGGGCCGGTGGAGGACTCAGGACGCCCGGGTGTAGCGCCCCTCCATGATCGGCTTCCACTCGCGGCCGTCACGCGAATTCTCGATCCGGAAGGTGTAGCGCCCTTCCGCCTCGAACAGGTAGACGTAGCGGCTGTGCCCCGTGGGGGTGGCCTGCTCGAACACCAGGCGGTTGCCGTCCCAGCGCCCGCGCGCCGGCGCCGGCGCTCCCGATCCCATCGAGTCGAACCAGTGCATCGTGTAGCAATTCCCGGCGGGGTCCCAGCCGAACACCCCGTGGCCCCGGTAGGTCACCTCTCCCCCGCGCTCCTCGACGTAGTCGGTGATAAGGAAAAAACCCTCCAGGTCGAGCCGTGACGTCACGCGACTCGTGGCGCTCCCGCCCGAGGGGTCCCAGGGCGAGGGGTGAAGGGTCTCCTCCCCCGTCCAGTCACCCACCAGGGCCCGGAGCCTCCTGTGATTCTCGTTCGGTTGCGGCATTTCCATCGCTCTACCTCCTCGTCAGGGATGATCCGTCCGGCGGCCGCTCCTGTAAAGGCCCCAGCCGAGGAGCATCAGAAGCAGGCAGCCCCCCACGATCTTCGCCACGTAGAGCCAGGGGTCGGTCCCCTCCGGGGGGAAGAACGCGCAGACGATGGCGAACGCGGTGGTCAGGAACCCGACCGTGCCGACCAGGATGGCCCCGGCCCGGCCGCCGGGGACGGAGATCGTCCCGGGAGGCGCCGTTCCGGGTGCCGCCAGCCGGATGAGCGCCGCGAAGAGGTAAAGATACGGGATGAAGTAGACGATGATCGTGAAGTCGGCGAGCACGAGGTACGCCGTGCGCACGCCGCTGCCGGCGAAGCTCATCACGATCATCAGGCTCGAGATGACACCGGTCACGAGCAGCGCCACGTGCGGCGAGGCGTACCTCGGGTGGACGCGGCCGAACGCCGCGGGCAGGTACCGGTCGATTCCGGCGACGAATGGTATGCGCGCCGAGCCCGCCAGCCACGCGCTGACCCCGCCCAGCCCGCCCAGGCCGATGAGGAGCGCCGAGACTCCCGCCAGAAAGCCCAGTCCCATCTTCTCCTGCACGACGGCGATGGCGGCCCCGACGCCATCGAGAAGGCCGATCTTCTCCTGGGGCAGCGCGACCAGCAGCGCCGCCGAGCCGAGGATATAGATAAGGGTGATTATGACACCGCTAATCACGATCGCCCGCGGGACGTTGCGGCGCGGCTCGACGATCTCCCCGGCCATGACCGAGCCCAGCTCGAGCCCCGAGAAACCGAAACACATCGTCGAGAAGAACGACAGCGTCCCGAAGGCGAATACCGGCACGAAATCCCCCGCCCGGGGAGGGGTCGCCGAGCCGTAGGCGAAGAGCGCGTAGCCCCCCAGCAGGATCAGCAGCCCCGCCGGCACCCAGGTCCCGATCGCCCCGAGGTTGTTGAGCCAGCGGCCGTAGCGCAGGCCCCGGACGTTCGCTAGGACGCAGATCCAGAACAGGACGAGCGACACCGTCATCATGAAGAGGTTGTTGTTCTCGAGCCCCTTGCCCCCCGTCCCCAGCATGAAGATCAGGTTTCCGACCGTGAAGATCAGCAGGTGCGGGAAGTAGATCAGGTTGTTCGTCCAGTAGCACCAGCCGCAGATGAACCCGTGCCCGTCGCCGAACGCCCTCTTGGTCCAGACGTAGATTCCCCCCTCCTCGGAGAAACGGGTCGTCAGGTCGATGACCGCGAGCCCGGAGGGGAGGAAGAACAGGAGAAACGCCAGGCCCCAGAGCGGCAGCGCCGCGAAGCCGAATCCCCCCGTGGAAGTGAGCCACCACCGGAGACCGACGATGGCGACGACGTTGAGGAGAACGAGGTCCCAGAGTCTGAGCTCGCGGCGGAGTTCCGTCGCGGGCGGTGCGGCGGGGCCGCCGTCCGGCTGCGGCCCCGGCATCAGGTCTCCAGGCCTTCGACCTTCTTGCGGGCGACGCGGTAAAGCAGATAGCACAGGCCGCCGAAGATCACGATGGCGATGATGTCGGCCCCGGCCCCCTCGTGGAGAAAGCCGATCCCGCGGCCGAAACTGCTGATTGCCTGCAGCAGGTTGTCTTCACCGAAGACGATCGGCCCCCAGGTGATCGCCGACAGCGCCGCGATCAGCACACCGCCAATCGACCCGCCGGCCACCAGCCCCGTGCTGTAGAGCATCCCGGAGGACACCTCCGACTCCTCCTTGCGGCCGGACATCTTCTCGGCCACCAGGCGGACCATGCCGCCGACGAAGATCGGCATCGTCGTCGAGAGCGGCAGGTAGGCACCGACGGCCCAGGCGAGCGCGGAAATCCCCATCACCTGGACCATGACCGCCATCGCCGCCCCGACCAGGACGAACGTCCACTGGAGGTCCCCGCCCAGGATTCCCCGGATCAGGGTGGCGATCAGGGTCCCCTGCGGCGCGGGCAGCTTGTCCGAGCCGATGGGGCCGTACCCGGAGTGGTGCATCAGGAAGAGCGTGCCGCCGATCGCGAACACGGAGGCGAAGACCCCGATGACCAGCCCTATCTGCTGCAGCCTGGGGGTGGCCCCGACGATGAAGCCGGTCTTGAGATCCTGGGACGTCGCGCCGGCGTTGGCCGCCGCGATGCAGACGATGGCACCGACCACGACCGCGGCCGTCTGGTAGGCATCGCCGACCCAGCCGACCCAGACGAAACAGAGGCAGGTTCCCATGAGGGTGGCGATTGTCATCCCGGAGATCGGGTTGCTGGTCGAGCCGATGAGCCCCACGATGCGCGACGACACCGTCACGAAGAAGAACCCGAAGGCCACGATCAGCAGGGCAAGGAGGAGGCTCCCGGGGAAACGGGTCGGGAGACCCGGCATGAAGAGCGCGATGATCAGCACGAGCACGATCGAGCCGATGGCCACCACGTTGATCGGGATGTCACGCTCGGTGCGGCGCATCTCCTGCCGCGCCTGCGCCCCGCTTGAGCCGCGCAGGCTCTTGACGCTCCCCGCGAAAGCCGACCAGATGGTGGGGGCGGAGCGGACGAGCGACATCAACCCTGCCATGGCGACCGCGCCGGCTCCGATCAGCCGGATGTAGCCACGGTAGAACTTGTCGGCGTACTCGTGCGAGTTGATCCAGCCTTCCGAGAAGCCGAGCGACCGGAGCTGCGCGTGGAGCTGGTCGTCGCCCACGAACTTCGATAGCAGCGGCGTGAGCGCCATCCAGCCCAGGATGCTCCCCGAGACCATGATCCCGGCCACCCGCGGCCCGATGATGTAGCCGACGCCGAGGTACTCCGGGACGATCTCGCAGTTCGCGGTGGCGTTCGGCAGCTGCGACTTCGGGCCCGTGACGTAGGAGGGGACCTCCTTGAAGAACGCCAGGACGGTGTTGAAGACCTTGTAGGCCATGGCGACCCAGAGGCCGTTGAAGACCAGCCGGGCCATCGCGCCGCCCTTCTCCCCCGCGATCAGCACCTCGGCGCACGCGGTCCCCTCGGGGTACGGGAGGACCCCGTGCTCCTGGACGATCAGGGCGCGGCGCAGCGGGACCATCATCAGGACGCCGAGAAACCCGCCCGCCATCGACAGCATCATGATCGGCCAGTAGCGGAAGAAGGCGTCGCCTCCCGCCGCCGTCGTGAGGAACAGGAAGGCGGGCACCGTGAACGTGACGCCGGCCGCGACCGACTCCCCCGCCGAGCCAATCGTCTGGACCATGTTGTTCTCGAGGATCGTCGAGCCGATCCTCTTGAAGACGGCGATCGCCAGGACGGCGATCGGGATCGAGGCGCTGACGGTGACCCCGGCGCGCAAGGCCAGGTAGACGGTCGCCGCCCCGAACAGCACGGCGAAGAAGGCCCCCAGGATCACCGCCTTCGGCGTGAACTCCGCAACCCTGGCGTCGTCGGGGATGAACGGCTTGAAGTGGTGCCCCGTGTCGCCTTTTCCACCCGGCCGGGACTCGGTCTGCATGCCGATGTCTCCTCTGTTCGATGTCGGTCCTTCGCTGCGGGGCTCTCCTGACGCTCAGTCCGCCGGACTCTACCGCACCCCGCTCGGCCCTTGCAACCCCTCCGCGCATGGGGGGGGCAGGGGGGCGGCCCGGGGTCGCGGGGCACGCGGTCGCGGCGGCGGGATCGGCAGAAACCGCCGCTCTCCGCTATCCTCTATATATAATGTCGCCCCCTGAACGACGGGCGGGAAGGACTGTTGACGGGAACCGCATGATCGCCGAGACCGCGCCCGGGCCGCGCGTCCTGACAGGCGCCTTCGCGCTGGCGGGTGCCATGGCCCTGGCGCTCGGCCTCGCGGCGTGCCCGGGCCCCGGGAAAGATACCGTGGACCAGAGCCGACCCTCGCCCGAGAACCGGCCGCGTCTTCTCGAGACCGTCGGCGAGTTCGCCATCGCGCCGCTCTACGCCGACGGGTTCGAGGAGCTGTCCCCACGGGAGCGGGTCCTCGCGTTCTATCTCCACCGCGCCGCCCTGGCAGGACGGGACATCTACTACGACCAGATGGGCAAGGACGGGCTCGAGATCCGCGACCTGCTCGAGGAGATCCTCACGCACCCCCGGGGGATCCCCCGGCCGTTCCTGGATCAGATGCTGCTCTACCTGAAGCTGTTCTGGATCAACAGCGGCAACCACAACGACCGGACCCAGACGAAGTTCGTCCCGGCGTTCACCGTCGACGATCTCCGGTCGGCGGCGCACATGGCGGCGCGCGGCGGCGCCGCGATCCGGGTGGCCCTGGGTGAGACTCTCGACGCCAAGATCGACCGGCTGCGCGCTTCCCTGTTCGACCCTTCGTTCCAGCCGATGCTCACCTGCAAGGCGCCGCCCCCGGGGCGCGACATCGTGACCGGAAGCAGCGTGAACTTCTACGAAGGGGTGACCCTCGCCGAGGCCGGGCGGTTCGCGGCGAAATACCCCCTGAACTCCCGTCTCGTCAAGCGCGGCGGACGGGTGGAAGAGGAAGTGTACCGGGCCGGCAGGGGCGAGGTGCCGGCCGGCCGGTACTCCTCCGAGCTGCAGACGATCATCGGGTTTCTCGGCAAGGGCAGGCCTCACGCCGGAGAAGCGCAGGGAGCCGTCCTTGGCGAGCTTCAGGAGTACTTCGCGACCGGCGACCCGGAGGCGTTCCGGCGCTACAACATCGCCTGGGTCGCCGGAGACTTCCCGGTCGACACCATCAACGGCTTCATCGAGACCTACAAGGATCCCCTGGCACGGAAGGGGGCCTGGGAGGGGCTGGTCTATTTCGTCGACAGCCGGCTGACCCGCCTGCAGAAAAGCCTCGCGGCGCAGGCCCAGTATTTCGAGGAGCGGGCCCCCTGGGACGGCCGCTACAAGAGGCAGGGGTTCCCGGCACCGACCGCGAGCGCGATCAACCTCCTGGTCGCCACCGGCGACAGCGGGCCGATGCCCCCCGTGGGCGTGAACCTCCCGAACGACGAGGCCCTGAGGCAGCGGCACGGCAGCAAGAGCGTCTCGCTGGTGAACGTGATCGCCGCCGGCGAGGGGGCCACCCGGAAGGGTTTCCTCGAGGAGTTCGTCCTGCCCGAGGAACGCCGGCTTCTGGAAGACCACGGCTCCGAGTCGGCTTTGCTCATGACGACGCTTCACGAGGTCCTCGGGCACGCCGCCGGGAAGGTGAGCGACGGCCTCCAAGGCGAACCGAGCGAGCATCTGCGCGAGTACTACGGCGCCCTCGAGGAGGCGCGGGCCGAGCTGGTGGCGCTGCACGACATCTTCGACCCCAGGCTGGCCGAGATCGGCGCGGTGACATCGCCCGATGTTCCCGAGGCGGCCTGCAGGGAGTACGTGGCGCGGGATCTCTACATGCTCCGCCGCGTCAGGCAGGGGAACCGCCTGGAAGACGACCACATGCGGGCGATGCACCTCATCGTCAGCTACTTGCGGGAGGAAACGCGGGCCGTCGAGCGGGTGCGCCGCGAGGACAGGACCTACCAGCGGATCACCGACCTCCAGGCCTTCCGCCGCGGGGTGGCGACGCTCCTGGCGGAGGTCCAGAGGATCAAGGGGGAGGGGGATCGCGGCGCCGCCCGCTCCCTATCCCAGCGGTTCGCGACCCGCATCGATCCGGCCCTGCGCGACGAAATAGTTCGCAGGGCCGATCTTGCTGGGGTACCATCCTATGTGGCCTTTCTCATGCCGGAGGTGGTTCCGGTTCGCGACGGCGCGGGTAACGTGGTTGATGCCCGCCTGGCTTATGGTCAGGACTTCGCGCTGCAGATGCTGAGGTTCTCCGGGAAACTCCCGCTGGAGCCGGAGGGTGATTCCGAGGCGTCATCCAGCCGTCTCCCTTGAGGTTCAGATTCCGCGCATTGCCCGTCCCTGCGTGGAACCCTATATTGGCCTTGGTTCCCCGGAGGGCACGTGAAGTCTGACAAATTGGTGATCACCCGACCCCGCGCTTCCCGCTCACGGAGTGGCACTTTGCTCCTGGCCGCGGTGATCCTCATGGCCGCGACCCTCCCCGGCTGCGCCATCTTCAAGAAGTTCGATATGGTCGAGATCCACCAGGAGGCGGCGGCGCGCCAGCACCGCAACCCCGTCATCCTGATCCACGGCTTCATCGGCTCGAAGCTCCGTAACGCCAAGACGCACGAGGACGTCTGGGGGCGGTTCGTCAACGCCGTCAAGCGCGGCAAGACCGACGACCTCAGCCTGCCGATCGACAGCACCGACCTGGCGAGCAACCGCGACAGCCTCGTCCCCTACGCCATCTACGAGAGCGTCGCGGGCGTCAAGTTCTACGGGGCGCTCCTGGACGCGCTGCGCGACGTCGGGGGATACCGGCTCGGCGACATCAACAACCCGAAGCCGGGGGACACGCTCTACATCTACAACTACGACTGGAGAAGGGACAACGTCGAGTCGGCCGCAGGCCTCGGGCGGGCCATTCTCCAGATCAAGGCGAGGCTCCATGCTCCCGGGATGCGGTTCGACATCGTGGCGCACAGTATGGGCGGGCTTGTCGCCCAGTATTACCTCAAGTACGGAGCGGAGGACGTGCTCGCGCCGGGCAAGGCGCCCCAGGTCACCTACGCCGGGGCGCCGAACATCGGGCGCATGATCCTGATTGGCACTCCTCTGCACGGCACGATGTCGGCATTCCGGATCCTCAACACCGGATTCTCGAGGACCATGTCCCCGGCGGCGGTCTTCACGATGCCCGCCATCTACCAGCTGCTGCCCCTCGACGGGCACGGGCACGTCGTCGACACGCAGGGCCGCGAGGTCGAGGCCGACCTCTACGACGCCGACGACTGGATCCGCTACGGGTGGTCGGTCTTCAACCCCCGCACCGACGCCCGGCGACAGCTGTTCCCGGGGGAAGGCGCCCGCCCCGCGTCCGAGGGCGCCGATGCCGAGGAGGTCAAAATGGGACGGTTCCTCCAGGCGGTCCTCGACCGGGCGCGCGCCTTCCACGCAGCCTTGGAGGCGGAGGCCGAAGGCGGGTCGCCGGTGCCGGTGCACCTGTTCGGATCCGATTGCATCCCGACCCTGAACTGCGCCGTAATGAAGCACACGGCGGCCGGTCCGATCACGATGTTCGATGACGAGAACAGCAAGGACCGCGAGGCCCGTCAGCTCGACAAGGTCATGCTTGTCCCGGGAGACGGCACGGTGACCGCCGGCTCCCTCCTCGCGATCGCCAGCGACCGGTACGGAGCGAACGAGACGGAGTCAAAGAGGCGGGCGTTCGCTTCGACGTTCTTCTTCTGCGAGAGCCACGGCTTCCTGCCGGCCAACCGGGGATTCCAGGACAACCTCTTCCACGTCCTGTTCAACAGTCCCGAGCGCGCCGCTCCCGTGGCGCGGGTTGTCGGCGCGCAGTAATACCGTTAGACGCGGGGAGCCGGAGAGGATGCTGCGGCGGTCGCCAGCGACTGCGGCCCGCGCGCGCGCGACAATTTCAGGATCACCTTGAAGAGCAGCGAGAGCATCACCGCGCTGAGCGCCACGCCCAGCATCACGCATAGAAAAATGACGACAAACAGCATGAACATGTCCATCTTCGCGCCTGGCCTCCGTCCCACACATTGAAGGGGTGTCGCCGACCGTCACCCCGGATGCGATCCCGCCTTGAAGCGCGGCAAGGCTAATATAGGCCCACGGGCGAGTCAAGCAACTCGGCGCGCGGGTGCCGCGTGATCGCAGCGCTGGCCGCAGGCGGGCGCGGTCGCGCCGGCTAGCGGACCACGATCCTGAGCGTGTTCCCCGACGCAAAGCGGATGACGCGGCGCGGCGGGATCTTGATGGGATCACCCGTCTGGGGATTGCGGCCCATGCGGGCGCGCCGCCTGACGACCGTGAAGGTGCCGAAACCGACCAGCGTGGCCCGGTCGCCCCTCCGGAGCGCCCGGGTGATCTGTTCCAGCATGGAATCCACGACGCGTGTCGCGAGCACCCTGGTGACCCGGGTATCCCGCGCGACCCGGCTGACGAGCTCCGCCTTGTTCATGGGCCCTCCTGGCACAATCGGCTGAAGGCTGGGACGCCAACGGACAACACCGAACGTGCCGGGCTTATAACAGACGTGTTCCGCCGCTGTCAATCGGTGGAAGACCCTATGGAAAACCCCGCACCGCCCCGATGGCGCTCCGGCAGGCCGGGCGGAGCGCATATAATGTCCCCCATGTCCGAGCTTCTCCAGATCGACCTGCCGCGCCGCCGTCAGGGAACCGCCGCCGACACTCCGGGGCGCGACCTCCTCAAGCCGCTGGCGCGCCGTGTCGGGAGAGCGATCCAGAATTACGGCCTGATCGAGGACGGGGACAAGATCCTGTGCGCCATGTCGGGGGGCAAGGACTCCTACGCCATGCTGCAACTTCTCGAATACCTGCGGCGCAGGGCGCCGGTGCGCTTCGAACTGGTCGCGGTGACCGTCGATCAGGGATACCGGGGGTTCCGCACCGATGTCCTGGAACGCTACTTCAAGGAGCAGGGATTCGCGTACCACATCGAGCGCACCAACATCTCGGATGTCATCGACGACAAGATGCCGCTGGGGGACACCCATTGCTCGATGTGCGCCAGGCTGCGGCGCGGCGTGCTGTACCGCCTCGCTCCGGACCTCGGCTGCAACAAGATCGCACTGGGACACCATGCCGACGATCTTCTCGAGACCCTGTTGATGAGCCAGTTCTTCAACGGGGAGATCTGCTCCATGCCGCCCATTCTCAAAGCGCGCGACGGCCAGAACACGGTCATCCGCCCTCTCTGTTACGTCTGGGAGGAGGAGATCATCCGCTTCTCGAAGCAGAACGGCTACCCGGTGATCTGCTGCGCCTGTCCCGCGTGCGGGGACATCTCCCTCAAGCGCAAGCAGATGAAAGTCCTGCTCCAGAAACTGGAGACAGGACACGCGGGCATCAAGGCATCCCTCCTCAGGGCGCTGTCGAACGTTCGGACCGGCCACCTTCTCGACCGGCGCTGGGTGGGTCCGCCCGGGGTCAGTCCGCCCTGATCAAGCGACAAAAAAAGGGCGGCGGGCACGACCCCGCCGCCCTGGATTACCCGGACAGGCATTACCCGCCCGGTGGAGGGAGCTTAAACCGGTCGCCGACCCGCAAGACGCCCCGACTCGCCGCAGACCGGACCGCCGTGCGAACCAGCGACCGATGGGATGACCTTCCCTCTTCGGGAAACTTGCTATTACGACATTACTGTTACGCTCAAATTCGTAATTGTCAACATGAAAAAATAAACGTATCGCTTTTCTTTGAATACGTTCCATAGGTCCAACGAATAAAAGGCCCCTCTGGATCGAAATTCTCGTGCCCGATTGCTACGGAGACATCCCTGTCTGCCACGGGCAAGACCGCCTCGGCCGGATCATCAGTGAGGTTGGCGGTGTTGGAGGGGGTCTGCTACTGCTCGAAACGGACCTCCGTGGCCGCCTCGAGGGTCGCGGTGGAGGGGGATGCTCGAGTGGCTCCCCGGGCGGGGAGGCTGGAGGACAGGTCCGGGAGGGTGACGCGAACATTGTAATGCCCGGAGGAAGGGACCGGTCCTACCTTGAACTCCCGGCTCAGGACCTGTCCCGGGAGCAAGTCGACGATCCGGTTCGTGACCTCCTCGAGAGCAAGCGAAGAGGCCGTGGCAGCAGTGGTCGCCGGGGCCTCCCCTGCCTTCTTCCTGTCGGCGGGGCCCTCACCGCGCCGGGTACGCCCCGGGGCCTTCGGGGCCGGCCCGTCATCCCGACGTGTCACGGAGACCTCGGGAGCGCCCAGGGCCACCGCCACCCTCCTCGCCGCGAGGTTTTCCACCATGAGGACGCACGGCACCTGATCGGTGACGAGGGGGGGCTCCTCCGGCGTGCAGGTCGCCGTGGTCCGCAAATCTAGAGGTAGCCGGACGAGGGCCGCCCGAAGGATCGGCACGGCGGGCTCGCCAATCAGGCCCAGCAGATCGAACGTGGCGCGCCGCTCCTGGCTGGTGCCTGCGTCGAGCGACTCCTTCGCCTCGGCAAGGCCGGCCGAGACCCAGGCCACGCGAGGCTCCCCCCGGTGCTGCTGGTACCACGTGCGCCAGCGGGCGAGCGCCGCGGTCCTGCGCTCGATTGTTTCACGCGGATCGAACGGGAACGACCTGCAACTGATGGCCCAGAGCGCCTTGCGGGCGCTCTCGGCAACGGTCCATGACCCTTCCTGGGACACGATGCTGCGGGGATCGGAGAGCCGGTTCAGCAGGAACGGCACCGCCTCGGTCACGAGGTGCCGCCGTACCGCGCGGATGACCAGCTCGGTGACCCACGCCCCGCGGTCATCCATGAAGGGGCGGTAGTCGGCATAGGCGGCGCAGCCGGAGTCGTCCAGGGCGCGTACCGCGTTCTCGCGCACCGTGTCGCTGGGGCCGCGGGCGTAGGCACGGAGGCTCCGGCAGGCGCGGTCGCCGCGGGCTTCCATCTCGCGGCGGAGCGCCCCGCGGCTCGCCTCGTAGTCAGGCTCGGCAAGCAGGAGGGCCAGCCTATCAGGGAAAACCCCCGACCCGGCCGCGGCCGCCGGCTGGCCGGGATCCCCCGCAAGGGCCATCAACATGGTCAACGCCATCAACATGGGATGCCTCGAAACGTCCTTTATATACCGAAGAAGAAAATGTTACCGTCCGGGTTGCCAGCGCCATCAGGCAGTCACTATATATAGCGACGGGGGTTTGACAGACAAGGGACGATTCCTTGACGCTCCCCGGGTGGTGTGCTAGATTCCCGCGCACCCGGACGATCGGCAATGGTTCGAGCCCCCCGAGGAGGGGCACGGATTCCCTCTGAGACCCCCCCCGATCGGCGGTCGTTCGCCGGCGGGACAACCGGTCGATCCCCACCGCTGATTTACGACGTGGGGTGTTTTGCCGCGCGGGATTGGATTGACTCGCCCAGACTCGTCTGGGACTATTCGCGAGGAGGAGTCGATGTGGGACAAGAAGGAGACCGGCGCCCGCCCCAGTTACGAGCCGGGAGTTAACCCGACCTACAACCAGGAAACAGGAAGGAGCAGCCGCATCGTGAATATCGGCGCATCGATCCAGATCAAGGGTGAGCTGCAGGGCGATGAGGACCTGACGATCGACGGTCGGGTCGAAGGAAAGATCGATCTCCGGGACCACAATCTCACGATCGGCCCGAACGGCAAGATAAAGGCCGATCTCTTCGCCAAGACGATCGTGATCGCCGGCGAGGTCACCGGCAACGCTTCCGCGGCCGAGCGCGTCGAAATCGCTCCGACCGGGAAGCTCCTCGGCAACATCGCCTCGCCGCGCATCACCATCGCCGATGGTGCGCACTTCCGCGGCAGCGTCGACATGGAGCGGACCGGCGAGGTACGAAAGACAGCCGGCCCCCGCATCGAGGAGTTGCGGCGCATTCCCGAGGCCAAGGAAGATCACGGTCTCAAGAGCCAGGCGCCGCGGGTCTGATCTGAAACGCTTCTGGCGCCGGGGCGCCTCGGGGGCACCGGCCGGGGGGCGCGCCCCCGTCCCGGGACGGTTCAGCACAATGCTGCATCTGTTTCGCAAGCAACTGGAAGGCCGTTCGGCAGCCCGGGACGGGTCGTCGGCGGATCTTCTGACCTCGCACATCTTCCCGAAATTCATCAAGCGGCTCCGCGCCAGGGCGCATCCCTATATCCTGGACCTCGGTCCTCTTTCCGGCGCGAACATCGAGTTCTTCGCCCAGATAGGATGCAAGGTCCAGGTGGAGGACCTGCTCGCCTGCATCGAGCCGGATCCCGCGGACGCGGGTCCTGCCGGCCCGCAGGACGCGCCGCGCGCGGAGCGGGCTTCCGCCACCGCGACCGACGCGCCACAGGCCTCCGGGGCACCGCACGCCGGGAGGAACGCGCTCCCGGTGACCCGAGAAGCGGGCCCCGCGCCGGAAACGCGGCGCCAGGGAGGCCGGCCGTCGCGCCACATCGTCCTGCCGCCACGCACATTCGCCGGAAGCCGGGGGACGGCCGCACCCACTGTCGCGTCGCAGGCGCCCCGGCGCCCCGGGATGCTTGGCGGGACGATGGCCAGAAGCCCCCTGCCGACCGTCTTCTCCTACCCGGACGAGACCTTCGACGCTGTTGTGGCCTGGGACCTGTTCGATTACTACGACCCCGAGTCCGCACGCCGCGCCGCGGCCGAGTCGCGCCGCGTTCTCAAGCCGGGCGGATACTTCCTGGGTTACTTCCATGCCCGCAGGGCGCAGGCCCCGGACGGGCCGAGGCGGTACCGGATCCTGGACGAGGCCCGGGTGGCGAGCGACGATCCCGTGGGGCGCCGGCTGCAGCGCCATCTTTACCAGAACCGCGACATCGAGAAGATGTTCACCGGCATGAAAATCGTCGAATTGTTCTTCCTGAAGAACTCCGTCCGGGAGATCCTCATGGAGAAGAAGGTCGAACTGGCGATCGAGCCGAAACCCCTGCCCCGTCCGACGCTACCCAAGCCCCGTTTCACGATCGAGTGACCGGCGGGATATACTCCCTGTTTCCAGTAGCCCGCGCATCGCTCCGGGCCCTGCCGATTCCGGCGGGGGGCGGGCGCCGCCGCTGAGATTGGCCCTTTCGGGCCGGACGAGGACAGCCAGTGACAGCCCACCTGCGCCGCGACGATATCCGCAATATCGCCATCATCGCTCACGTCGATCATGGCAAGACAACGCTCGTGGACCGGATGCTGCAGCAGACCGGGACGTTCCGGGCCAACGAGCGCCTGATCGAACGGGTCATGGACAGCAACGACCTCGAACGGGAGCGGGGCATCACGATCCTCGCGAAAAACACGTCAATTCACTACCGCGGCGTCAAAATCAACATCGTGGACACCCCCGGGCATGCCGATTTCGGGGGGGAGGTCGAGCGGATCCTGGGGATGGTGAACGGGGTACTCCTCCTGGTGGACGCGGCGGAGGGGCCGCTCCCCCAGACCCGTTTCGTCCTTAAGAAGTCGCTCGAGCTCGGGCTGCGGCCGGTCGTGGTGATCAACAAGGTGGACCGCCCCGACGCCCGGCCCCACCAGGTGCTCGACGAGGTCTTCCAGCTCATGCTCAACCTCGGGGCCACCGACGAACAACTCGATTTCCCGCATCTGTACGCCTCGGCGAAGCTGGGATACGCCCAGCGCGAGCTCGACCACGAGGCGAAAGACGTCTTCCCGCTGCTCGACACGATTCTCGACCAGGTGCCGCGGCCCCCGGGGGACGATGCGGCGCCCCTGCAGCTGCAGATCGCCAACCTTGACTACAACGATTACGTCGGGCGGATGGCCATCGGCCGCGTCTTCCGGGGCACGATCCGCCTGGGCGCTCCGATCGCCGTCCTGAAGCTCGACGGGCGGATGGAGACCCATAAGGTCACCCGTCTCGAGGCCTTCGAGGGGCTCAAGCGGGTCGGGGTCGAGACGGCGGCCGCCGGCGAGATCGTGGCGCTGGCCGGGATCCCCGAGATCCAGATCGGCGAGACGATTGCCGACCCCGATCGGCCGGACGCCCTGCCGCCGATCCGGATCGACGAGCCGACCCTGTCCATGGAATTCATGGTCAACGATTCACCGTTCGCGGGCCAGGACGGCCAGTTCGTCACCTCGCGCCACCTGAGGGAGCGCCTGGCGCGCGAGGTGCGCGCAAACGTCGCGCTGCGGGTGGAGGAGACGGGCTCCGCGGACACCCTGCGGGTGTCGGGCCGCGGCGAGCTGCATCTCGCGATCCTGGCGGAGACGATGCGCCGCGAGGGGTTCGAGTTCCAGCTCTCGCGCCCCCAGGTCATCTTCAGGACGGGGCCACTCGGGGAACGGCTCGAGCCCATCGAGTATCTCGTGCTCGACGTCGAGGAAGGGTACATGGGCCGGGTGATGGAGCTTCTGGGAGCGCGGCGGGCCGTCCTCGCGGACATGACGGGGGCGGGCACGGGGCGCGTGCGCCTGGAGTTCACCATTCCTGCCCGCGGCATGCTCGGGTTCCGGAGGGAGTTCGTGACCGAAACCCGGGGCACCGGGATCCTGTCGCACGTGTTCCACGAGTACGCCGAGCACCGGGGCGACATCCCGGAGCGGACCCGCGGGGCCCTCGTCGCGATGGAGGTGGGGATGACGGTGACCTTCGCCCTCCACAACCTCGAGGACCGCGGCACGCTGTTCCTCGGCCCCGGGATCCCCGTCTACGAGGGGATGATCATCGGAGAGCACTCGCGGGACACCGATCTCGTGGTCAACCCCGGGAAGAAAAAGCACCTGACCAACATGCGCGCCTCCACCTCGGACGATACGATCCGGCTGAGCCCGCCGCGCGTCATGTCGCTCGAGGATTGCATTGAGTTCATCGCGGAGGACGAGCTGGTCGAGGTGACCCCCAAGACAGTGCGGCTGCGCAAGCGGCAGCGAAACGCCCTCAGCCGCAAGCGCGCCGATCGCGGCCGTTTCGAGGCCACCGTCCCGTGAAGATGCCGGCGCCGCGCCGGATCCTGCGCGTCGGTCACCGTGGCGCCCCGGCGCGCGCCCCCGAGAACACCCTCGCGGCCTTCGAGGAGGCGATCCGCATCGGTGTCGACGCGATCGAGTTGGACGTCCACCTGAGCAAGGACGGCGTTCCGGTCGTGATCCACGATGGATCCGTCGACCGGACGACCGACGGGCAGGGCCCCGTGGCGGCCCTCACGCTGCGCGACCTCCAGGCCCTGGACGCGGGGTCCTGGTTCGGCCCCCGCTTCCGCGCCGAGAGGATTCCGAGCCTCGCCCAGGCGCTCGAGTGCGCGCGCGGACGGTGCGGCCTGATCATCGAGATCAAAGAGCCGGAGCCGCAGGCGGGCTCCAGGGGCGGCCGTTCCCGGGCGGCGGACGAAGGACTCGGCAGGCTCGTCGATGGGGTGGCGCGCGTCTTGGCGCCCGGCCCGTCGCGGGACCCGGTCGTCGTCTCCTCCTTTTCCGCGGCGGCGCTGGTCCGGGTCCGCGCCGCCATGCCGCGGGTCCGCCTCGGGCTGCTGGCTTCGAGAAGCGGGCGCGGAACCCGGGCGTTGCACCGTGAAGTCGTCCTGCACGGCTTCCACCCTCATCTGCGGCTGGCGACGCGGCGCCGGATCCTGGCGGCGCACCGCATGGGCCTCGAAGTCATCGTCTGGCCGGTCAACGACCGGGCCCGGATGCGGCGCCTCGTGACCCAGGGCGCCGACGGCCTGATGAGCGACGATCCAACCCTGTTCCTGGGGCTCGGACCGGCCGGAGTCCGTCTTGACAAAGCGGTGGGCTTATGATGTATTCACCCGCTGTCCAGGAAGAGGCATTCGGGACGGTCCAACCGTTGAGACGCATGAGGCACCCAAGGGGGTAATACCGTGGCCAAGAAGAAAGCGAAGCGGAAGGCGCCGCGCCGCAAGTCAGCGGCCCGCAAGCGTTCCACGATGAAGGCGGCGAGGAAAAAAGGCGCGCGCCGCAAGATGGCAAAGAAGTCCCCGGCACGGAGAAAGTCGGCCCGCAAGCCGGCGGCCCGGCGCAAATCGGCCGCGGCCCGCAGGCCCGCGCCCCGGAAAAAGACCTCCGCCCCGCGGAAGGCACCGGCCGTGAGGCCGATCCCGGGCGTTTCGCCGGGTTCGCCGGCTCCCGGCGCCATGCCCTCCCCCGGGACATCCACCCCCGGCTCGACGACGGGAGGGTTCTCGCCGTCGTACGGGTTCGGCTACGCAAGCGAAGAGGAATAACGCGTTTCCAGGCCGCCCTTTGGGCGCGGCCGCTTGAACGAGTCCCGGCCGCTCCGGCGCCCGCAAAGGCGCCGGGCGGCCTTGTTTTTTTGACGGGCCGGAACCTACATTTGTGCATGGCCGCAGGACGATCACCGCTTGGCAGGAGGCCATGTGTCCCAGTCCGGAATGCCACCACCGGCTACACCAGAAGAAGCCTTCGAGAGGGGCCTGGCGTGCCTGGAACAGAAAAACCACCGGGAGGCCGCGTCCTCTTTCCAAGCGGCGATCGAGATGGAGCAGCAGTCCGGCCTCCGGTCCCGGCAGATGAAATTCGTGTCCTACCTGGGGCTGGCCCTCATTCTGTCGCGCGACAGGATGGAGGAGGCGCTCCGGCTCTGCGAGCAGGCGGTCCAGCACGATTTTCTCGACGCGGACATCATGTGCAATTTCGGCATCGCCTGCCTGCGGAACCTCCAGCGGGCCCGGGCCTTCGAGGCGTTCCACCGCGGCCTGGCCCTGAGGCCGAACCACCCGCGCATCATCGAGGAGCTGGAGCGCTACGAGAGGCGCAGCGACCCCCTGTTCACGTTTCTTCCCCGCGGCCATTTCCTGAACCGCGTCGCGGGGAAACTGCGCGCCCGCCTGCGCGTTCTCTTCAATCGGGAAGCCGCCGCCGGCGCCTGACCGGCGCGATCCTTCCTGTCCTTCTCGTCGCGGCCGCTCTCCTCTCCCCCGGCCCGCGGGCCGACGAACCGGCACCCCCCTCCCGCGAGACCCGGCCCATCACGGCCGAGGCCTACACACGGCGCGGGCTGGAATTCCAGACCCGGCCCCGGCCCGAAGACCAGGAAGAGGCCGAACGCTTGTTCCGCAAGGCGCTGGAGATCGAGCCGGACTCCCCGCGGGCCCACATGGGACTCGCCCGCGTCTCGACCTACCTGTACGCGCTTGGCCTCGAGGAGACCAGGAAGCGCCTCGACACCGCTCTCGATGAGGCGGGCCGGGCGGTCGCGATGGCCCCGCAGGACGCGCCGGCGCGCGCCACGCTGGCCCTGGCGCTGGCGGCCGCCGATCGGCTCACGCCGGCCATGGAGGAAGCGCGCCACGCCGTGAGCCTCGACCCTGCCTGCGCCGAGGCGCACGTCGCGATGGGTATTGTGCAGCGTCTAAACAAGGACGTTGACGAGGCGCTCGAGTCCTGCCGCCGCGCCGCACGAATCGACCCCGACTCGCCCCGTGTCCTGGTCGCGCTGGCCGATGCCCTGCGCGAGAAGGAATCGCTGGAACCCGCAATCGAGATGTACGGCCAGGCGATCGACCTCGACCCGGAATCGATCGTCCCGCAGCTCGGGGCCGCCGCCGCCTTTCAGAAGATCGGCAGGATGACACCCGCCGTCGCAATCTACGGCGCTCTCCTCAAGACGTGGAACTACGGCCGGAACCGCGCGCGGCTCGGCGCGGGGGCGCTGCTCGTCGCCCGGCAGGAGTACGAGTCGGCCCTCGAAATGTACGACGGGATCGACATCCCGCCGAACGGCTCGCTCCCGACCCTCCTGGCGCTTTACGGGAAGGGGTACAGCCTCCTCCGCCTGGGGCGGCCCGCCGAGGCGGAATATTTCCTCAGCGCCCTGATCGATCGCGCTCCCCCCGACTACGACGGCCCCGCGCGCGGGCGCGAGATCATCTTTCGTGCCTATGAAGACCTGGTCGGGTACTTCGGGGACCGCGGCAACGATCGGAAGGTTTTGTCGCTTCTGCGCTCCGCGTGCGAGCGCGCCCTGGTCCCGACCCGCATGGCTGCGCGCCTCGCGGTGAGGCTCGCCGCGAATGGCCGCTCTGACGAGGGGGTCGCGATCCTCGGAAAGGTCCTCCTCGGCGCCGGTCCGCATGAGGATGCCGTGGATCTGGCGGAATCCGCCTTGGTGCTGGCCCGGGAGGGGACGCATGGCGGGAGCAGGAGGATCCCGCGGGACTCCCCCGCCGATCGCGCCCTCCGCATGACGGCCGGACGGATCGCCTCCTGCGAGATCGGCGCCGCGCACTATCGCATGGCGCGCGCGTGGGCCCTGCTTCAAGAAAACGCCCCGGCGCTGGAGAGCCTCGAGCGCGCGGGGCGGTTTGGTTACCTGCCGAAAGAGCTGCTGTTGAAAGAGGACGACTTCGCCGCCCTGCGCGACAACGACGCATTCCGGGCGCTCACGCGCCCCTGAGCGGCGCCGCGGGCGGGCGGCGCCGGCCGCCCGCGCCCTTCGGGGGGCTTCAGCGGTTCATCTTGGTGGTCGAGGACCGCTCGAGAGAAACGCTGATCTCGTCCTCCGGACCGAGGACCGCCTCCCTCCCCTTGGTCGAGCCCGCGACCGCCGTGCCGATGGCGCCGCCGATCACGGCCCCTCCCTTGACGTCCTTGCCGAGAACCTTGCCTAAAAGGGCGCCGCCGACAGCGCTGCCGCCGATGATGGCCCCCTTCTTCTTGGCGCTCCCTTGCGCGACCTTGGAGAGCCCGGCGCTGATCGAGGCGGAATGGCCGTCGGGGGCGACGATCCGGTCGAAGGAGAGAGCGAACGCTCCACCGGTGTCCTTGAACCCCTTGTGCGCGGGCTTCACGTCGACCACCTTACCCTCGACACGGCTGCCGGCCGGAAAGACCACGCGGTCACCCACGATGACCGGCGCCTTGAGTTGCGCCGAGACCGGGTCGCCCACCATCGCCGTTCCGGAGGTGATCTCATTGGCCAGCGCCAGCGAGAGCCCCGTGCCCTGGGGGATCGACACCGATACCGTCGCGGGAGAGGCAGGCGGCTGCGGCGCGTGAGCCGGCGGAGGGGAGGTCCGGGGGCGCTCTTCGGGTATGACATTCGTCGTGCGGCGCGGCCTGGTCGGCGGCGCGGGAGGCGGCGGAGCTGCTTGCTCCCTCTGGTCCATGCTCCCCGCGGCGGAGGGCTCGGGCGCCGTCGACGGCGGGGGTGGCGCCTGTTCGGCGATCTCGGGAGATTGAGCGGGCTGGCCGGAGCAGCCGGGGAGCGGCAGCGCGAGGGCCAGAGCGATGAGTACGAGCAGTGCTGGATGAGTTCTTGACATTATCTACCTCCTGGTTTTTTCTCGACCTTGAGTGTGAGGGGTTCAGTGAGCACGATGGCGATGGGAGTCCCGGCGGCGAGCACCGTCTCCCGCCGGCTCGGACCTTCGACGACGGCGGCAGGGCCGGCGGCCCTGCTCAGGGTGGCAAGCGACAGGGAGTTGCCCGCGGCGCCGCCTTTCCCCACGTCGGACAACTCGGCGACGACACTTCCGCTCGTGCCGACCGGAGTGTATACGACCTTGAATGCCAGGACGAGCGAGCCGCCGCGGGAGCCGCTCTCCTTCGCGGATGTGACCCGCTCGACGATCCCCTGGAAGACAGACCCCGCGGGCAGGACCGTCAATCCATCGGAGACCACCGCCTCGTTCAGCGTCGTGCGGAAGATGTCTCCCCGATGGCTGGTGGCCGACCCGACGGTGTCGGTCATGGT
>JANMQK010000397.1:0-4143 GCA_031370485.1 Acidobacteriota bacterium | reverse complement strand
TGAACTGATGCGCACACTACCCGGCATGATCACCTCCGCGATTTCATTGGAAGAGTTGGGGCTGCTGTTCTGACTTGTCCCCTACAACGAGCCGCCCGGTCCGCTTGAGGCGCTCCAGGATTGCGCGCACCCGTTCGCTGTCGAGGTCGGCCCGCTGGATCTCCCACGGAGCGAACGGCGAGACCTGGCGCATCGGCAGGACGCCGGCGTCCACGAGCTTCTTGATCGTCGTGTCGCTCGTACCGGTATGGCGCGCGGCGCCCTGCAGCGTCAGCACCTCGGGGTCGTCGAGCGAGCGGGTGCGGCCTTCGATCCCGTGGTTGCGCCGCGCGGTCTTGACAGCCACCTGACTCCAGGGTTTGCCCTTCCCCGTCTGCCGGCCCAGCTTGTTCAGCACGCGCGCGATCGCGTCGTCGCCATAGCGAGGCGCCATCTTGCGGATGACTTCGATGTCCGCCTCCGCGGTTCTGCTCACTGTCTTCGGGCTGGCCTTCTCCATCTGGAATGCCGTGTGGCTGCCGCCCTTCCAATGCACGATGAAGGCCAGCTTCCCCGCTGGGTCTTCGTCGACCAACACCTCCTCGATGACCGATCTCACGATCTGCTTCTTGATCTCGATCGGACAGGCCGGATGGTTCCAGGCATCCATGAAGCGCTCGCCGAACGCCGTGAGCGCGCTGCGCTCCTCGGCCGACGGTGGCTGGCGGCGGCTGTCCATCTCGGCCAGGGTCGCGCGGGTACTCTCCAGTTGCTCGAGCTTGCCGTTCCAGCGCCGCTCGAGCTCGGTGGCGACCAGCCGGTTGCGCGAGTCCACCTCGTTGTACTGCTCGAACGCTCGCGCCGCCTCGTATTCGAGTTGCTCGAGTTGGCGCTGCATCGCCTCACGACGCTCGTCTTGCTGCGCACCAAGACGATCGAGCGCCTCTAGGCTGGCTCGGACTCCCAGCGGCGACAGCACCCGCACGATCTCCTCCCCAAAGCGCCGGTCGACCGTCGCGCCGCCGAAGCCGATGCAGTAGCGGCCACCGCCTGTGCCGAAGTCTCCCGTGCAAAGGTAGCGCGCGCTCGTCCCCGACTTGCCCCAGTACCGCACGTAGAGCTTGCGGCCGCAGCGCCCGCACCGCAGAAGGCCAGCGAGCAGGCCCTTGCCACCACGCACGGCGCCGGCCGTCTCGTCCGACTCGCTACGCCAGTTGTTGCGGCGGATCATGCGCCGGTTCTCCTCGAACATCGCCCAGTCAATATACCCCTCGTGGTGGTCACGGATGAAGACACGCGCCGCCTCGGGAGCCAGCGCATGTCCCTGGCGCTTGCCCAGCACGCCGTCGCGCCAGAGCACCTTGGTCGGGCGGCGACCCCATGCGTACGCACCGGCGTAGAAAGGGTTGTGCAGCACGCTCGCGACGAAGCTTGGACGCGGGACCTGGAAGACGACGGCCTGCTTGCCGAGGCGCACCTTGATCACCGGAAGCTCCACGTTGTTGTCACGGAACCACTTGAATGTCTGCCGCATGCTCCACGTCTCGCGGAACTTTGCGAAGACAAGCCCGACCGCATCCTGCACTCGCAGGTTCGGATCCTTGACCACCCTGTCCGTCGCATCCCACACGTAGCCTGGAGGCAGCCGCGGGTAGATCGCGCCACGCCGGGCCTTGTTCTCTTTGCCCTGATGGAGCCGCATCCGCAGGATCTTCAACTCGACCACGCTGATCGTCGCCTTGATGCCCAGCACCAACTGGTCGTCCATGCCGCTCACGTCGTAGATGGTCTCCTCGTCGCCGATGAGGGTTCCGAAGATCTGACACAACTCCAAGAGCTGGCAGAAGTCTTTGTCCGTCCGGGAGAGCCGCGATATCTCCCGGCTGAGGATCAGCCCCACCTCGCCAAGCGCCACCGCACCGAGCAGCCGCTCGAAGCCCTCGCGGCGCTTCGCCGCCACCGCCGCACTCGATCCCAGATCGGTGTCGATGATGCCGACCTCTCGAAACCCGAGCCGCGTGGCCTGGCCCGCCAACGCGTACTGCAGGCGCTGGCTCTCGAGGTTGTTCTTGACCTGCCCTTCGGAGGACTGGCGCAAGTAGACGACCGCTTTGCGGGACAAGTGTCCCGGCGTGATCTTCTGCTCACCGTTCATCGGCGGCCTCCTCGGTGGCGCGCACCACGGCGATCAACGCCCGCGCCATCAGGACGATCACAACCTCGATCGTCTCCCGCGGGAGTTCGACCTCGGCTGGCTCGGGGCGATGGACCTGCTCGGCCCACTCGAAGCGCATCTGATGCATGGCTCTCCTCCTGGGTTGGCGTCGCTGGCTGCGACGACGGAGGATGCATGACGAGAGGGGCTGGCTTCAACGCACGTGCTGCGAGCAACTCGGAAACGGAGCGCAGGACATCGATACCAAGCGTCGCGAACTCCGCAACCTCGATACCTCCCGCGGCGGGCTCGGTCATCCAGCGCGGGACCTTGAGGTCGATGCCGTCCGGCCCGCGCACCGTGATGGGAAGATCGAGGCGCCTCGAGGCCGAGACGACCTCCATCTCCCTCCCTGCAAGCGGATGGAAGCGGTAGTGGATCTTGATTTTCGACGACAAGGCATTGTGGAGCGCTGTTGTTAAACGTGCACTTCCACACCCTCGTCCTCGACGGCGTCTACGAGCGCTACGGCCAGCCCGGCATGCGATTCCTGCCGCTGCCGCCCCCGGACGATGCCGAGGTCCAGCGTGTCCTCCTGCGCGTCGTCCGCCGCGTCGGGCAATCCCTGGCGCGCCGGGGCCTCGGCCTCGCCGCCGCCTCGATCCGCGGCCGTTCCGCCAACGGCCGACCCCTCGCCCACCGCGGCGATCGCATCGACCCCGAAGACCTGTCCGGGTCCGCATCTCCCCGCTGCGCCGCCGTCTCCGGCTTCACGCTGCACGCCGACGTCGCCGTCCCCGCCCGCGACCGCCGGCGTCTCGAGAGGCTGTGCCGCTATGGCGGGCGCCCGCCCGTCGCCACCGAGCGGCTGGAGCGCATGGAGGACGGGCGTTTGCTTTACCGCCTGCGGCATCGCTGGCGCGACGGCACGACGCACATCGTGTTCGAGCCGCAGGAGCTCCTGCAGCGCCTCGTCCCTCTGGTCCCCGCGCCCCGCGCGCACCTGGTCCGCTACCACGGTGTCCTCGCCCCCTGCGCCGGCTGGCGCGATCGGATTGTCCCGGAGACGCTTCCTTCAAAAAAGGACGCGCGATCCGCGTGCTGCAGGGACTCCGGTACCAGCGGAGAGGGGGAAGCTGACGCCCCGGCGGTTTCGGTCCCGGAGCAGGGAGCAGCGGAGGACTCGGCAACCGCCGGCAGGACAACCGCGCCGGCCCCGGACAAACGCCGCTATGCGTGGGCCGATCTGCTGCGCCGGGTGTTTGCGTTTGAGGTCCTCGAATGCCCCGGATGCGGCGGGCGCCTGCGGATCATCGCGGCCATCCATCCACCCGATGCCACCCGCGCCATCCTGAAGTGCCTCGGCCTGCCGTCACGCGCCCCGCCCGTCGCCCCCGCCCGGCCCACCGCGGGACCCGCCGGCACTTGAGCAGTTGATCGTCGCCCCCCAGCCAGCCCGGCCGCGTCGCGGCCCACCCCTCCCAACCCTCCGCCCGCCCTACACCGCGCAAGAGTCTTCGTGTGTCCGCGGCCCGCCAGCGCAGCCATGCCGCACCCTCCCGGGCCACCGCCGCAGCTTGAATCCCCCGCCATCCGGTCTCTCCGTCCATCCCAAGTTGACAGATTGCATGTTACCGGACCCTGGAGCGCAGCTTATACTTCCTATCGGCCGGCGGTCCCGTGCGGGGACGACGACGTCGGCTGCGCGGCTACCGACACCACGAAGCGTCGCGACCGGGATAGCGACCTGCGAGGCCACTTGCGCGGGCCCCATGTCCTCAAGGTATACTCGGCGCCATTTTGGAAGCTAGGCCATGGTGCGAAGGCTTGTCTCCCGGACTCAACGACGTTGCTCCCGCTCCGCGGCAGGAGGATCACAATGAAGAGATTCGCTCTGACGTTCACGCTGTCGCTGAGTCTGGGAGCGGTTCTGATGCTCATGGCGACCCGACCCGTCGCCGGCCAGGATCACACGTTTGCCTACTCGTCCCACGAGGACGTCTCCCAGG
>JANMQK010000392.1:0-5342 GCA_031370485.1 Acidobacteriota bacterium | reverse complement strand
CCGTCGTCCGGACCGCTCTTCGAGGGCCACTTCCCGGGACGCCCGATCCTCCCCGGCGTGGGCCTTCTCGACCTGTCGCTGCGCGCGTTGGCCGCCGGCGCCCCGACGGCTCTTCGCGGGATCCCGAATTTTCGACTGCGGCGGCTCGTCGCGCCGGGCGACCTATTGGAGATCGACGTGCAGGAGGTCGCTCCGGACGGCCGCGTCCGGCTCGAGGTGCGTCGCGCCGCAGAGGTCGTCGCCAGCGGTGTCGTCCTGTTCGGCGAGCCGTCGTCCGTGGCGGGCGCCGCTGCGACGGCCCGCGAGCCGCCCTCAGGCGCCGGGGGCGCGACGCCCGCACTCGGGCCGCGTCGGGCGTCGGGCGTTCCGGACCTTGATGACCTCCTGCCGCACCGGCCGCCGATGCGCTTCGTCCTTGGGATCGAGGCGGAGACGGACGACGGGGTGGTATGCGCGGTGCGCATCCCCGAACGGAGTGCTTTCAGCGCAGGGGGATTCGCCCCGGCCCTCGTCACGCTCGAGATGGCCGCGCAGTCCGCGGCCGTGTGCGAGGCCCTGCGCCGCTTCAAGGAGGCCGGAGAGGCGGGCGCCCGGGTCGGCTACCTGGTCGGAGCGCGCGACGTGAGCTTCGCGCGTGCCTGGGTGACGACCGGCGAGACGCTCTTCGTGGCGGTCCGCCTCGCGGGAATCGCCCTTCCGCTCTGCACGTACGCCTTCGACGTCGCGCAAGGGAGCGAGGTCGTCGCGTCGGGGACCGTGAGCACGTGGCTCACGGCCACAGACGCCTGAAGCAGAACCACTGGTGCGGCGCTCTGCGGATGGCCCACTCGATCTCGGCCGACACCCGCCGCATGGCCAGCGTCAGATCCGCGGCGCGATCGTCGGTGCGCGGAACGCGGATCGGCGGCCTGAAGACCACCCGGTAGCGTCGGCGCCCTTCGCGGAAGACGAAAACGGGCAAAAGCGGCGCCCCGGCGGTCCGGGCGAGGGCGGCCGGACCCGGCGGCAGCGGGAACGGCCTTCCGAAGAGAGTCGCCGCGATCGACCTCCCCCCCGCCCGGGGACGGTCTCCCTGCACCGCGACGACGTCTCCGCGCCTGAGCGCGTTGAGCAGCTCAATGCCTTGCAGCGGGTCGTCGTTCTGAAAGTGCATCGTGTACTGGGCCTGCGTGAACCCGGCCAGGACGTTCCGGAGAAACGCCTGCGCTTTCGGATCGGTTTCGGGCTCGCGGACGAGGTGGACGCGGCGGTGTTCCATCTGCGCCGGCACCATGGAGCCGACCTCGAAATTCCCCAGGTGCGCGGTGACGAGCACCATACCCAGGTCGGGTCGCGCCACCTCGTTCCAGTGCTCGATCGCCTCCGGCTCCATGTGGAACGGCCGGTCCGTCGTCAACCGTTCGTAGCGTTCGTTCAGGCACCATCCGAATGACCACATCGTCCGGTAGATGCGGCGCTGGCGCTCCCACCACCCGCAGGGTCCGAGGACCGGCTCGAGGTTCGAGGCGATGGCTGCGCGGATCCTCCGGAGGCAAATGGAGAAGAATATGGTGAAGAACGCGGAGAGGATCCACAGGAACGGTGCCGGGACCGTCCTGAGTACGAAGCGATGGAAGCGGTACCAGAAGACACCCGTCACGTGGAACGGGCCCAGGAGCCGCCAGGACCATCCGCGCTCCGGCGCGTGGGGCGGGCTCGCCACGGCGGGAACGTGGGGCGGCATGCGTCTCTTTCCTAGCCTTCGGGCTCTTCCTGAGGGGTGGGAGAGACGCGGGACGGCGCGGCGGAACTGCGGCCGGAGGTCGTCAGACTCCGCGAAACCACCTTGCTGAGGCCGCTCGTCCCGAGGTAGCTCAGAAGACTCATGAAGAGAGGCACTCCCGCGAGGCAGATCGGCACGAAGGTCGCCGCCGCCAGGTAATTGAACGGCGTCATCCGGCGCCTTTCTTCCGGGACGCCGAGGTGCCGGTAGTACTGGCCCACGATCCCGTAAACCTGTCCCACCAGCCCCATCAGGCCGATCTCGCGCCCGGCCACGACGCACTGACCTTCCGCCACGGAGGAGAGCCAGGCCTGTTTGTCGTCGCCGGGAGCGAGGGTCACGAAGGTGCCGATCGGCCGCAGGCCGTGCGCGTCGCTGCCCCCGACGCCGAAGCGGGCAAGCCCCATCCGCCGGCCATAGTCCAGGATGTCGGCCGCAGCCCGGTTCTGGCCCGGGGGCAGCGTGCCGTTCCCCATCTCCACGTGGGTGAACAACTCGAGGACGTGCTCCACGAATCGCATCGGTTTTTCCTGCATGCGATAGCTCTGGAGCGGATGGTTGAGGAAGTGAACCAGGTTCCGCGAGCGCAGGTACGGGACGAGCTCGTGGATGTTCCCCTTGACCCGTTTCAAGTCTTCGTGGATCGCCTCGTCGACGTTGAGGACGTTCACATGGGCCCATTGCCCGGTCTCCGGGAAGTGGGTCTCGACCTCCTCGCCGATGATGACCGTCGGCTCGAGGTCGGGACGGCGGGAGAGGAGGTCGAGGGCGCCGTCGATGGTGTCGTGATCGGTGATGGCGACGTAGTCGCAGCCGATCTCCCGGCAGCGCTCGTAGACGCGCAGGGGGTCGTTGTAGCAGTCGCGCGCACGCAGGGCCTTCAGGTGCCGGAAGCTCGAGAAGGAGGTATGGACGTGAAGGTCGACCTTTCGAAGCGGAAATCCCGTCACTCGCTGCTTCCTCCAGGGCCGCGCCCGACCGCTGCAAACGGCGCATTCTATCACTCGAAGAGCGGTTAGAATGAACCCGATGCTCAGGAATGCCGCAGATCAGGACGCCACCGGAATCAACCGGCGCTTTTACGATGCGCTCTGGGCCGACACCTACCTGATCCGGCCCGAGCGCTTCAACACCTGGCCGCTCGTCTGCGAGCTGAACGCGGCCCATCCGCGCCGCCTGGAGATCGGACCGGGCTTGCGGCCGCGCCTGCCCCTCGCCGGCACCCACTTCATCGAGATCAGCCGCGCCGCGCTGTCCCGGCTGGTCCGCCAGGGCGGTCTTGCCGCGCAAGCCACGGCCGAGGCATTGCCCTTTCCCGATGCCGCCTTCGATCTGGTGATGGCGATGGACATCATCGAACATGTGGACGACGACGAGCCGGTGTTTCGCGAGCTGGCGCGGGTTCTCCGGCCCGGCGGAACCCTGGTGCTGTCCTCGCCGCTGCACCCGGAAAGCTGGACCAGCTTCGACGACGTGGTCGGACACCTTCGCCGGTACAAGCCTCAAGAACTACTGGCGCAGCTGGCCCGCCACGGCCTGACGCTCGACCGCAGCGCGATCTACGGCATGCAGCCCCGCAGCCGGATGCTGAGCCGCATGGGAGCATGGTGGCTCACGAGGCGAAGGGAGCAGGCCATGATTTGGTACAACCGCGTGTTCATGCCGCTTGGACTGTTCTTCGAGGGTCGCCTGCGGCTGGTGCCGGGAATGATCGACACCAAGCGCGTGGACGAGGTGCTCCTGGTTTGCCGGAAGAACCTCACCTGAGCGAGGCGCGTGCCTAAAGCGAGGCGCCTGCCTCCGGTGACCGCTCCTCGAGTCTTTTCCGCTCCGCCGGGTCTTTCGGGTCGAAAAGTCCGCCGGGGATCGTCCGCGGCTCCATCTCGAGGAGCGTGACCTCGGTCCGGAGCCCGGACCGGAGACGGTCGGTGAGGAGAAGCCTTCGGACCACAGGCCGGCTCCCCTTGTCCCACTCGAGGAATTCCACGACGGACGACATCTTCCCGCTCTTCAGGAAATACTCGGCGCGGACGGGCCTGCCCGTCGCGCGTCGCACGAAGTACCTCACCCTGGGGTAGGGGGCGCGCGGGCCCCTGGCCACGAGGTCCAGGATTACGAGAGGACCTCCCGTCTCCTCCGTCTCCGTGGCGCTTTCGATGGCGTAGTCGCGCCCGTAATGGATCCCGAGGATGTCATCGAGCGATGCGCCCCCGCGAAGCCGGCGGGCCGGGCTCATCTTCATGGGTTTCCTGGCGCCGGGCGCCAGGAACCAGACCTCATCCCCGAGCCGAAGCAGGTACTTTCCTTTCTCCTTCGGTCCAAGGAAGCGCACGAGGCTCTTCGACTCGCCCGAGCGCCAGACCTCGATGTCCATCGCGTCGGGCCGCTCGCGGAGAGCGGTGATCCGGAAGCGCGCGCGAAACGACGCGGGCGCAAGCGCCGCGACGTCGCTCTTCTCGAGGATCTCCGCCGCGGCCGCGGGTGCCAGCATCGCGGTGGACGCGCGCGCGCCCGGATCGGCCCCTCCCGGGGCGACCGCGAGCATGAGAGCGAGGACTGCAAGACAGGCCACGGAGAGCCTCCGCCTACACGTGCCGCAGCGCGTCCGCGATCCGAAGCCGGGCTGAAATCCCCACCGGCACGGCGGCAGCGATGCCAAGGATCACGACCATGAGGACCACGGTAGCCGCGAAGTCGCCCGGTGCGGTCGCGAGCTGGAGTTCGATGCCACCCGTGGCCCCGGGCGGGGGCGGCATCTGGATTCCGAGCCGGTTGATTCCAGTGATGAGGACGATCCCGAGGAGGTCTCCGGCGAGGGCGCCCAGGAGCCCAAGCCACAGGGCCTCGAGCAGGACGATCGCGGCCACCTGCGCGCGGCTCGTCCCGACGGCGAGCAGCGTCCCGATTTCGCGGACGCGCTCCATGAGGGACATCATGAGAGTGTTCGAGGCCGAGAGACAGACGAAGACGAAGATGACCGACCCGAGGAACCAGAAGATGCCGAGGTAAAGGGACTCCACCTGGCCGTAGAACGGAGCGCGCGTCCTCCAGTCCACGACCGCGAGGGACGGCTCCCGCCCGGCGAGGCGGTGCTCGAGGGCGGCCTGGATCCCCTGGGTGCGCGACGTGTCATCGAGCCCGACGACGAGAGAGGAGATGTTCTGCGTGCCAAGGAGTCGCTGCGCGCTCTTGAGGTGCATCTTGATGATCCGGGAGTCCACGTCCTGGAGCCCCGTCGTGATCAGGCCGGCCACACGGAGATCCAGCGCGTTCAACGTCCCGTCGGTGGTAATGCCGAGCAGCGTCAGCACGTCTCCCGTCCCCGCGCCGAGGTTGCGCGCCAGGACCGTCCCCAGGAGGACCGCGTCATCCCCTTCGGCGGGCGGAGCGTCGGGCAGGCCCACACCCCCGCGAAGCCTCACGTTGAACCGCATGCGGCGCTCGCGCCCGGGCTCGTCGGCCACCGCGAGGACCGCGGCGGACCGCTCCCCCTTCGAGATCATGCCCGTCAACTGCACGACCGCGACGGCGGCGAGGACGTGGGGCATCGCCTCGATCTCGATCCGCAGCGCCTCCCAGT
>JANMQK010000367.1:0-2899 GCA_031370485.1 Acidobacteriota bacterium | reverse complement strand
ATGGCTGATCTTCGACCAGAAGCCGCGGACCCGGGCGGAGACCGAGGTCTTGAGATTGGCGTCGCGGTCCTCCTCGTAGGACCACCAGCTCATGAATGCCCGGCCCTTGACGTAGTCCCGCGGCACGAAGCCCCACGATCGGCTGTCCCTGCTGTTGTCGCGGTTGTCTCCCATGCAGAAAAGAGACTCGTCCGGGATTCGGGTGGGAGGATAGTCGTCCTGCTCGTAGTTCAACTCCCGCGGGTTGCGATGCACCTTGTAGGACTCCTCGAGCGGCTGCCCGTCGATGTAGACCTGGCGGGAGCGTATCTCGATCGTCTCCCCGGGGAGGCCGATGACGCGCTTGATGTAATCCTTCTCGGGCTCCTCGGGGAACTTGAACACCACGATGTCGCCGCGGTGGATGTCGCGCAGGGGCAGGACGGCTTTCTCGGCGCGGCCGAGCAGCGGCAAGGACTTCGTGACCGGGGCGTAGGTGAACTTGTTGACCATGATGTAGTCGCCCACGAGCAGGGTGGGAATCATCGAGCCGGTCGGGATCTTCGACTGCTGAAAGACAAAGGTCCTGGAGAAGAGAACGAAGATCACACAGGTGACGATCGTCTCGAAATAGTCGCGGATAAGAGTCTTTGGCGTGTCGGTTGAAGTCATAGTGTCCCCGTGTGACGAGCGCAGGATTATACGGGGTGGGCGCGCGCTGAGCAACCGCCGGGACGCCGTCAGGCGCGTGACAGGGCCTCGACAGCCTCGCTGGGGTCGCTCACGACCCGGGTGGATGCGAGGTCCTGCTCGTCCAGGAGCCCGAGCCGGCGGAGCTCGGGGATCAGGGCGTTCCACGCCGGGCCGAGGAGCAGCACGGGCTTCCTGCCAAGCAGGCTCGATTTTTCGAGCGCCCACAGGAAGGCCAGCTCGGCCAGCGTCCCCGCGCCCCCCGGCAGCACGATGAAGCCATCGGCGCTCTCGATCAGCCGCCGCGTCCGATCGAACAGGTCGGCCTCGCTCAGGACTTCCGTGATGTAGCGGTTCGCGCCGCCCCGGCCGCGGAAAGCGCGCGTGGTCACGCCTACGGCACGTCCCCCGGCCTCGCGGGCGCCGCGGGCGGACGCCTCCATGGTCCCGCCGTAGCCGCCGTTGATCACGGCAAACCCGGCCTCGGCGAGCCGGCGCCCGACCTCGGCGGCCCGCTGATAGTCGTCCGTCCCCGGCCCCGCCCGCGAGCTTCCGAATACGGCGATGGTGCGCTGCTTGGACGTGGCCGGCATGGCGACCGCACCCCCTATTCGATGCGGATGTCCACCCGGTCGCCATTGTCCTGGATCTCGACGATCTGGCCCGGCTCCATCGCCTCGATCTGCCGCCAGAGGTCCTCGAGGTCCGTCCCGTTGATCTTGACCCGCTCCTTGCCTCCGACCTGGACGCCGTTCTCCTTGAGCCCCGCCTCGAGCGCGCCCGACCGGGCCGCCAGCTTGACGAAGGCCGAGACGACACCCATCGGGATGTTGACGAGGACGTTCGGTGTCTTGGAGTCGTTCTCGTAGACCCGGATCTTGAGCATCCTGCCCCGGCGGCCCTCCCCGGCGTCCCTGGCGGCCGCGGGCGACGCGGAGGCGGTGAGGGCCAGCAGGCTGGCGGCGAGCATCACGCAAGTGCTTTTCTGGAATGGGTTCATTGTGTTTCCTCCCTTGAACGATTGGTTACAACGGAGCGGGGACGGGGAGGGTTCCCGGCGATCAGCCTTCGAGGCGTTCCTTCAGCCGGCGAACCTGCCGGGACAGGGCGCGCAGGCGGACCGAGAGGATCAACATATAGGCGCCCAGGACGCCCCAGACCACGATGTAGGCGCCCGCCAGGAAACGCAGGCTGCGCTCGGCCGTCCCCGGCCGTGAAGCGGCCTCCTCCGCGGCGCGGGCCGCCGGGGCGGCAATTTCTTGAAGGAGAGTGAGAAGCGAGGCGCCGAGCGCCGCCGGATCGATTCCGTGCATGAGTGGCCCCCTCAGACCGTCGCCGGCGCGCCGGTGCCGCGCCGCGGAGCGTCCTGCGCCAGTGCGTCAATCTCGTCCTCCAGGCGGCCGAGGCGGCAGCGCTGGATCAACAGGTACCCGAACAGGAGAAAAAAGGTCACGGTGCAAAGCAGCAGGGCGCGCTCCATCCTCGGATCGAGGCCCCCTCCACCCGACATCTTGAGCACCTTGGGATGAAGCCCGCGCCACCACTCGACCGATTTGTAGATGATCGGCATGTCCAGCGCACCGACGATCCCGACGACGGCGGCCCAGCGCGCCGCCTGCTCCCGGTTCTCGGCGCTCTGTCTCAGGAGGAGATAGCCGACATAGATGAGCCAGAGGATCAGGGTGGAGGTCAGGCGCACCTCCCCCGTCCACCAGACCCCCCAGACGGGACGGGCCCATATGGGTCCCGTGATCAGCACGATCGTGCAGAACAGCACGCCGATCTCGGCCGAAGCGTGCGCCACGAGGTCGTAGCGCCGGTCCCGTTTCCAGAGGTAGAGCGCGCTGAAGATCGCGCAGAGACCGACCCCCAGGAAAGCCGAGAAGGCCGCGGGGACGTGGAAGTAGAAGATACGCTGCACGACCCCCATTTTTTCTTCGGTGGGGACCGCGACGAAGACGACCCACAGGCAGAGAGGAACCAGGAGTCCAACAAGCGCCAGCAGCAGGTGCTCGAGAATCAGCGCGGCGCCGCGCTCATCTTCCATCGAGATCTCCGTTTCCGGCGGGTCCGGTCTCCCGCGGCGCGTGATGATACCACCATCGGCGGGCCGGTCCCTCCGGGCTATTCCTCCAGGACGTAGTCGAACAGCAGGACGGCGGAGGAAAGGAAAATGGCGTCGTAGGCGACCGACATCCCGAGCCAGGAGGCGTAGCGATCGAACGGCCGG
>JANMQK010000346.1:0-12561 GCA_031370485.1 Acidobacteriota bacterium | reverse complement strand
TGCTCATGCCGAGTCCGCCCATGACCGGGGGGATCTCCGAGTGCCCGGCGTAAACTCGTTTTCCCGGACGGCTCACCATGGAAAGCCCCGTGATGAAGGGCTCTCCCTCCTCGTCGTACCGCAAGGCGATCCGCAGGCTCTTGAACCTGCCTTTTTCGACGACCGAGACCGCGCCGATGTACCCCTCGTCCGCCAGGATCCTGGCGATCGACGTCTTCAGGCTGGAATGCGGCACATCCAGGCGGGGATGCCGGGAGCGCACGGCATTCCTGATGCGCGTCAGCAGGTCGGCAATCGGATCGTTGATCATCGCACCCTCTCGCTCTTCGCCTGGGGCGCCGGCATCGCCGGCCTCACCAGCTCGATTTTGTGACGCCCGGGATCAATCCCTGCAGCGCCAGGTTACGGAAGCAGATACGGCACATCTGGAACCGGCGCATGAAGCTGCGCGCCCGCCCGCAACGCCTGCAGCGGCTGCGCAGGCGGATGGCGTATTTCGGCTTCCTCTTCATGGCCGCGACCCAGGCCTTTGTCGCCATCGTCGTTTCCTTTCGCTCAGTCCCGGCGGAACGGCAGGCCGAGGAGCGTCAGGAGGTTGCGCCCCTCCTCGTCGGTCCCGGCCGTCGTCACCAGGGTCACATTCATGCCCCGCACTTTGTCGACCTTCGCGTAATTGATCTCGAGGAACACCAGCTGGTCCTTCAGGCCGATCGTGTAGTTCCCCCGGCCGTCGAACGAGCGGGTCGGCAGCCCGCGGAAATCCCGCACGCGCGGCAGCGCGATCGACACGAAGCGATCGAAAAACTCGTACATGCGATCGCCCCGCAGAGTCACCGTGCAGCCGATCGGCATGTCCTTGCGCAGCTTGAAGTTGGCTATCGACTTGCGAGCTCTCCGGATGATCGGGCGCTGGCCCGTGATGGCCCCGAGCTGATCGACGGCCGCATCGAGCATCTTGATGTTCTGCGTCGCCTCGCCCACCCCCATGTTCACGATGATCTTGTGCAGCCGCGGCACCGACATCGGGTTCTTGTACCCGAAGCGCTCCATCATCTGGCGCACCATCTCGGTCTTGTACGCCTGCTTCAGGCGCGGGACGCTGCGTCCCTCGGACCGTGGTGCGCTCGCTTGCTCGGCCATATTTGCCTCTTACTTGTCCAGAACCGCTTCACAGCGCCGGCAGATCCTCACCTTCTTGCCGTCCTCGAGGACCTTCCGTCCAACCCGCGACGGCTTGCCGCACTCGCCGCAGATCAGCATGAGATTGCTCGCGTGGATCGAGGCCTCCCGCTCGAGGATGCCCCCCATGATGTTCTTCTGCGGGTTCGCCCGCGTGTGCTTGCGGACGAAGTTCGCTCCTTCGACGATGGCCCGGCCCTTCGCCGGGAACACCCTCAGGACCCGTCCCTTGCGGCCCTTACTCTTGCCGGCCAGCACGACGACGGTGTCGTTCTTCTTCAGATGCAGCGTGCGGGCGGCCTTTTCGGCGGCCATCGTCAGAGCACCTCCGGCGCCAGCGAGACGATCTTCATGAAGTTCTTCTCGCGCAGCTCCCGGGCCACGGGCCCGAAGATGCGCGTGCCTATCGGCTCCCCGGCGTCGTTGATCAGCACCGCCGCGTTCTGGTCGAAGCGGATATAGCTTCCGTCCTTGCGCCGTTGCATCTTCCTCATCCGCACGATCACCGCCTTGACCACCTGTCCCTTCTTGACGGTCCCCTCCGGGATCGCCTCCTTCACGTTCGCCGTGATCACGTCGCCGATGCGGCCGTAGAAGTTGATCGACCGGCCGCGCGTGTGGATGCAGGAGATCCGCTTTGCCCCGGAGTTGTCCGCCACCTCCAGGATCGTCCGCATCTGTATCATCGTCAAACCCCCGTGCCGCGCGGAACCACCGCGCGCGCCGTGCCTAGTCCGTGGCCGCTTTTTCCACGATCGACTGAATCACCCAACGCTTGTGACGGGACATGGGGCGCGTCTCGCGGATCGTCACCCGGTCGCCGACCTTGCAGGCGTTCTTCTCGTCGTGCGTCATGAAGCGCGAGCTCCGCCTAACGTATTTTCCGTATAGCCTGTCCATGACCAGGCGCTCGACCTCCACCACGACCGTTTTCTCCATCTTCGCGCGAACGACCACCCCCGCCTTCACCTGGTGGCGTCTCGCCTTCGCGCCGGTCGCTGCCGTGGCTCCCTGCTGCTCCATCGTGATCTCCCCCGCCTATCCGTTCGCCGCGGACTTCTGCCTGAGAACCGTGAGGACGCGCGCCAGCTCCTTGCGCACGGTCCAGATCTTCTGCGGGTTCTCGGCCTGGCCGGTCGACTTCTGAAAGCGGAGCTTGAAGATCTGCTCGCGGAGGCTGTCCTCCTGCTGCCGCAGCTCCTCGACCGACTTGTCCCGCAGCGCGCTGGCCTTGACCTGGGGCATGCTCACACCTTGCGCTGGACGAACGACGTCCGCAATCCGATCTTGTGCGATGCCAGGCGTAATGCCTGCTTCGCAACGTCGATCGGCACACCTTCCATCTCGTAGAGCACCCGGCCAGGCCTGACCACCGCGACCCATCCCGCGGGCGGTCCCTTGCCCTTCCCCATCCGGGTTTCCGCCGGCTTTTTCGTGATCGGCTTGTCGGGGAAAATTCGCACCCAGATCTTCCCGCCCCGCTTCACGAACCGGGTCATGGCGACGCGCGCGGCCTCGATCTGCTTGTCGCTGATCCATCCCGTCTCCGTGACCTTGAGGCCGTAGTCTCCGAAGGCGATCGTCGAGCCGCGCCAGGCCTGGCCCCTGCGCCGGCCCCGGTGCTGCTTCCTGTACTTGACCTTCTTCGGCATTAACATGACACGGCTCCCGATTCCTTTAGCGGACGTCCCGCCTCAGATCTGCGCCAGCCCCAGCCTATCTTGAGGCCGGGTGACGTCCTTCATCTCGCCCTTGTAGATCCAGCACTTCACACCGATCTGCCCGTAGCTTGTCCGCGCCTCCGCGAAGCCGTAGTCGATGTCCGCCCTCAGCGTGTGCAGCGGCAGTTGGCCCTCGAGGTACCACTCGGATCGCGCGATCTCAGAGCCTCCAAGCCGGCCCGAGACCCGGATCTTGACTCCCTTGCCGCCGAACCGGATGGCGGATTCGATCGCCTTCTTCATGGCCCGCCGGAAGGCCACCCGCCGCTCCATCTGCAGGGCCACCGACTCGGCGACCAGCTGCGCTTCAAGCTCGGGCTTGTGGATCTCCATGATGTTGATGTAGATCTCGCGGCCCGTGCGCTTCTGAAGATCGTCGCGCAGCTTGTCGACCTCGGCCCCCTTGCGGCCGATGATGATGCCCGGGCGGGAGGTGTGAATGGTGATCTTCAGCTTGTTGGCGGCGCGCTCGATGTCCACCCGAGCAACCCCGGCATGCGACAGCCTTTTCTTCAGTTCGACGCGCAGGCTGAGATCCTCGTGCAGGAGAGCGGCATAGTTCTTTTCCGCGTACCAGCGCGACTGCCAGGTCCTGTTGTACCCCAGCCTGAATCCGAACGGATGAACCTTCTGACCCACTCGCTCACCTCCGGCGCGTTCTAGGACCGCGCCTTGGTAACCCTTTTCGTCTTCTTTCTCGTTTTCGCCGCCGTTTTTTTCTTCGACCGGGTCGCCTTCGCGGCGCCGGCGCCTGCCTTGCGCCCGCGCACCGTGGGTTTCGGCTCCGCGCCCTCCAGGCCCGCCTGGCGCGGCTCGGCGGTCCGCCTTACCTGAGAGTGCGGCCCGCCGTGCTGCCCGAGACCGAGCGTCACGTGGCACATCCTCTTCTGCACCCTGAAGGCGCGCCCCATCGGGGCCGGCCGGATCCTCTTAAGCGACGGTCCTCCGTCCACGAACGCCGTGTGCACGTAGAGGCTGTCCACGTCGATGTCCTGCCGCTTCAGCCTCGCGTTCGCCACGGCCGAGTCGAGCACGCCGCCGATCTCCCTGGCCACCCCCTTCTTCAACTGCCCAAGGACCGCGATGGCGTCCTCGACCGGGCGGCCGCGGATAAGGTCGATGACCAGCCGCACCTTCTGGGCGGAGGTCCCCAGGTATTTCAGCCTGGCGCTTGAGATCAGGTCCTTCGACAGCACGTCGGCAATTCTCCCTTCACTTCGGCTGCTGGACGACACCCGCGGAAGGCGGCCCGCCCGGCGGGGTCCCCGCCCCGGCCGAGGCCGCCGCCGCAGCGGAATCCGCCCGCGAATGCCCGCGGAACGACCGCGTCGCGGCGAACTCGCCCAGCTTGTGGCCGATCATGTTCTCTGAGACGTAGACCGGGATGAATTTCTTCCCGTTGTGCACGGCAATCGTGTGCCCGACCATCTCGGGGATGAGAGTCGACCGCCTCGACCAGGTCTTGATGACCTTCTTTTCGAAGCGGCGGTTCATGTCCTCGATGCGACGCTTGAGGTAATCGTCGACGAAGGGACCCTTCTTGATGCTGCGGCCCATGGCGGCCCCCTATTTCCTGCGACGGACGATGTAGCGGCCCGTCCTCTTGTTGTTCCGTGTCTTCTTCTCGCGCACGCCCCACGGCGTGCACGGATGGCGGCCGCCGGAGGTCTTCCCCTCGCCACCCCCGAGAGGATGGTCGACGGGGTTCATGGCCACGCCGCGCACGGTCGGCCGGATGCCCAGCCATCGACTTCGCCCGGCCTTGCCGTAGGACACGTTCTCGTGGTCTAGGTTCCCCACCTGGCCGATCGTCGCGGTGCACACCTCGTGCACCCTGCGGATCTCGCCCGAGGGCAGCTTGACCTGCACCCATCCGGCGTCCTTTGCCAGGAGCTGCGCCTCGACACCCGCGCTGCGAACGAGCTGCCCGCCCCTTCCTGGACGCAACTCGATATTGTGGATGGCCGTTCCGAGGGGGATCTGCTTCAACGGCAGCGTGTTTCCCGGCAGGATGTCGGCGGAGGGGCTTGCCACGACGGTCTGGCCGACCGTCAGCCCGAGGGGCGCGAGGATGTAGCGCTTCTCGCCGTCCGCGTAGTGCACGAGCGCGATGCGGGCCGAGCGGTTCGGGTCGTACTCGATGGTCGCCACCTTGCCCACCACCTCCGGCTTGTTGCGGCGGAAGTCGATCTCGCGGTACGACTTCTTGTGCCCACCCCCGTGGTGGCGCACGGAGATGCGGCCGAGGTTGTTCCTGCCCCCCGTCCGTTTCTTGCCGGCGGTCAGGCTCTTCAGGGGCTTGAGCGCGGTCAGGTCGTCGAACGTCGTCACCGTCAGGAAGCGGCGGCTCGGTGTCGTGGGTCTATGCGTCTTGATTCCCATCACTCTCTCCGTTCAGACGGCCTCGAAATACTCGATCATCTTTTCGCCGGGCTTGAGGGTCACGTAGGCCTTCTTCCAGTCCGGCCGCCGTCCCTCCGACCGTCCGACCCGCTTGTACTTCCCGTGCACGCTCTCGGTCCTGACCGACGCGACCTTCACCTTGAAGAGCGTCTCGACGGCCCGCTTGATCTCGATCTTGTTCGCGCGCCGCTCGACCCGGAACGCCAGCACACCGTGCTTCTCCTTCAGCAGCGTACTCTTCTCGGTGATCAACGGTCCCACGATGATCCTGTGCGCGCTGCTCATTTCGCCAGAACCTCCGACACCCTCTTGACCGCGGCCTCGGTGATGACCAGCGTGTCGTATTTCAGGAGATCGACGATGTTCAGGGCCGTGCTCAGCGTCGTCTTGACCCCGGGGATGTTGCGCGCCGAGAGCTCCAGGTTCCGGTTTCCCGGCTCGTCGATCAGCAGGGCCGACCGGCCGATTTTCCACCCTTCCATGGCGGCCAGAAGATCCTTGGTCCGTGCCTGGGGAAGGACGAGCGACTCGACGACCAGCAGCTTGCCGCTTCTCACCTTGGCCGACAGCGCCGACCGGAGGGCCCCCTGGCGCTTTTTGCGCGGGAATGCGTAGGCGTAGTCGCGCGGTTGCGGCCCGAACACCGTCCCGCCCCCCTTCCAGATCGGCGAGCGGATCGAACCGTGCCGCGAACGCCCGGTCTTCTTCTGCTTCCAGGGCTTCTTTCCCCCGCCGCGCACGTCACTGCGGTTCTTCGTCGCATGCGTGCCAGCGCGTCCCGCGGCGCGAAACGCCAGGACCGCCTCGTGCATCAGCCGGCTGTTCAGCGGCGTGCCGAAAACCCCGTCCGGCAGATCGAGGCTTTTCCCCTTCCCGCCCTCGCGCGTCATAACCGCTATCTTGGCCACCGTCTTACTCCTTCTTCTTTCCGGCTTTGGGAGCCTGCGGCTTCGGGATTCGGACCGGAGCGCGGCTGCGGCGAACCGACAGCACCGCCCCGCTAGCTCCCGGGACCGCCCCGCGCACCAGGAGCAGGTTATTCTCCGGGTCCACCTGGACGACCACCAGGTTCTTGACCGTCACGCGGTCTCCGCCCATCCGCCCGCCCATCCGCATGCCCTTGAACACCCTCGACGGGTAGGCCGACGAGCCGATGGAACCGGGGGCGCGGTGGAACATCGAACCGTGGCTCGCGCCGCCGCCCCGGAAATGGTGCCGCTTCATGACGCCCTGAAAGCCTTTCCCCTTCGAAACCCCGATGATGTCGACCCGATCCGCGGGCTTGAAGAGGGAAACCAGCACGGTGTCGCCGACCTTCGGGTCGTCGCCCCCCGGCACGATGCGGAATTCCTTGAGACGGTGGGTCGGTGGGACATTCGCCTTGTCGAAGTGCCCCTTGCGCGCCTTGGTGACGTTCTTGACCTTGCCACCCTCCACCAGCCCGAGCTGCACCGCCTCGTAGTGATCCCGCCCCTGCTCCCGCCGCTGCACCACGACACACGGCCCCACCTTGAGCACCGTGCACGGCACGACGGCTCCCTCAGGGTCGAACACCTGAGTCATCGCGATCTTGCGACCTAGCAGCCCTTCGACCACGCGATCCTCACTTCTTTCCCTTTTCGAAGGCCTTGATCTCGACTTCCACCCCGGCGGGAAGGTCGAGCTTCATCAGCGCGTCGACCGTCTGCGAGGTGGGGTCCAGGATGTCCAGCATCCGCTTGTGGGTACGAATCTCGAACTGCTCCCGCGACTTCTTGTCGACGTGGGGTGACCGGTTCACGGTGTACTTGTTGATCTTCGTGGGCATGGGGATGGGCCCCGCGACCCGTGCTCCCGTCCGCTTGGCCGTGGCGACGATCTCGGTCGTCGATTGGTCGAGGACCCTGTGATCGTAGGCCTTCAGGCTGATTCGAATCTTCTCGTTGAGCATCGTCGTTGCTTTCGCCCCGCTTCCCTACTCGATGATCTCCGCCACCGCGCCTGCGCCTACGGTGCGCCCACCCTCACGGATGGCGAACCGCAGCCCCTTGTCCATGGCGATCGGGGTGATCAGATCCACCACCAGCGCCACGTTGTCCCCCGGCATCACCATCTCGACCCCCTCCGGCAACTGCGCCACCCCCGTCACGTCCGTCGTCCGGAAGTAGAACTGCGGCCGGTACCCCTTGAAGAAAGGCGTGTGCCGCCCCCCCTCCTCCTTCGTCAGGATGTACACCTCCGCCTTGAACTTCGTGTGAGGCGTGATGCTCCCCGCCTTCGCCACCACCTGCCCGCGCTCTACGTCGTCCTTCTCCGTCCCGCGCAAAAGCAGCCCCACGTTGTCCCCGGCCATCCCCTCGTCCAGCAGCTTCTTGAACATCTCGACACCCGTCACCACACGCTTGAAGGTCGGCCGGATCCCCACGATCTCCATCTCCTCCCCGACCTTCACCTTCCCCTGCTCCACCCGCCCCGTCACCACCGTCCCGCGCCCCGAGATCGAGAACACGTCCTCGATCGGCATCAGGAACGGCTTGTCGATGGGCCGGTCCGGGACCGGGATGTACTTGTCCACCGCCTCCATCAGCGCCAGGATCCCCTTCTGCGCCTCTTCATCCCCCTGCATCGCCTTCAGGGCCGACACCTTCACCACCGGGATCTCGTCCCCCGGGAACTGGTACGACTTCAGAAGCTCCCGCACCTCCAACTCCACCAGGTCCAGAAGCTCCGTGTCGTCCACCGCGTCCACCTTGTTCAGCGCCACCACGATCTTCGGCACGCCGACCTGGCGCGCCAGCAGAATGTGCTCCCGCGTCTGCGGCATCGGTCCGTCCGCCGCCGACACCACCAGGATCGCCCCGTCCATCTGCGCCGCACCCGTGATCATGTTCTTCACGTAGTCCGCGTGTCCCGGGCAATCCACGTGCGCGTAGTGCCGGTTGTCCGTCTCGTACTCCACGTGCGCCGTCGCGATCGTGATGCCGCGCTCCCTCTCCTCCGGCGCGTTGTCGATCGAGTCGAACGACCGCACCAGCACTTTCGGGAACTTCTTGTTCAGCACCATCGTGATCGCCGACGTCAGGGTTGTCTTCCCGTGGTCCACGTGGCCGATCGTCCCCACGTTCACGTGCGGCTTCGTCCTCTGAAACTTTTCCTTGCCCATCTCTGTCCTCCGGGAGCCTCAGGCTGCCGCGCGCGCGAGCGTCACGGCCGTGCCAGACCCTGTATGCGCGCGATGATCCCTTCGCTGATGTTCTTCGGAGCCTCGTCGTAGTGCGAGAAGTGCATCGAATAGTTGGCCCGACCCTGCGTCATGCTTCTCAGGTCGGTGGCATAACCGAACATCTCGGCCAGCGGGACTTTCGACGTGATGACCTGGGTGCCGGCCCGCGGCTCCATCCGCTCGACCTTGCCCCGGCGCGAGTTCAGATTGCCGATCACGTCTCCCATGTACTGCTCCGGAACCACGACCTCGACCGACATGATGGGCTCCAAGAGGACCGGACGCGCCCTCGACAGCGCTTCCTTGAACCCTATCGAGGCCGCGATCTTGAACGCCATCTCGGACGAGTCGACATCGTGGTACGAACCGTCGTACAGCACCGCCCTCAGGTCGCGGACCTCGTATCCGGCGAGAGGGCCCGACTGCATGGCCTCGACGATCCCTTCCTGCACCGGCTTGATGTATTCCTTCGGTATCGACCCGCCCACGATCTCGTTCAGGAACTCGAAGCCGCTGCCGGCGGGGAGGGGCATCACCTCGAGCTTGACGTGACCGTACTGCCCACGTCCGCCCGTCTGCTTGATGTACTTCCCCTCGGCCTTCGCGGCCTGGCGAATCGTCTCCTTGTAGGCGACCTGGGGCTTCCCGACGCTCACGCCGACGCCGAACTCGCGGATGAGACGGTCGGTGATGATCTCCAAATGGAGTTCCCCCATACCCGAGATCACCGTCTGGGCGGTCTCGGGGTCCGTGCGGATCTTGAAGGTGGGGTCCTCCTGGGCCAGGCGCCCGAGCGCCGAGCCGAGCTTCTCCTGGTCGGCCTTGGTCTTCGGCTCGATGGCGAGCGTGATCACGGGTTCCGGGAAATCCATCGGCTCGAGCACGATCGGCGATTTCTCGTCGCAAATGGTGTCGCCGGTCCGCACGGTGCGAACACCCACCGCCGCGGCGATGTCTCCGGCCCAGACCTCCTTGACCTCTTCGCGCTTGTTGGCGTGCATCTGGACGATCCGTCCGACGCGCTCGCGGTTGCCCTTGGTGGCGTTGATGACGAACTCGCCCGAGGACAGCTTCCCCGAGTAGACGCGGATGAACGCCAGCTGCCCGACAAAGGGGTCGGTCATGATCTTGAACACCAGCGCGGCGAACGGCTCGGAGTCCGACGTGCGCCGCACGACCCCGGTCTTGCCGTCGGGCAAAGTGCCGTCAATCGGAGGCACGTCGAGCGGCGAGGGGAGGTACTCGATGATCGCGTCCAAGAGCTGCTGCACGCCCTTGTTCTTGAAGGCGGCGCCGCAGAGCACCGGCGTGAAGTGAAGTCCCACCGTCCCCTTGCGCAGCGCTGCGCGGATCTCGGCGGCCGACAGATCCTTGCCTTCGAGGTACTTGTGGAGGAGCTCGTCGGAGCACTCGCAGGCCGCCTCGACGACGCGCTCGCGCGCGTGCTGGACCTCGTCCTTCAGCTCGTCTGGGATGGGCAGCACCTCGAAGTCGGCGCCCCTCTCCGCTTCCTTGAACCGGATGGCCCTCATCTCGACGAGGTCGACGAGCCCCGTGAACTGCTCCTCGCGTCCCCACGGGATCTGGATGGGCACCGGGCGCGCGTTCAGCCGGGTCTTCATCATCCGGACGCAGCGGTCGAAGTCGGCCCCCTGCCGGTCCATCTTGTTCACGAACGCGATGCGGGGAACCTTGTACTTGTCCGCCTGCCGCCACACGGTCTCCGTCTGCGGCTCGACGCCGCCGACAGAGCAGAACACCCCGACCGCGCCGTCGAGCACACGCAGCGATCGTTCGACCTCGGCCGTGAAATCGACATGCCCTGGCGTGTCGATGATGTTCACGCGGTGCTCGCGCCAGAAGCAGGTCGTTGCGGCGGACGTTATCGTGATCCCCCGCTCCTGCTCCTGGATCATCCAGTCCATGGTCGCGGTGCCGTCGTGGACCTCGCCGAGCTTGTAGATCTTTCCCGTGTAGAACAGGATTCGCTCGGTCGTCGTCGTCTTGCCCGCGTCGATGTGGGCGACGATGCCGATGTTCCGGTAGCGATCGAGCGGATGGGGCCTGGCCATGTGCGTCCTGCTTTCCTACCAGCGGTAATGGGCGAAAGCCTTGTTGGCCTCCGCCATCTTGTGAGTGTCTTCCTTCTTCTTCATGGCGCCGCCGCGGTTGTTGGCCGCGTCCATGATCTCGTTTGCCAGCTTGTTGAGCATCATCTTTTCCGAGCCGCGCTGGCTTGCGTAGGAGATGATCCAGCGGATGGACAGCGACTGGCGCCTCGCCGGGTTCACCTCCACGGGGACCTGGTAGGTCGCGCCTCCGACCCTCCGGGACTTGACCTCGAGGAGAGGCTTCACGTTGTCGATCGCCTTCTTCAGGGTCTTAACGGGATCGTCCTTGGTCTTTTCACGAACCAAGTCCATCGCGCCGTAGAAGATCCTCTCGGCGGTCGACTTCCGCCCCTTGTTCATGATGCAGTTAACGAACTTCGTGACCAGCGGGGAGGCATAGATCGGATCCGGAATCACCTCCCGCTTCCAGACCATCGCTCTTCGTGGCACCGACCGTCCCTCGTCCGCGGCTGGCGTAAAGCGTCACCGCGTCATGCATCCGGGGCGGACGGGACAATCCGTCCGCTCCGTGGAGCGCCGTCTTCGGCGCTCAGGCCTTTTGTCTCTTCGCGCCGTATTTGGAGCGGCTCTGCTTGCGGCCTTCCACACCCATCGAGTCGAGCGTTCCGCGGACAACGTGGTAGCGCACGCCCGGCAAGTCCTTGACCCGGCCGCCTCGGATGAGCACGATCGAGTGTTCCTGGAGATTATGACCGACTCCCGGGATGTAGGTCGTCACCTCGATACCATTCGTCAGCCGCACGCGCGCCACCTTCCGCAGCGCCGAGTTCGGCTTCTTCGGAGTGGACGTGAAGACGCGCACGCAGACTCCCCGCTTCTGTGGGCAGGATTCGAGCGCCGGACTCTTGGTGCGGCCCGTGAGCTTCTCGCGGCCCAACCGGACGAGCTGGTTGACTGTCGGCATGACCTTACAACCTCGATGAAATCCCGGCGCGCACACCCTGCGCGCTGGCGAAAAACCCCACGGACCCCGAGACCGCCCCGGGCGCCGTCGGACAGGCGGGGGTTTTGCCGGAAACCCGCGAATCCTAACAGAGCCCCCAGGCCCTGTCAAGCCCCTGTGCTTGCGAAACTTACCGACGCCCGGCCAGGAGGGCGATCAGGCTACCCCCTTGTCCTGGCGGGCACTGATGATTTCTTCGACGGTCCGCTGGTCGATAGCTTCCTCGAGGCCGGTCGCCTCCACACCCTCTGGAAGAACCTCCTCGACAAGAGGCGGCCCGTCGGGAGCGATCTCCAGGCGGCGGTAGACGTCCATGCCCGTGCCGGCCGGGATGAGGCGTCCCATGATCACGTTCTCCTTGAGCCCGCGCAGGTAGTCGATCTTTCCGCCGATCGCGGCCTCGGTCAGGACGCGCGTGGTCTCCTGGAAGGACGCCGCCGAGATGAACGAGTCGGTCGAGAGCGACGCCTTGGTGATGCCGAGGAGCAGCGGCCGCCCCGTGGCCGGCTGTCCCCCCTCGTTGATGACCCTCTCGTTCTCCGACTGGAAGCGGAACTTGTCGACCTGCTCGTCGACGATGAACTCGGTGTCGCCGACCTCCTCGATCTTGACCCAGCGCATCATCTGCCGGACGATGGTCTCGATGTGCTTGTCGTTGATGTTGACCCCCTGCAGCCGGTAGACCTCCTGGATCTCGTTGACGAGATACGCGTGCAGCGCCTTCTCGCCGAGAACCGAGAGGATATCGTGCGGATTGCTCGGTCCGTCCATGAGCGGCTCGCCGGCGCGGACGCGGTCGCCTTCCTGAACGTTGACGTGCACGCCGCGCGGCAGTGAGTACTCTCTCGGCTCGCCACCGTCCTCGGGGACGATGATGATCTTGCGCAGCCCCTTGACGATGCCGCCGTGGCGGACGATGCCGTCGATTTCCGAGATGACCGCGGTCTCGCGCGGCTTCCTCGCCTCGAACAGCTCGACCAC
>JANMQK010000313.1:0-9370 GCA_031370485.1 Acidobacteriota bacterium | reverse complement strand
ATCAATCGACTGATGAACATGGGGATTGAGCCCTACCTGGTCGCGACCTCCGTGCACCTCATCTGCGCGCAGCGCCTCGTGCGCCGGCTGTGCAAGGACTGCAAGGACGAGCTCCCGATGCCGGTCCAGGCGCTCATCGACATCGGCTACAGCGCCGAGGAGGCGCCGAAGGTCAAGCTGTACAAAGGGCGCGGCTGCACGACATGCAACAACACAGGCTACAAGGGACGCGTCGGGCTCTACGAGGTCATGGAGATCACCGACGCGATGCGCGAGCTGATCCTGACGGGTGCATCGGCCATCGAGTTGAAGCACAAGGCGGCCGAGGAAGGGATGATCACGCTGCGCGGATCGGGGTTGAGAAAATTGAAGGCGGGTCTGACGACCGTTGAAGAGGTCGTCCGAGAAACGGTGCTTTGAGGAGGACATCATGGCGGTGACGTTGCATCAGCTTCTGAAGACGCTGGTCGAGCAGGCGGGGACCGACCTGCACATCACCACCAATTCCCCTCCCCAGATCCGCATCGACGGAAAGCTGGTGCCGCTGCAGCTCCCGCCCCTCACGGCGCCCGAGACCAAGGCGCTGGCCTACAGCGTCCTCACCGACACGCAGAAGCACCGGTTCGAGGAGAACCTCGAGCTCGACTTCTCGTTCGGCGTGCGGGGGCTGGCCCGGTTCCGCGCCAACATCTTCAGCCAGCGCGGCGCCGTCTCAGCCGCATTCCGGACGATTCCCTGGGAAGTGAAGGGCTTCCACGAGCTGGGTCTTCCGGAAGTTGTTTCGGGCCTGTGCGACAAGCCGCGCGGCCTCATCCTGGTGACCGGCCCCACGGGGTCGGGAAAATCGACGACCCTGGCCGCGATGATCGACAAGATCAACAACGAGGACAACGGGCACATCGTCACGATCGAGGACCCCGTTGAATACCTTCACGGCCACAAGAGCTGCATTGTCAACCAGAGGGAGCTGTTCGCCGACACGCACTCGTTCAGCAACGCCCTGAAGTCGGTGTTGCGGCAGGACCCGGACGTCGTTCTGATCGGCGAGATGCGCGACCTCGAGACCATCGAGGCGGCGATGCGGATCGCCGAGACGGGGCATCTCACGTTCGCCACGCTGCACACCAACTCCGCCGCGCAAACGATCAACCGGATCATCGACGTCTTCCCAGCCCACCAGCAGTCGCAGATCCGCGCCCAGCTCAGCTTCGTCCTCGAGGGGATCCTGTGCCAGAGCCTTCTTCCGAAGGCCTCGGGGAAGGGCCGCTGCCTGGCCATGGAGATCCTCGTGCCCAATTCCGCGATCCGAAACCTCATCCGGGAAGACAAGATCCATCAGATTTACTCGATGATGCAGACGGGACAGACGCAGTACGGGATGCAGACCTTCAACCAGGCGCTCGCGACGCTCTACTTCAAGAAGCAGATCAACCTGACGATGGCTCTGTCCCACAGCAGCAATCCGGACGAGCTGCAGGAAATGATCAACCGCGGGGCCGGGCTGATCAGCCAGCCGACGGCCGTCGGCAACGCCAGCGCCCGCAACGTGAAGAGATAACGAGTCCGGGAGAACCACCATGCCGATCTACAGCTGGAAGGGCAAGAACAATCTGGGGAAAATGCAGGAAGGAACGGTCACCGCCGAGAGCAAGGACGCGGTCATCGCCCTCCTCCGCCGCCAGCAGGTGATGGTGTCGGCGGTCACCGAGAAGGGGAAGGAGTTCGCCATCCCCAAGTTCGGCGGGGGGGTGAAGCAGAAGGAGATCGCCATCTTCACACGGCAGTTCTCGGTCATGATCGATGCGGGTCTCCCGCTCGTCCAGTGCCTGGAGATCCTGGGCTCGCAGCAGAAGAACCGCCTCTTCCAGAAGGTCCTCTTCCAGGTGCGCCAGGACGTCGAGGCGGGGTCCACACTCGCGAACTCGCTGCGCAGGCACCCCAAGGTATTCAACGACCTGTTCAGCAACATGATCGCGGCCGGCGAGTCGGGCGGTATCCTGGATACGATTCTCCAGCGTCTGTCGACCTACATCGAGAAGCGCGTGAAGCTGCAGTCGGCCGTGCGCTCGGCGATGATTTACCCCGTGGCGGTCATCACGATCGCCATCGGGGTCGTCGTGGTGATCCTCTGGAAGGTCATCCCGACCTTCGCCGTCCTGTTCCAGGGCCTCGGGGCGACACTGCCTCTCCCGACCCGGATCACGATCGCGGCCAGCAACCTCCTGGGCCGCTTCATGCCGGTCATCGTGCTGGGACTGGTCGCCCTCGGCTTTTTCGTGAACCGCTACCACAAGACCTACGCGGGACGCCGGCAGATCGACGCGATGGTTCTCAAGCTGCCGGTCTTCGGAGACCTGATGCGGAAAATCGCCGTGGCGCGGTTCTGCCGCACCCTGGGGACGCTCATACAGTCGGGGGTGCCGATCCTCGAGGGCCTCGAGATCACCGCCAAGACCGCCGGGAACTCGATCGTCGAGGACTCGATCATGGCCACGCGCAAGAGCATCGAGGAGGGCAAGACGATCGCCGGGCCCCTCGAAGAGACGGGGACCTTCCCCTCGATGGTCGTGCAGATGATCAGCGTCGGCGAGCAGACCGGGGCGCTGGACACGATGCTCTCGAAGATCGCCGACTTCTACGAGGACGAGGTGGACGAGGCCGTCGAGAACCTGATGGCCCTGCTAGAGCCCGTCATGATCCTGTTCTTGGGAATAATGATCGGGGGCATCGTCATCTCGATGTACATGCCGATGTTCACCCTGATCGGAAAGATCAACTAGGTCCCATGAATGGCATGGCAGCGTCGGGAGCTCCGCAGACAGCTCAACTGGCTCATGACCTTCAGGGTCGTGGTCATCACGACCCTGCTGGGCTCGACCTTCGTCATCGAGCTGCTGTACCGCCCGCTCCTGTCGCTCAAGCCGTTCTACCTGATGGCGGTCTGCACCTATCTTCTGACCATCGGCTACGCGGTGCTGCTGCGCCATCCGGCCAGCGTGCTCCCTCAAGTGTACGTGCAGCTGGTGGGCGACCTGGCGCTCGTCACTTCGTTCGTCTACATGACCGGGGGCGCCCAGAGCCCGTTCTCGTTCCTGTACCTCCTGTCGATCATCGTGGGCGGCATCCTGCTCCTGCGGCGGGGGGCGTACGCGGTGGCCGGCTGCTCGTGGGTGATGTACGCGTCCCTGGTGCTCCTGATTCACAGGAACGTGCTGCCGCGCTATCCGGAGCAGGCGTTCGAGGGGGGAGAGGTCGCGAGCGTTCACATCATCTACTCGCTCATCGCGCACCTCGTGTCGTTTTTCGCGCTGGCCTATCTGGCGTCGCACCTCACGGAGAGCCTGCGGCGGACCGGGCAAGAGCTGGAGATGCGCCGCGACGACCTCGCGCAACTGCGGGCGTTCAACGACAACATCATCGACAGCATGAACTCGGGGCTCCTGACCATCGATTGGGAGGGGTGGATCACCTTCGCGAACCGGGCGGCCTCCGAGATCACCGGGAGGCCCGTCACGGAACTCGAGGGGACGAGTGTCGTCGATCTGCTGGGGCAGGAGCGCTCCTTCCTGTGGCAGGTACGGGCGACGCTGCAGCGGGAGAAGCGGTACCGGTTCGACCTGGCCTACTCCGACCGGGAGGGGCGCGATTTGGCGCTGGGGTTCACGGTCTCGGTCCTGAAGGACCGGGGCGGTGAAACGCTGGGGATGATCTTCATCTTCCAGGACCTGACCGAGATCAAGGCCCTGGAGGATGAAGTGGCCCTGAAGAAGAGGATGGCGGCCCTGGGCGAGATGGCGGCGGGCGTGGCGCACGAGCTCAGGAACCCGCTGGCCTCGATTAGCGGGTCGGTCCAGGTGCTGCGGCGCGATCTGATGCCGCACGGAGAGGCAGGCGAGCTGATGGACATCGTGGTCAAGGAGTCCAAGCGGCTCGATACGATCATCCGGGACTTCCTGCTGTTCGCCAAGCCGGGGCGCTTCAGCCCGGAGGAGGCTGACCTCGTCCCCCTCATCCGCGAGACGCTGAGCCTGCTCGGAAACAGCGAGGAGACGGGGCCGTCGCACACGGTCAAGGTACAGGTGCACCCGGAGGTCATCCCGATCGTCATGGACGTGAATCGCATGAAGCAGGTCTTCTGGAACCTGGCGAAAAACGCGCTCAAGGCCATGCCCGGGGGAGGGACGCTTACAGTAAAGGCGCTCGGCGGGATCGACGGGCAGGTCGTGGTGACCTTCGCCGACACCGGTGTCGGGATGTCGGAGCGCGAGGTGGCGGTGAACTTCGAGCCCTTTCACGGTTCCTTCGAGAGCGGCACCGGGCTGGGCCTGGCCATCGTCTACCGCATCATCGAGGAGCATGGCGGCCGCATCCGGGTCAAGAGCCGCGCCGGAGCCGGGACGGAGATCGCGTTGCACCTGCCACGCCGCGCGCCGGGCGCGACGATGCTCGAGGAGAGGCGATGGACCGGGTCCTGATCGTCGACGATGAGCCGGGGATGCGCGACTTCCTGTCGATCATGCTGAAGAAGGAAGGTTACGCGGTCTCCGCCGCCGGGACGGCCGAGAAGGCGGTGGACATGGTGGCGCGGGGGGAGTTCGACCTCGTGATCAGCGACATCTCCATGCCCGGCCATTCGGGACTCGAGGTGCTCCGGCAGAGCCGCGGCGCCAACCCGGAGACCCCGGTCATCATGATCACCGCCTACGCGTCGACAGAGAGCGCCGTCGAGGCTCTCAAGCTGGGGGCCTACGACTACATCATCAAGCCCTTCGACGTCGAGGAACTGAAAATCGTCGTCAAAAACGCGCTTGAGAAGCGGCGGCTCGAGCACGAGAACCGCATCCTCAAGCGCGAGCTCAAGGAGAAGGGCCGCCTCGACGAGCTGGTGGGCGACAGCTCCGCGATGAAGGAGGTCTTCGACCTGGTGGGACGGATCGCCGCGACCAGCAGCACCGTGCTGATCTCAGGCGAGTCCGGCACCGGGAAGGAGCTGGTGGCGCGGGCCGTCCACGCCGGGAGCCCGCGGCGCGACCGCCCGTTCGTTTCGATCAACTGTGGCGCGATGCCCGACGACCTTCTGGAAAGCGAGCTGTTCGGGCACGTGCGGGGTTCGTTCACCGGGGCGGTGACCGCGAAGAAGGGGCTGTTCGAGGTGGCGGACGGAGGCACGGTCTTCCTGGACGAGATCGGCGACACGAGCGTCGCGATGCAGGTCAAGCTCCTGCGCATTCTGCAGGATCGTCGCATGCGGCGGGTCGGCGGCACGGAGGAAACCGAGGTCGACGTGCGGGTGCTCGCCGCCACCAACCAGGACCTCGACGCGATGGTCCGCGAGAAGCGGTTCCGCGAGGACCTCTTCTACAGGATCAACGTCATACGCATCAAGATGCCGGCCCTGCGCGAGAAGCGCGAGGACATTCCCAAGCTGGTGCACCATTTCCTGGCCAAGTACGGGCGGCTCATGGGGAAGAAGATCAGCACGGCCTCGCCCGAGGCGATGAAACGGCTGACGGAGCACGAGTGGCCCGGAAACGTGCGCGAGCTGGAAAACGTTATCGAACGGGCGGTCGCCCTGGAAACCACCGGCGTCATCACGGCGGAGAGCCTGTCGCGCGAGGTCCGGGACGGGGGCAGGACGCCGCAGGAGTTTCCCATTTCGCTTTCGGACGAGGGGATCGACCTCGAGAAGCAGTTGGAGCATCTGCGCTCGATGTTTATGGGGGAGGCGCTCCAGAAGGCGCACGGGATCCAGACGCGCGCGGCCGAGCTTCTCGGGATGACGTTCCGATCGTTCCGCTACTTCGCGAAGAAATACAACCTCATCGAGGGCCGACGGGAGCCCCGGGCCAGCACCGGCTAGCTGGATGTCCCCATCCCGCTCGCGTTGGGGGGGCCGGCTCGCCGCGGCTGCGCCGGCCGCGGCCATCGGTCTGCTCCTGGTGGTGGCGTTTCATGGACCGCTCGCGGGAAGGCTGTTCTACCTCCGGGACATCGTCCAGAACCACTACCCGATCCGCCACGTTGTCACCGAGATGCTGTTGTCGGGCTCCCTGCCGCTGTGGGACCCCTACCACGGCGGCGGCACGCCGCTTCTGGCCAATCCCGACAACCTCGTCCTGACCCCGATGTCGGTCCTGCCGCTTTTCCTTCCGTTCGACGCCGCCTTCACGGCGTCGATACTGCTGCACTACGTCCTGCTGGCGCTGGGCGGGTATCTCCTGGCTCGGTCGCTCCGGGTGGGCCGGCCCGCGGCGGCCCTCGCATCGGCGATTGTCTCCCTTTCTGGCCCCGCCGCGTCCCTGGCCAGCATGCAGAACCTGCTCGCGGGCGCCGCCTGGGTGCCGCTCGCGCTCTGGGCCTTCGTCGAAGGGCTGCGCGCGGGGCGGCGATGGCTCCTGGCGATCGCCTCCGGCTGCGTCGCGATCGTCCTGATGACCGGCGAGGTCGCGTCGATCGCGGGCTTTGTGGTACTGGCCGCGATCCTGGGGCTGACGGAAAAGGGGGAGGGGCCCGCCGGGGAAATGCGCATGCGGGTTCCGGCGGCCCTCGGCCTGGTGCTTTTGCTCGGAGCGGCCCTGGCTGCGGCGCAGATCCTCCCGGCGCGCGAGCTGCTCGCGATGTCGGCGCGCGGCGGCGGGTTCGCGTACGGCGAGGGCATGAAGTGGTCGCTCGAACCGGCCCGGATGGCCGGCATCGTGCTGCCGCGGCTCTTCGGCGATCCGACGCGACTGGCGCCGGAGAACTGGTGGGGGAGTTTCCTGTTCGAAGGGGGCTACCCCTTCCTGCTTTCGATCTACCTGGGGGCGATCCCGTGCCTGCTGGCGTTCGCGGGAGCCACCGCGGGCCGCGCCGGTGAGGTCCGCGGCAGGGCCCTGGCCGCGGCCTCGGCCTTCTTTGTCCTCCTGGCGCTCGGCGGCCACAGCACGCTGTACCGGCTGCTGTTCGAGGCGATTCCTGTCGTCCGCCGGGTGCGCTACCCCGAGCGCTTCATGATCGCGGCGACCCTGGCGGTGGCGCTCCTGGCGGCGCTCGGGCTCGATCGGCTGCTCGACTCCTCCCGCGCGCGCGGCCGGGCGCATGTCTGGCTGGGCGCGGTCTGTGCCGTCCTCTTCGTGGCGGTCACCGTGGTCGCCGCCGCGCCGTCCCTGCTTGACGGTTTCCTGGCCCGCGCCGCCGGCATTCCCGAAACTCTGCTTCTGTCCGACAGCGGCGCCGTCGTGCGGGGCGGGGTCCTGCGCTCCCTTCTCTGGATGTTCGGAGAGACACTCGTCCTGGCGGTGGGAATATCGTTCGCGACCCATACGAGCACGAGCCGCTGGGCGTCTCCGTGCGGCTGGGGCATCGTGATCCTCTCGGGGCTGTCCATGACGGCGGCGGCGGCGCCGGCTCTCTCTTCGGTCGCGCCGGGCTGGCTGAAGTCGCCGTCGCCCCTGGCCCCGGTCGTGGAGCAGGGGCCCGGGGCCGCCCGCCTCCATCACGAACCGCGCCCCCCCGGGCTGAGCGTGTGGGGGACGACCGACGAGCTGGCCTGGGGTTACCGGTTCGATCGATTCACCTACGCGCTGGCGAGCGGACACCTCGACCGGGTGCCCACCGTCCTCGACCCCGCGACGGACCGCATGGACCTGGCGCCGCAGGCCGATCTGGGGCGCGCCCTCCAGAAGTTGCCTCTCGACGGCAGGCTGAAAATACTTGCCCTCTGCCACACGGGATTCGTACTGTCCTTTGATGCCCTGGAGCACCCCGGCCTCGAGCCCGGCCCCGTCCTGGAGGGGCTCAGCCGGCCTCCGGCGCGGATCTATCGGGTGCGCGGCGTGCTGCCTCGCGCCCGCTTCGTGCCCCGCGCGGCGCCTCCCTCGTACCCCGGCGACTTGGCGCGCAGCCTGGCCGATCCGGCGTTCGACCCCCAAACCACGGTGCTCCTCGAGAACGCGCGGGCCGCAGACCCGGATCCCGGTTCCCATGCGGATGGGAACGCGGTCATACTGGAAGAGCGTCCGGAGAGTGTGCGCCTGATGGTGGACGCGCCTACGAGCGGGTACCTTGTGCTGTCCGACGCCTGGGCCCCCGGCTGGCGCGCCCTGCTCGACGGCGGCCCGGCCGGGATCCTGAAGGCGAACGGGCTGTTCCGCGCGGTCCGGGTCGGACCGGGGCGGCACGAGGTGGTCATGAGCTATCGTCCGCTGAGCGTCAGGCTGGGGCTCGCGACGAGCGCCGCGGCGCTTCTCGTCACGTGCGCGTGGGGGTTCGCGATGAAGAGGCGGAAGGCATGACCTTCGAGGTCGGATCCGCGCGGGACAGCGCACCGGGCTCTCCCACGCACGGCGACCGGTGGATCCTTTACGGGCTCCTGCTTCTCCTGGGGGCCGCCGCGTCGCTGACGCCCATACGCAACTTCGACTACTGGTGGCACCTCGCGTCCGGCTCCTGGATCCTGAGCCACCATGCGGTGCCGCAAAGCGATCCGTTCTCGTTCACCGCGACGGGGACCCGCTGGATCGATCACGAATGGCTGTTCCAGGTCCTGGCCTATCTCGGGCATGCGTGGCTCGGCCCGGCCGCGCTCGTCCTCCTCAAGTCGGCCGGCGTGCTGCTCCTGGGCCTTCTCCTGGCGCGGCATCTGGAGCACGAGGGGCATGGGCCGGCGGGCACCGCCTGCCTGCTGGCGCCGGTGCTCCTCGGGGCGGCATTCCGGTTCGATGTGCGGCCGGAAATGGCGACCCTGTTCCTCGCGCCCCTCCTCCTGCACCTGGTTCTGCGCGCGCGCGCCAGTGGTTCCATCCGGCGGCTCCTGGCGGTACCGCCGCTCGTGGCCCTCTGGGCGAACCTGCACGTAGGCGTTGTGGTCGCCCCGGCGATCCTCTTCCTGGGGCTCGCCGGCACCCTGCTCGCCGAGAGGGTCCCATGGCTTCGGGAACGGGACGGATCGACGCCACAGAGGAACCCGCGGTTCACCCGGCGTCTCGCGATCGTCACGGCGGCCTCTGTGCTCGCGGCGGGGCTCAACCCGTACGGCCTGAGGATCTATGCGGTGCCCTTCGAGGTGTCCGGCCTGCTGCGGACCCTCCCGTGGCCGAACCACGAATGGGCCCGGCCGGTGTTCGAGATCTTTCCGCTCTTCTGGATCGCCGTCGGCATGAGCGTCGTGTTCCTCGTGATTTTCTCCCGCCACATCGATCCGATGACAGCTCCGGCGTTCGTCCTCACCGCGGTCCTGGCGGCGGCCCATTTGAGAAACATCGGCTTGTTTTTCGTGCTTCTGCCCTACGCGCTCGGACGCCCCCTCCGTTACCTGGCCGACAGGCCGCCCCGGCGCCTTCTCGCGCTGGGCACCGTCGGCGGCCGCATCCGGCCGGGGTTCATCCTGGCC
>JANMQK010000249.1:0-15176 GCA_031370485.1 Acidobacteriota bacterium | reverse complement strand
CACGTCGAAAAAGTAGCCGGGCGGCGGCGCGCGCAGCCGGTCGATGTGGTAGGAGGGGGGCGCCTTCAGCCCGCGCTGCACGATCATCCCCCGGCCGTCGCCGACCCGCCCGTGGCAGGGGGAGCAGAAGATGTTGAAACGCTCCCGCCCGTGCTCCAGCAACCATGCTGTGAGCGGGACCGGCAGCGCCGTGATGAATTTTCCATTGGCGCCGATGCCCGTGTAGAAGTTCCGGTCGGCCCGGAGATCGCCGCGCGCCACGGTGCCGGCCACGGGGACCCTGGCGTACGTCCCATCGGCGAAGAAATCGCTCTCCCCCAGCGGCTTGGCCCGCGGCTGGTCGTACATGTCCTGCCGGCAGCCCGCGATGGCAAGCGGCAGCATAAGAAAGGTCAGAAGACACCCCGCACGCCTAGAGCTCAACGTCCGACACCTCGCTCGCCTTGAGGCTTTTCAGGAATTCCCCCGTCGCCGCGCGGTCGAACCTGGCGTCGCGCGCCTCGATGCACAGGAAATACCGATCCCGCGACGCCAGCGCGAAACGCGGCACATTGAACACCGGGTGGTGCGGCATCGGCAGCCCGTTGAGAGCGAGCATGCCGAGGACGGCCGAGATCCCGGCAACGAGAATTGCCAGCTCGAACGTCACCGGGATGAACGCCGGCCACGAGTTGTACGGCCGGCCCCCGATGTTGATCGGATAGGACACGGCCGAAACCCAGTACTGCAGCGCGTAGCCCGAGAGAGCGCCGACGATCGCGCCGACGAGGACGATCAGCGGGACGCGCGACTTGCGGTGGCCCAGGGCCTCGCTCAATTCCTCGATCGGGAAAGGCGTGAAGGCGTCCATCCGGCGGTAGCCGGCCTGCCGCGCCCGCCCGGCCGCGGCCAGCAGGTCGTGGGGCGAGGAGAACTCGGCCATCAGGCCGTAGAGCCGCGGCACCGCGGGCGTCTTCATCGCGGCGTCTCCTCGACGTTCGCCTCGGGCACCATGGTCCGCATCTCGAAGATCGAGATCATCGGCAGGAAACGGATGAACAGGAACATGAGCGCCAGGAAGAGCCCGAGCGTGCCGATGAAGGTCGCCCAGTCCCAGATCGTGCCGGAGTACATGCCCCAGGAGGAGGGCAGGAAGTCGCGGTGCAGGCTTGTGACGATGATCACGTAGCGCTCCAGCCACATCCCGACGTTCACGACGATGGCGATCGCGAACAGCACGGGAGGCGAGCTGCGCACCCGCCGCAGCCAGAGCGCCTGCGGCGCGAGGATGTTGCAGGCGATGAGCGCCCAGAACTGGAACGCGTATGGGCCGAACATGCGGTTCAGCGACACGTACCGCTCGTACATGTCGCCGCTGTACCAGGCCATGAAGAACTCCATCAGGTAGCCATAGGCGACGATGAGCCCCGTCGCGAGCATCACCTTCGCCATGTTCTGCAGGTGCCGCAGGGTGATGAAGTCCTCGAGACCGAAGATGCGGCGGAGCGGGATCGCCAGGGTCAAAACCATCGCGAACCCCGAGTAGATCGCCCCGGCGACGAAGTAAGGCGGGAAAACGGTCGAATGCCACCCCGGCACGATGCCGGCTGCGAAGTCGAAGCTGACGACACTGTGCACCGAGACCACGAGCGGGGTCGCGAGCCCGGCCAGCATCAGGTAGGCCGATTCGTAGTTGTGCCAGTGACGCGCCGACCCCCTCCAGCCCATCGCCAGGATGCCGTAGCCGATCTGCGCGACGCGCTTCTTGGACCGGTCGCGCAGGGTCGCCAGGTCGGGGATCAGCCCGACGTACCAGAACAGAAGTGAAATCGTCGCGTAGGTCGAGACGGCGAAGACATCCCAGACCAGGGGACTCCTGAACTGCGGCCAGATCCCGAGGGTGCTCGGGTAGGGGAACAGCCAGTAGAACACCCACGGGCGGCCGAGATGCAGCAGCGGATAGATCCCGGCGCAGGCCACCGCGAAGAGCGTCATCGCCTCGGCGAACCGGTTGATCGAGTTGCGCCAGGCCTGGCGCAGAAGAAGCAGGATGGCGGTGATCAGCGTGCCGGCGTGCCCGATGCCCATCCACCAGACGAAGTTGGTGATCGCCCAGCCCCAGGCCACCGGAACGTTGACGCCCCAGATGCCGATCCCGACGGCGAACAGGTGCGCGATGGCGTACAGCAGCATCATGACCAGGAGAAAGGTCACTCCGAATCCGACGTACCACCACCTCGGGGTCCTGGCCAGGACCACGGCGCTGATCTTGTCGGTGACCGTCGACGTGGTGTACCCCGGGGCTATCAGGGGGGACCGATAGTTTGTCGTCCTGTTCTCCACGCCCTTGTCCTTCCCTCGAGATTCTCAGCCCCGGTCGCGCCCTTTGTCCGGCCTCAGCGCGGGGTTCGGATTGCGCAGCTTCGCCAGGTAGGTCGTGCGCGGCCGCGTGTTCAGCCCCTCGAGCAGGCCGTAGCCCGATGGTTCCGACTTCCAGGCGCTGACGCGCGACTTCCCGTCGTTGATGTCGCCGAACACGATCGCCTGCGAGGGGCAGGCCTGCTGGCAGGCGGTCGTGATTTCGCCGTCCCGCAGGTCGCGCCCCTCCCTCTCGGAATCAATGCGGGCTTCGTTGATCCGCTGCACGCAGTAGGTGCACTTCTCCATGACCCCCCGCGAGCGCACCGTCACGTCGGGGTTATGAAGGAGTTTCAGGACGGGCGTCGTCTCGTCGTTGTACTTGAGGAAATTGAACCGGCGCACCTTGTACGGGCAGTTGTTCGAGCAGTACCGGGTGCCGACACAGCGGTTGTACACCATCACGTTCAGGCCTTCGCTGTTGTGGTTCGTCGCGCCCACCGGGCAGACGACCTCGCACGGCGCCTGCTCGCAGTGCATGCACATCACCGGCTGGTGGTGGGTCTCGGGGTCCTCCGGGTCCCCCTGGTAGTAGCGATCGACCCGCAGCCAGTGCATCTCGCGGCCGCGCAGCACCTGCTCCTTGCCGACGACGGGTATGTTGTTCTCGGCCTGGCAGGCGACGACACATGCGTTGCAGCCGGTGCAGGCGCTGAGGTCGATCGCCATGCCCCAGGCCTGCCCGGGGTAGGCGAAGCCCGGGTACAGGTTCTGGTCCTTCGGCGGTGTTTCCCCCATCCTCTTTATACACTCGGGGTCGGCCCGCATCTCCTCGAGGGTCGCGACGCGGACGAGGTCGCGCCCTTCCATGTTGAAATGGTGCTGGGTGGCGGCCAGGGCGCGGTGCTCCCCCGTCGGCCGGAAGGAGACCTTTGGCAGGAGCCACGGAGCCGTCGAGTCGCGAAGGACATAGGGATCAAATCCGGCCCCCTTCGCCACGCGCCCGCTCTTCCTCCGGCCGTACCCCAGGGTCACCGTCATCGAGCCGTCCGGGTGGCCCGGCAGGATCCAGACCGGGGCCTGAACGCTTTTCCCGCCCGCGACGATCTCAACGACCGCCCCGTTCACCAGGCCCGTCCGCGCCGCGGCCGCCGGGCCGATGAAGGCCGCGTTGTCCCAGGTGAGGCTCGAGAGCGGCTTCGGCAATTCCTGGAGCCAGCCGTTGTTGGCGAACCGGCCGTCGTGGATCGTCGGGTCGGGCCGGAAGACAAGCTCGCACGTCTCCTGCCCGGCGAGGGACGCCTTTGCCTCCGCCGCCCCGGCAAGTGCAATCGCGGCGACCGCCTCGGGGACGGCGGAGGCCAGGAGCGGTAACGTCCGGGACGGCAGCGCGGTCCCCGGCACGACACCGTCGTGCAGCGCCTTGCGCCAGAACGCTTCGAACCCGGCGGTCCCGGTCCGCCCGCGCCAGAAATCGCGCACGGTGTCGTATCCCGATCGCGGCGTATCGTCCGTGAAAACCGACAGCAGCTCGTGGGCGGACCGTCCGCCGTAGAGCGGCGCGATGAGCGGCTGGATCACCGTCGCCGTGCCGTCGTGGGCCCGCGCGTCGCTCCAGGCCTCGAGGAAGTGCGCCTCCGGCACGTGCCAGTGGCAGTACTCCGCGGTCTCATCCCGCTCGCCGTTCAGGTGGATGCGGAGCGGCACCTTGCCCAGCGCCTCGCCGAAGCGGAAATCGGCGGGGGCCGTGAACACCGGATTGCCGCCGAGGATCGCCAGGATGTCCACATGTCCCGCGCGCATCTCCCCCACCAGCTCTCCCAGGGACGCCGCCTGGTCGACGGGCTCGGCTTCGACCGGGTCGGTGTGAAGGACCGTTGCCCCCGCGTTTCCCAGGTGATGGTTCATGGCGTGGGCCAGCGCGTGGACCTCCGGCGGCGCATACTCCCCCGCCAGGACGAGGCTTCGGCCGGCATGCGCCCTGAGATCGGCGGCGGCCGCGGTCACGAAGGGCGAGGCAGGGGCGGCCGCGGGACGCGGGACCCCGGGCACCTCCAGGGCCGCCGCGAGCGCCTGCGCCAGGACCGGCACCTCGCCGGCCCGCACGGTGACATGGTGATCGGCCAGCGTGCCCGCGAGGGTGGGCGCGCTCTCGACGACATAGAGACGGCCCTGTGCTGCCCGTCCGTCGCGCCGCCGCCGGCGATCGGTGAAGTCGCGCGTGTAGCGCACCGCCCCCGGCCCGGCCGCGGGGAAGTCGGCGTCGAGGGAAAAGACGACGTCCGCCTTGCCGAAGTCGAAACGGGTCTCGACGAACCGTCCGAACGCCATGCGCGCGCCCAGCCTCGCCATGTCGCGCCCCGCGGGCTCGTACTGGTGCCACTTCGCCTTCGGATAGAGCGCGAGAAGCGAGCGGATCTGGGCCGCGAGCGTCGGGGAGGTCACAGTCTCGGTCAGGATCCTGAGACCCGCCCCCTTGAGGGACCGCTGCGCCTGGAGCCTGCCCCGCAGACTCTCGAGGAAGGAGGCCCAGGTGCTGATCTCCCCGAGCTTCAGGAGAAGCTGCGAGCGATCCGGGTCGTACAGGCCGAGGACGGCGGCCTGGGCGAAGGCGTTCGTGGCACCCAGGCTTGCCGGGTGCTGCGGATTCCCTTCGACCTTGGTCGGGCGCCCCTCGTGGCTCTCGACGAGAAGTCCCAGGGCATAGCCCCCCAGCGTCATCGCGGTCGCGTAGAACTGGGGGCGCCCCGGGATGATCTCCTCCGGCTGCCTGACGTACGGGACGATTCGTTCGAGCGGCTGGCGCGTGCAGGCCAGGCCCGCGAGCGCGAGAGACGCGCCCGCCAGCTGCAGGAAGCGCCGGCGGTCGAGCCCCTCCGTCCACTCCGACGCCTGCCGGGGAAACTCCCGGTGCAGCAGCTCCTGGAACGCCTCGTCCCCCGCCAGCTCCTCGAGGCTTCTCCAGAACTCGGGACCACGGGCCCCCTCCAGCCGCCCGCGCAGCGCGGCGAGGCCGGGGCGCTCCGGCGATGCATGCTTGGGACGATCCTGTTCGCTCACGATTCCCCCTAGCGGTGGCAGGTCGAGCAACTGGTCAGGTCGGACACGCTGCGGACCCTGTACTCCCGGGCCAGGCGCTTTCCCAGCGCCTGCTGATCGTCCGCCTGCCAGCCCAGGTTGAACACCTCCGAGCGCGGCCGCAGATGGTTCTCGGGCCGGCGATGGCAGTCGAGGCACCATTCCATCTGCAGCGAGACCGCCTGGTACATCAGCGGCATCCGGTCGACACGCCCGTGGCAGGAGGCGCAGCCGATCCCCTTGGCCACGTGGATGCTGTGGTTGAAGAAGACGAAATCCGGGAGGTCGTTGACGCGCGTCCAGCGCAGCGGCTGCCCGGTGCGGAAGCTCGCGCGCACCGGCTCCAGCATCGCGCTGTTCGTCCAGATCATCTTGTGGCAGTTGATGCAGGTGGCGCTGGGCGGCATCCCCGCGAATGCGGAGGTCTCGACCGACGTGTGGCAGTAGCGGCAGTCGATCCCGAGCCCCGCGACGTGGTGCTCATGGCTGAACGGCACCGGCTGTTCCAGGACGACCCCCTGGCCGGTCGTGTAGGGCGAGCGCGCCACCGCCATCACGATCCACATGAGCCCCGCGAGCAGGAACGCCGCCGCGTAGATGGTAAAGCGCGACAGGGTGTTCGTGCTGCGATGGAAGATCTGCGGCATCCGGCAGGCCTCTCGCCCCTCTCAGGATCCGTCCTGTGGCGGACCCGACCGGCGGCTCCGGGCGCCGCCTCCGGGGCGGCGCGACCATGGCTCTGGGAAGGCCGGCCATTCTGGATCATGAACCCGGCAGGATCAAGAGCCGCGGAGCAGGGTCGGCACCTTCCGGAATCCCGGCGCCCGCCGGTACTCCCGGACGAGGCGCTTGACCGCCGCCCATCCGGTCAGGCTGAGCAGGATGAACACCTCCGCCGCGTAAAGCGCCAGGTAGGTCTCTTCGGCCGTGCCGAACAGGACGAAGCAGAGGACGAAGACGCCAATCTCGATCCAGACCGGCTTATCGGCGACATCGTGGCGGTTGCGCTGCCCCATATAGGCGGGGACGTAATGACGGTATCGCAGCCCCAGGGCAAGATTCTGGATGCCCTGCGTGCTGGCAGCCGCCGCGGGCAGGAGGACCGCGATGCCGACCAGCGTGCCGAGGTAGGCGACGGGCGCCGGCAGCAGGTGGTCCATGGTCTGGGTGAAGACCGAGACGTGCGGATCCGCGGGGTTGGACACCTGGAGTACGGCCGGCCCGACGATCAGCATCGTGAGACAGGTCGTCCCCATCACGATCAGAAGGCTGCCGAAGGCCTTCCGGCTGCGCTCGCGCGCCGTCCCGTCACAGGCCGCCACGAGGTTCGCGAAGATCTCGATGCCGGTCATCAGCGCCAGGATATGCGCGTAGCCGCCGAGGGTGAATCCGACGTACTTCGCCGAGAAGGCCTCCCGGTTGAGAGCGGGCAGGTGGAACCCCTGCTTCCAGATCGTCGCCAGGATCATCAGCCAGAGCAGGAGAAGCACCGCGGCGGTCGCGGGGCCGAATGCTCGGGCGGCGAATCGCGGGCCGAGGTTCACCGCGATACCCGTCAGGACACTCAGTGCGATGGCGACAAGGGTGCGGAGCGGAAAGCCGAGCACCGGCTCGTTGAGCACCGGCAGGCGATCCGCCACGAAGGTGACCAGCGCGTCCATGCTGACCAGGAAGGTCAGCGTGTACTCGATCACCGTGATGCTGGCGTTCACCTTGACCGCCCAGGGTCCGAATTCCTCCTCAAGGTTTTTCCCGAAGGACAGTTCGTCGCCGTGCACCGCCCCAGCGGGCGCGTCGTAGGCATGGCCGCGAGCCTGATCGTGCTGTGGGACGATTACACGATGGGCGCGAGCTGGCGCGACTTCACCGACCACGGGATGTTCACGAATCACGACCCGGAGAAGGGGCGCACGCTCTACGGCGCCGAGATCATGGTGCACCCCGAATGGCAGGGGAAGAAAGTCGGCACGCTCATCTACGAACAGCGGCGGGCGCTGGCCCGCCGGCTTGGGCTGCTGAGGATCCGCGCCGGGGCCCGCCTGCGCGGCTACCACCGCTACGCCGACAGCATGACGGGCGAGGAGTACGCCATCCAGGTGGCCCGCCGCGAGTTGTGGGACCCGACGGTGTCGTTCCAGATTCGGCGGGGCTTCCACATCCTGGCGGTCGTGGAAAACTACCTCCGCCATGACCCGGAGAGCCTGGGGCATGCCGCCGTCATCGAGTGGCTCAACCCCGACGTGGCGAAGCCCGGAGACGCGGCCGGCCGCGACCCGTGCTTCGACCCCCCGCCCGAAAGGGGCATCTGATACCGGCCGGCGCCGCTGCTTGACTCCACCACGGGATCGCCGTATATGATTCACCTCAACCCAAGACCGGCCGTGGCTTTCGCGGCAAGGCTGATTCGCGGACCCGCGCCGGGAGGGTAGTTATTGAACCATCGGCTTCTGGAGGCTCACAAACCCATGCGTCTCTTCAAGATCCAACCTGCCGCCGTCGCGTTCGTCGTCCTTGGATTCCTGTCACCGGCCGTCTTCGCGGCGGATCATGCCGATGGTCCCAGGGCCACGGCCGACCCTGCGGCGGACATCACCGACCTGTTCGCCTGGATGTCGCCCGACGCCGGCCAGATCAACCTGGTCATGAACGTGGTCCGCAACGCCACGCAGGGTTCGAGGTTCTCGGACAGCGTGCGGTACGTGTTCCACACCACCAGCGCCGCGAGCTATGGCGCCCCGCCCGCCCCCGAGGTCACCATCGTCTGCCAGTTCAACAAGAGGCAGAGGATCCGTTGCCAGGTCCAGAATGCCAGCGCCCGGAATGACGACCGTGACGACGCGGATGACGATGCGGCCGATGACGACAGCAACGTGGGGGACGCCGGTTACAACCTGAGTGGGAACGGGCTTGCCAGGCTCAGGGTGTTCGCGGGGCTGCGGGACGACCCATTTTTCTTCAACCTGGCCGGATTCCGGGCGACGGCTCGCACGGTCGCCGGCGTGGCCGGTGGCCTCACCTTCGACGCCGCCGGTTGCCCCGCGCTCGACGCGGCGACAGTCTCCGCGCTCGTGCACCAGCTCCAGAGCGCCCCCGGCGGGGGTCCGGCGGTTGATGGCTTCGCCCGATTCAACGTGCTGTCGATCGTGGTCTCGGTGGACGCCACGGTTGTGACCCGGGGGGGACCGATCGTCGGCGTCTGGGGTGGCACCTACCGGCGGCCGGGGCGCAAGGAGTGCAAGTCGGGGCGCGGGCGCTGCGATTTGGTCCAGATCGACCGGATGGGACGCCCGGGAGTCAACACGGCCCTCACGAACCCGTTCTACCGGGAGAGCATCGCCAGCGAGGAGCTCCAGCACGAGACGATCATCGACGCCTACAACGCGCCCGCCAATCCCATGAGGTGGCAGGGGCTGTTCGCGCCGGAGATCGCCGCGAACCTCGCAATCCTCGACGCCCTCGACGGCGTGTGCGGCAATCAGCTTCTCACCGGCCCCTCCCCCGCGGCCGGACGGTATGACGCCCTGGCGGGGGTCCTGGCCGACGACCGGCTGTACGTGAATACGTCGTCGGGCGCCTGCGGACAGTACCTGGCGGTCGAAGCGAACGCCCTCGGGATCACCAACAACGATTGCGGCGGTCGCACACCGCTCGAGGACACGATCGACACGACCTACTCCCTGCTCGCGGCCGGCGCGCTTGCGGGGGTTGGCGACGGCGTCCCCATCGACGCCGACGGCACGGCGTCGCTTGACGTCTTCCCATTCCTCGCCGATCCCAACTGATCGCCGGCGCCCGAAGATCGCCGCGGGGCGGCGTGTCCGCCCCGCGCCTGGGGCCACTAGCGATCGCGGCCTTCCTGCTTCTTGGATGCCGGCACGCGGCGCTCGCGCCCCGGCCCGCCGGGGAGGGCGGCGCCCGGGAATCCGCCACACGCGACTCTGCCGCACGAACGGCGGACATCGGGCCTGAGCCGCGCACCACGGACGGCGCGATCGCCATCGGCAATCTCGAAGCTCAGATCGAGGGGGAGGAGCATCTCGCCTCCTACGGCCCGCTGACCGTCGCGCAGCGGGCGGGGATCGCCGATCTCATCGCGATGCGCGGGCAGTTCCTGGGACGCATCCGCGACTACGAGCGGGCGGAGGAGATCGCCGAATCCCTCGTCCGGGACGCGCCGGACGACGGGAGGGCGTACCTCGCGCGCGCCGGGGCGCGGGCGACGTTTCATCGGTTCCCGGAGGCGCTCGCGGACTTGCTGAATGCGGAGCGTCTCGGGGCGGGCGCCGCCGCGGTCGAGTCGGCGCGGGCCGGCGTGCTTCAGGGGGCCGGAAGCTACGACGAGGCGCTCGAAATCCGCCGGCGCGTAGCCGGCATCCGCCCGGACATCAGTTCCCTGGGCGCCGAGGCCACGCTGCGGGGGGATCGCGGGGAAATCGGCGAGGCGGAGCGGCTCTTCTCCGAGGCGCTGCGCCTCTTCCGCGACGTGTCCCCCTTCCCCGTCGCCTGGCTCGCGGTCCAGAGGGGACTCATGTGGGAGCGCGAGGGGGACCTCGACCGGGCGCGCGATCTCTTCCAAGCGGCCTGCGCCCGGCTGCCGGCGTATGCGGCGGCCCAGGGCCACCTGGCGGAGGCGGAGGCGGCGCTCGGCCGGCCCGAGCGCGCCGCCGACCTCTTGCGCCCGCTCGCCTCCTCGTCCGACGATCCGGACTACGCCGCGCAGCTCGCCCGGATCCTCGTCGCCTCGGGCCAGGACGCCGAGGCGCGGCACTGGCGCGAGGCGGCCGCGGCGCGCTTCGACGAGCTCCTGGCGCGCCACCCCACGGCGTTCGCGGACCACGCGGCCGAATTCTATATGTCCGCGGGGGGCGATCCGGGGAGGGCCCTCGCGCTCGCCCGGATCAACGTCCTGGCCCGCCCCACCCCGCGAGCCCGGGAGCTTGTGCTGCAGGCGGCCCTTGCGGCCGGCGACAGGGCGGCCGCCTGCGCGGCCGCCGGACCGGCTCGCGCGATCGCCCGCCCTTGGCCGCGCCTGCGGGCCCTCCTGTCGCGCGCGTCGGAGGCGTGCGGCGGGACATCCCGGGAGCCCGGCCCCTGACGCTGGCCGGCAACGGCGCATGATCGTCTACGAGGGGCCGATCAGACTGCGCAGCATGAACAGGAGGTTCGCGGGCCGCTCGGCGAGGCGGCGCATGTACCAGGCGAACCAGGCGTCCCCGTAGCTGATGAGCACCCGGAAGCGGAAGCCGGCGGCGGCGAGGTCTTCCTGGTCCCGGCGGCGGATCCCGTAGAGCATCTGGAACTCGACCGCGTCCGGCGGCAGGCCGGTCGCGCGGGCCGCGTCCCGGATTCGATGGACGAGAAGCGGGTCGTGGGTCCCGAAGATGGCCCGCACTCCCGCCCGGCGCGCCTCCTCGCCGAGAAGCCTCGACGCAAGGGCGAAGTAGTTCGCATCGACGTCCTTCTTCCTGGGAAACGCCCTGTCGGACGGCTCGCGGTAGGCGCCCTTCACCAGCCGGATCCCCGCGCCGAGCGGTATCAGGGCATCGATGTCCCTGGCCGTCCGGTAGAGATAGGCCTGCACGCAGACGCCGACGTTGGGGAACCGGGCCCGGGCGCTCCGGTAGATGGCAAGCGTCGCGTCGGTGTAGTCGGTCGATTCAATGTCGATCCAGATCCAGGTCCCGCAGGATTTGGCGCGCTTGACCAGAGACACGACGTGCCTCTCGCATTCCTCCGCGCTGAAGTCGAGACCGAGTTGCGTCAGCTTGACCGAGACTTCCACGTCCAGCGAAACCGCCCTGGCTTTATCCAGGACTTCCAGGTAATGGCGCGCGACCTTCTCCGCCTCGCCCGGCTTTTGGAGGTTCTCCCCGAGGCAGGTCAGCACCGACCCCATCTTGAGAGGCATAAGAGCGCGGGCGGCGGCGAGCGCCGCCTCGAGGTCCTCGCCCGGCATGAAACGGGCCACGGCGCGCCGCACGAACCGGTGCTTCGTGGCGCGCTCCCGCAGCCAGCGGCTCTCCGACCCTGCGAGCAATGCGCTTCTCAACATTCCCATGCGACCCACCCCCGCCTCGGCAACGCCGCCGTGTATCTTAGCGCCGATGCTGCGGGAGCGCGGGCTCCTCGGCGGCAAAGACCCGCGTGCCAGGGTGGTAGTCTTTCCAGTCGAACCAGTAGTCCTTCAGGCAGGGCACGCGACCTGGGCGCCGTCCCTTCCGGGGCCCGGAGATCGCGGACCCTGAAAAATCCCACGTGCTCCCCGTCTCGCTGTCGCGGAGCACCGGAGGGTTCGTTCCCGGCTGGAAGGCAAAATCGAGCGTTGCAGTGTCCGACCGTCCAGGCTCGATTTCCACACCAGACCGGTGTGGCAAAGCGTTTAATAGGTGGCGACGATCGGTTCCCCGGCGATCACGTCGTTCAGGATGTGGTGATAGGCCATGGCTCACCGGGTAGGCGCTCGTCTCCATTCCGGCCTCGACCCCCAGCACGAGGTCCTCCGCCGCCACGTCCAGCGCCCTGTCCGCGGCCACGAATTCCGGACGTGGCAGTGGACGGAACATCCACGGCGTTCCCCTCTAGACGGAGATCGGCGGCACTTGGGGCCCGGTCACCATCAGCGGTTCCTACGCGCGTCAAACCGCGCGAGGCGGCACCGACATCGGCTCGGGAGCCCCCTTCCCGAGCAACAAGGAGGAGTACGGGCGGGCGGGAGCCAAAGTCTACGTGCGGGCCGCGAAGCGGCTTGGCCTGTCGGCGATGTATTTCACGACACTGAGCGGCCGCAACACGGGGGACGCCGCCGGGTACTCGGGCGGCATCAACTACAAGTTCTGAGCGGCACGATCGTGTCGGGGGCTGTCGCTTACGGCACGGGCTTGAGGAGGACGGCTCCGAGCGGTGGGAGGGCGAGGGTCAGCGAGTGGGAGCGTCCGTGGGACGGCCGCGGCGCCGCCACCCTTCCGCCGAGGTTGCCGTGGCCGCTGCCGCCGTACTCCTTGGCGTCGCTGTTGAGGATCTCCTTCCACGCCCCGCCCCGTGGCACGCCCAGGCGGTAGTGATTGCGCGGCACGGGAGTGAAGTTCAGGGCGACCAGAATCGGATTCCCGCGGCGATCTTTGCGGAGGTAGCTCAGGCAGCTTTGGGAGCCGTCGCTCGGGTCGATCCACTCGAAGCCTTCGGGCGCCGCGTCAAGCTCATGCAGCGCCGGCTCGTCGCGGTACAACCGGTTGAGATCGGCGACGAGACGCTGGATCCCCGCGTGACGTTCGTGCTTCGTCAGGTGCCAGTCGAGGCTCGTGTCGTGGTTCCACTCGGACGACTGACCGAATTCGCAGCCCATGAACAGCAGCTTTTTCCCGGGCTGGGTGTATAGGTAGGACATCAGAAGGCGCAGGTTCGCGAATTTCTGCCACTCGTCACCGGGCATCTTCCCGAGAAGCGATCCCTTGCCGTGCACCACCTCGTCGTGGGACAGCGGCAGGACGAAGTTCTCATGGAACGCATAGAGTTGGCGGAAGGTCAGCATGTCGTGGTGGTGCTTGCGGTGGACGGGGTCGTGGGCCATGTATTTCAGCGTGTCGTGCATCCAGCCCATGTCCCACTTGAGGCCGAAACCCAGACCACCCAGGTAGGTCGGCCGCGAGACCATCGGCCACGAGGTGGACTCCTCGGCGATCGTCTGCGCGTCCGGATGCTCCTTGTAGACCTCCTCGTTGAACCGCCGCAAAAACGCGATGGCTTCCAGATTCTCGCGCCCCCCGTGAGGATTCGGGATCCACTCCCCCGGCTTCCGCGAGTAGTCGAGGTAGAGCATCGAGGCGACCGCGTCCACGCGCAGGCCGTCGGCGTGGTACGCCGAGAGCCAGAACTGCGCGCTCGAGATCAGGAAGCTCCGCAGCTCGTTCCGGCCGTAGTTGAAGATGGCGCTTTTCCAGTCGGGGTGGAACCCCTGCCGCTCGTCGGCGTGCTCGAAGAGGTGCGTCCCGTCGAAGTAGCCGAGACCGTGCTCGTCGGTCGGAAAATGGGATGGCACCCAGTCCAGGATGACGCCGATGCCCGCCTGGTGCAGCCGGTCGATGAGGTGCATGAAGTCCTGGGGCGTCCCGTAGCGGCTGGTCGGCGCGAAGTAGCCGGTCGTCTGGTATCCCCAGGAGCCGTAGAAGGGATGCTCCATCACCGGCATGAACTCGACGTGGGTGAACCCAAGGCGGCGAACGTACTCCGGGAGCTCTGCTGCCAGCTCGCGGTAGGTGAGCGGGCGGTTGTCCTCCTCCGGGACCCGCCGCCAGGAGCCGAGATGGACCTCGTAGATCGAGACCGGCGCCTGGATCGTGTTGCGCGCGGCGCGCTCCCGCATCCAGGCCTCGTCCTCCCAGGCGTAGGCAAGGTCCCAGACGACCGAACCTGTCCTCGGAGGGACCTCGTTGTAGAGGGCGAAGGGGTCCGCCTTGTCGACACGGTAGCCATGGAGGCGCGAGATGACGTGGTACTTGTAGAGGTGGCCCGGGTCGACGCCAGGGACGAACCCTTCCCAGATTCCCGAGCCGCCCCTGGGGGCCAGGGCACGTTCTTCGTTCCGCCAGCCGTTCCAGTCCCCCATCACGAAGACACGCTCGGCATTGGGGGCCCAGACCGCGAAGTAGGTGCCCCGCGCTCCGCCAAGAGTCATGGGATGGGCCCCCAGGCGATCGTAGAGGCGGAAGTGGGTCCCTTCGTTGAACCAGTGCAGATCGTCCTGGGTGAGGAGCGATCCCGGCGAACCCGTGTTCATCATCGTCCCGTCATGCCCGGTTCTCAGGGCGCCGATTTCCCGAAGCGCCGCGTCCACTTCGGCCAGCCCGTCCACCTCGTTCAGGGAGTACCGTGCCTTCCGCCTCCAGTTGGCCCGGTCTTCCACCGTGCCGGGGACATTCTGCGGGCGCGCCTCGAGCCAGAGATCCTCGAGATTCAGCAGGACGAACCGCGCCCGGCTCGCCGCGAGAAAACGAAGGCAGGATTGCAGCACATCCCCGGGGGAGGCGCCGCTCCCCAGAAGGCCCCGATCGCGCAGGAACTGTATCAAAGCGTCCCGCAGGGCGGAGCGCCGTCCGTGCTCGGCCACGGCGCCGGCAGCGTCCATCAGGCCGAGATCCACCCGATCCTGGATGTCGTGCCCCTCCCAGTAGCCGGCGAAGGTCGGCATGTCGTGGGTATTGACCGAGGCAAGACACTCGCCGGGCACGTCGCGAAGCGCTGTGGCGCCGTGCTCGTTGATCTCCATCTGGGCGATGTACAAACGGTAGATCGCGTGACGGGCCATGCCGGAGCGGACTTCGTCCGGCACGGTGCCGAGATCCTCGCCGACGATCGCGGCGCCGCTTCGGTGCGCCTCCAGGCAGAGGACGGCTTGCAGCTCGTCGGCGGGGTAGCGCACGTAAACGCCGTCTTTCGCCTCCATGCCTCGCGGGATGAAGAACAGCCGGTGCAGCCACATGATGTGATCCACGCGAAGCACGCGGGCGTGCTTCAGGTGGTGTCGCAGGACGCCGATGAGGTAGCCGTAGCCCTGCTCGCGTTGTCGCGAGGGGTGCAGGGGCGGAAATCCCCAGTCCTGGCCGCGGCTGAAAAAGGTGTCGGGCGGAGCCCCGGCGGAGACATCCTGAACGAAGAGGTCGCGGTGGCGGAAGACGTCGTACCCGGAGGCATGCACACCCGTCGGAAGGTCGAGATAGAGACCCACTCCTTTGTCGGCGGCGCCGCGGGCCGCGGCGGCGATCTGC
>JANMQK010000240.1:0-5984 GCA_031370485.1 Acidobacteriota bacterium | reverse complement strand
GCCGCCATCCCCCGAAATGAAGACAAGCACCCGATCCGCGCCCCGGGGCCATTTGATCTCGAGCGGCAAGTTGAGCGCGGCGAGCCGCCGGGTGATGTCCGCCGCGGCCTCGGTCGCCGGGGCGCGCGCGGCCTCGCCCGGTACCGGCTCCCAAGCCGTCTCCCGGTCGAGGAGGCCCTCGATCGCCTCGTCGTAAGCCCCGCCCCAGTTGCGGGCGATCGAGAACCCGTGGCCTACCTTCCGAAGCGAAAGGACGCGCGCCCCCGCGATGTCGGCGGCGAACCGGTCGACCTCTTTCGGGTCGCAGACCTTGTCCACCTGACCGTGCAGGATGGTCCAGCGCGGCCGGCCGTCACCGAGGAGGGGCAGGTCCGGGTACGGAGGCAGGAGAATGGTTTTCTTCTTCTCGTCGTAGGAGGGCTTCCAGTCTCCGTGCCCGCAGAACGGGCGGGCCACTTCGAGGTCGGGGCAGAAGCCCAGGCTAACGGCACCCGCGAACGCGTCGCCGCGTGCCTGCGCCAAAGCACCGTAAACCAGCGTGGCCCCCGACGAATAGCCGGTGAGGATCGGCTTGATGTAGCGCGGCAGGCGATAGATCTTCTCGACCGCCTGGGCGGTCGATTCGAGCTCGCCGGCAGGGTACCAGCAGCTATCGGGGGATTTCCGCGCCGACTTCGCCCACGCGGGCATCGAGAGCCCGACGACGATTGTGTGCGAGGCGGTGCGCCGCGCCATGTCGATGACTCCCAGGTTCCATCCGCCGTCCCCCGAGACGAACAGGATTACGCCGCGGGCCCGGGTCACCGGCTCGGGACGATAGACCGCGACCTTTTCGAACCCCGGCAGGACGATCTTTTCCTCGACCCAGTCGCGGTCGGCAGCGGCGGCGGAAGCGACGCCGCATCCGGCGAGCGCGATGCCCAACCAGGTGGCCGCAAGGATCCGCCTCATTCGCCCGTTCCCCTGGAAATGAGAAGCCCCCTCCAGCCTCCCGCGATCAGCGCCGCGGTCGTGGTGCTGGCGATCGGCCAGTCCCAGGGGCGCGGGTAGGCCATGTAGCGGGGCTCCCAGGAAGGGTCGAACTTCTCCTTGTAGCTTCGCAGCCCCTGGTAGTTGTACCAGTGCTCGCCGTGCCGGAAGAAGAAATGGGCCAGCTTCTCGACCGGGCGCGCCCAGCGCTCCTGGCCGACCGCCGCCAGCGGGGCCATCCCCAGGTTGAACCGCGCGAAACCGCGCTCGCACCCATAGAGCATCAGCCTCAGGAAGAGGTAGTCCATCACGTTGCGCAGCCCTCCCGCCTCCTCGCGGAGGGCGCTGTAGCGCATCAGGTCGACCGACAGCTCCTCCCCCCGCGGCCCCTCGAGGAGGTTGGCGAACCCGGTGACCCTGCCGGCATTGTCGCGCACCAGGGCGCAGGGGAAGCGCATCAGGTAATTCTCGTCGAAGCGGCCGATCGAGAAGCGCTTCTCGACCATGTGCTTGTCGGCCAGCCAGTCGTCGGAGACCTGCCGCAGCTCCGGCAGGAGCCGCTGCAAGTCGTCTCCGGCGACGATCTCGAACCGTCCCCCGGCCTTCTCGACGCTGTTGATGGCGTGCCGCCACGACTTGGCCTTGTTCCCCTTCAGATCGAACTCTTTCAGGTTGACGATGGCCTCCTCGCCGAGCTTGAAAAAGGAGAAGCCGAAGTCGTGCGCCACCGGCAGGAAGTCGGTCGAGATCTGGTAGAGGATCACGTCCCGGTCTATCCCGGAGGCGAAATCGAGAAACGAGGTCATCAGATCACGGACCGCCCCGGGCGGTCCCACCGGATCGGAATACGCGACCAGGAAGCGCCCCGCGGACCGGTAGGCGATGAACCCGGTGTCGGGCGCGCCCTCCGCCCCCTGGGGCCTGAAGATCGCCTTATCGCCGCACGCGACGAGCAGCGCGTCCGAGCCGCGGGCGTGCTCCCGCACGTCCTCGAGCGCCCCGTCTATCTCTTCGGGGCCGGGGAGAGCGTCCCGCGTCTTCGAGCGCTGGCCCAGGTGCACGGCCACGATGGCGGCGAGGGTGGCGAGGATGCCCAGGCCCCGGACGAAACGGGCCTGGTCGCCGCGGTAGGAGAAGCGGCTGAAGATCGCCGGGGTCTCGAACACCGCGGGGCCGGAGCCGAACCCGATGGCGGCGAACAGCACCACGGCGAAAACCCCCACCGACACCAGGAACTCCAGGGGTGGCCGCAGTCTTCCCACCCGGCCGAACGAGCCATGAAACACCAACAGCATCGCGACCGCCGCGAGCGACAGGATCGCCTCCTCGAAGTCGAGGCCTTTCAGGAAGGTCGTCAGCGCCCCGGCGAAAAAGAGCGCCAGCGCCAGCCTGTGGCTGGAGCGGTAGCCGCGCGCCAGCCCGCGCGACACCACGAGCAGCAGAAACCCCAGCACCACCGAGACGCTGTGGGAGATCTCGACCAGCGCGAGGGGCACGCTCTTCCTGAGGAATGTGATCCGCTCGGAGAGCGCCGGGGTGGCGGCGCTGGCCAGCAGGACCGCCCCGCAGAGCACGGTGTAGGAGGCGATGGCCGTCCGCAGAAACGCCCCGGTGCGCGGTCCCGTTTTGACCAGGCGCCCGGCCAGGACGAGCGTGGCGCAGGCCCAGGGCAGGACGTAGTAGATGAGCCGGTAAAGCACGAGGGCGGCTAAAATCCGATCGTGTCCCCCGCTGATCTCCCCGAGGGACACGAGCCAGAATGCATCGGCGGTCCCGAGCCCTCCGGGCACGAACGAGGCCAGCCCGATCAGCTGCCCCGCGAAAAAAACGGCGAGTGACGTCTTGAGGTCGATCTCGCCGTTCAGCGCGTCGATCGCCAGGTGAAAGACGACCCAGGCCAGCAACCAGTCGAGCAAAGCGATCGCGCCGAGCGCCATGGACCGTCCCTCCCAGCGCCGGACGACCGCCGGAAGCCACGGGACACGGCGCGCGCCCTTGAGAGCGCCAACAACCAAAGCACCCATCGGCAGAATCAGCAGGAGGTGCACGGTCAAGGTGTCGAGCGCCGCGGGAAGGGGTAGCCAGGTGGCGCCGCACCAGGCGCCGAGCGCCAGGGCAAGCGCCACGAAGATAATCGTGAGGGCCGAGCGCGCCCTCTCGCCCGCGACGTCCAATGAGCGGTAGAGCCACAAACGCAGGGCCGGGCCGGCGAGCGGGCCGAGCGTGAGGAAGTTGGTCCAGGCGAAGCTGATGACGCCGACCTTCCATCGGGCCGCGGCCGCCGGGGGCTGTGACAGCGGGCCGAGGGCAATGACGTCGTAAAAGCCGAAAACCGCCAGGTTGATCGCCGTCGCGACAAGTAGATAAAGGACCAGGTCGACATCGGCGTCGCGGACCAGCCCGCGCACCGCCACCAGGTCGATCTGCCTCAGCTCGCGCCAGCCGATCCAGGCGATGGCGCCGACGATCAGCCAGGGCCACAGCGGGCGGATCGCCGCCAGGGTCCTGGTCAGGAAGTACCGGAACCGCTCCCGCTCGGGCAGCGCGTCCCGGGTCAGGCCCTCGGAATCGGCCCGCGCGGCCTCGGCCCGCGCGCCGCGCTGCTCATCGGTCACGGCTTCTTTCCGGGAGGCCCGGGCCTGCGCGGCTGCCCCTCGAGCCACTGCATTCCTTCGCGCAGGGCGTCGCGCAGCGGCTCCTCGCGGCCCGAGAAATGGTGGCCGGCGCCCGGCACGACGATCAGCTTTTTCGGCTCGGAGGCCTTCTCCGCCAGCATGGGACCGGCCGAGACCGAGTCCTTCCCTCCATGGATGATGAGGACGGGGTAGCCGGCGGCGCTCTGGAGCGCCTCGGTGACGGGGAAGATGTGATCCTTGGGCTTGAATCCGATCATCTCGGAAATCCGGAAGAGCAGGCTGCCGGTCTCATCGGGGCCGATCAGTAGAAGGCCTCGCAGGCGGTCCTGCCAGCCGCCCGCGCCGGCGACCCAGGGGGCGAGGTCGGCGCCGAAGGAGAACCCTCCGAGGATGAGAGGCGCGCCTGGTTCCCGGTTCGCCGTCTTCGCCAGGGCGTCGGCGTAGGCTTTCAGATCGTCCGACAGGGCCTGCCGGTCGTCCTGCGCCTCCCAGAAATACTTCATGGCGTCGATCCCGCCGACCCAGTATCCCTGCGCCGCGAGCATCCCCGAGATCACGTCGTCGAAACTGCGCCAGCCGAACTCTCCCGAGGCAATCAATACGATCGGCCTGGAGTCCGGGGGGTCGGCGGGTTTGCCCGGCGCCGGATCGGGCGCCGCGGGCGCATAGACGATCATGTCGAAGTCGCCGCGGCTCGTGGTCACCGGCACGGTCCGGGTGGCGTTTTTTTTCGAGGCCGCCAGCGCATCGCCCGGACCCGCGACGGCCCAGGCGGCGAAGGTCCAGACCACGGCGGTCCAGACCGCGGCCGTTGCGATGAGAGTCCCGGCGCGTGTCGCACCCCGTGCCCTCATCATGCGGCCTTCGAATCGTCCGGCGCCCCGGACCGAAGGCTGCGGCGCCGGCGGGACACGGCGTGCGCGGCGCCGAACAGGACGATGGCGACAATCAGCGCTCCCAGAAGCCACAACTCCACCCTCCTGACCCTGCCGACCAGCGCCGTGGCGCTGTCGCTCATGAAATAGCCCAGGCCCCCAAGAACGATCGCCCAGGCGGTACAACCCGCGAGGTCGACTACGGCAAACCGGACGAACCCCAGGTCGCGCATGCCCCACAGAAGCATCGTGGCCATGCGCGTCCCGAAGATGAACCGGGCCAGGGCGATCTGCAGAATCCCGAGCCGTCCCGCCAGCGCCTCGATCGCAGGTCCGACACGCCTGTAGATCCAGCTTCCACGGATCGCGGCGTGACGGCGTCGCCCGATGCTGTAGAAGAGGGCGTCGGAGGAGAATCCCCCCAGCGTCCCGAGACAGACGGCCCCGGTGAAATCGATCAGCCCCAGGTGGGCCGCCACCCCGGCGAGGAGCATGGTGACCTCCCCCTCGACCGCGGCGCCAACCAGTACGGCGACCGGTCCGAATCGGGCGATCATATCCTCGATGGCCAGCGTCACGTAACGCCGCCCCCCGTGAGCCGGTCCCCGGGCGGGCGCCCGCCGGAGAAAAGCGGCATCTGTCCCCCCTCCGCCACCGGACTTCTGAAGCGGGTGCTGTCGAGCGGGGCGGGCCGATGGGCCAGACCGAGACGGCGGCAGGCCACCTCGAAGCGCCGCGCCAGGAGCCCCGCGTAGGGGCCGGCCCCGCGCATGCGGACTCCAAATTCGCTCTGGTACATGCGACCGCCGCGCGCCGCCCGCACCAGGCTTAGGACGTGCCCGGCGCGCAGAGGATAGTTCGTCGCCAGCCATTCCGTGAACAGCCCCTCGACCTCTCCCGGCAGGCGGAGCAGGATGTACCCCGCCGACCGTGCGCCCGCGGCGGCGCAGGCCTCGAGGATGCTTTCGAGCTCGGCATCGTTGAGCCCTGGGATCATTGGGGATGCCAGGACCCCGGTGGGCACCCCCGCCTCGCCGAGGGCCCGGATCGCATCGATCCGCTTCGCGGGGACGGTGGCCCGCGGCTCCATCCGCCGGGCGAGCGTCCGGTCGAGGGTGGTGACCGAGATCATCACGCAGGCCAGCCGCTTCGCCGCCATCGGCGCAAGGAGATCTAGATCGCGCAGCACGAGATCCGACTTCGTGACGATGCTCACCGGGTGGTCGTGCTGCGCCAGGACCTCGAGGATGCCGCGCGTGATCTTCAGATCGCGCTCAGCCGGCTGGTACGGGTCGGTGTTCGACCCCAGGGCGATCGGCTGGCAGCGATACCCCTTCCGGCCCAGTTCCTTCACGAGCAGCCTCGCCGCGTCGGGCTTCGAAATGATACGGCTCTCGAAATCGAGCCCGGGAGAGAGCCCCAGGAAGGCGTGCGTGGGACGCGCGAAGCAATAGACGCAGCCATGCTCGCAGCCACGATAGGGATTGATCGAGCGATCGAACGG
>JANMQK010000091.1:0-11639 GCA_031370485.1 Acidobacteriota bacterium | reverse complement strand
GAAGTTCCGGTAGTCCATCAGCGAGACGTAGTCGAAAAGATCCTGGACATGCTCGCTCAGGCGCGCGGCGCGTCCTTTCCACGAGAGCCCCTCGATGCCGTCCCACCAGAAGGGCATCGCCGGCCCGACGACGAGAGCCGGGTCGCGCGATCGCTTGAGCTCCATGAAGGCGGCGCCGAGGTCGAGGTAGTCGCGCGCCAGCTCCTCTTTTCTCTCCGTCCAATCGGCGAGCAGGTAGGGCTCGATGTCGAGGTTGACGCCGTCGAATCGCTCATGCGGCTTCGAGCCGCGGTCGTAGTCAAGCACCCGCTCGAACATCGCCATCGCCCGCTCGCGCCGCTCAGGCAATACGTATTCCTGGGTCTTCAGATAGGCCGAGCCGAGGAGCGCATAGACCCGCAGGCCCCGCTCGTGCATCTGTGCGACGACGGCGCGGAGCCTGGCGGGCTGCTCGGCGATCGCGTTCCGGCCGCGCCAGGCGTCGGCGTAGAAGTAGACCGTGCCGATGCCCTTCCCGGTCAGAAAGCGGAGCGCTTCGTCGCGCGCCGGCTTGTCGTCGAGGATGCGGTAGGCCTCCTGCTCCCAGAGCCAGATGGCGCGCGGCGGCGCGGCGGCGGCGTTCACGGAGATCGCCGCAAGCCCGAGCGCCAGGAGCAACCTGTTCAAAGATTCCACCATCGAAGCCACCCTCCCGCGAAGACTGCCGGACGGGGGAGGTCCTGTCAACCGCATGTTCTGCCGACCCGCAGCGGCTTTCAGGCAATCCTTGACCGGAGAGGGTCAGAGCACGATATTCCCGGCGTGATACCGAACCGCACGACCGAAGGTCTTGAGCTCCGTCTCAGGCCGCGCGGCATGGGACGATTCTTTTCGGCCGCCTTCCTCGCCGCATGGCTTTGCGGCTGGGTCATCGGCGAGTCGTTTGCGGTCTATAGCCTTCTCGCGGGCGCCCATTCCCTCGTGACGGGAAGGCCCCTCTCGCCGGGCGCCGGGCCTCCGGAACTGGCGCCCGCCCTTTTCGCGGGCCTGTTTCTCGTGTTCTGGCTCTCCCTGTGGACGCTGGGGGGGTTCATGGCCGCGCACGAGGCGCTGCGTCTGCTCTCGTCGGAGGATCGGATCGTGGCCAGGCCCGACGCTCTCGTCATCCATCGGAGGCTCGGGCCGTTCCGCTCGACGCGGACGATTCCGCGCTCCGCGCTTCTCCGGATTTACAGCCTTGCGCGAAAATGCCGGCTGATGGCCGAGACCCCGGACGGCCCCATCCCGATGACGTCGCTCGCGCCGGGGGGCGAGTGCGAGTCGCTGGCGATGGCGTTTCACCAGGAGATGGGGCTGAAGCCCCGGGATCTCCAGGACCCTGCATCGCCGCCGGAGCGGTGGCGCGAGGTGATCGACGCCGAAGGGAGTCCCGCGCTCGTGGAGAATGAGGACCAGCGCCGGGTTCAGGGACGGATCGCGTGGGTGGTGACCGCCATCTTCGCCGGGGTCGCCGCGCCGCTTCTCCGGTATTCGGGCGGACATCGCGGCATGCTGCCGGTCGCGGCGGTACTCGGCGCGGCGACAGTGGCGCTCGCCTGGGCATCATGGCGGCTGACGCACACGCGTCTCGAGTGGAGGATCGATTCGGGCTGTCTGAGGCTCCGGCGTCGATCGGACAGTGGTGTGCGGGATCTCTTCGAGGGCGTTTCCCTCGAGCTGGTCAGGACCTCCGATTCCGACGGGGACCCCTGGTTCACCTTGAATGTCCTCGCCGCCGGCGCCCCTCCGCATCAGGATCCCCCGCGGCTTTCGAACGTCCGGATGCGGCGCAAACTCGCCCACGAAATGGACGATCCGACCATGCCGAGCCGGCTCGGAGCGTGGCTGGCCGCCCGGAGCGGCATCCCCCTGGACGATCGCACGACCACCGAGGCCGGGGAAAAAGAGCTGGCCGCGCTCATCTCCCGTCTCGAGTCGGGCGGGCGTTTCAGCCGCTGGCTCGCAAGACAGGTTCCGCGGACCCCGAGGTGATTCCATCATCGGCGGCTCCCCGCGAGAGGTACCGATGCTGACACGCCTGCCGGCCGCCCGGCGCCGCGCCACGACGGCCCTTGGAGAGTTCGCGAGAGACCACCGCGGGATCATCGTCGCATCGATCGCCGTGCTGGGACTCACGGCGGCGATCGAGATCGGGCTCGGGCGTTCTCTCCTGGGGCCGGACGGGCGCTTCGGATGGTGGGATGGCGACATCTGGAGCAGCGAGAACTCCCAGCGCGTGGCGGACGCCTACTCCTTCTCGCACGTCATCCACGGGATCCTCTTCTTTGCGCTGCTCCGGCTGGCGGCGCGCGGGGTGCCGGTGCGGCGCCGGTTCGTCCTGGCGCTGCTGCTCGAGGCGGGATGGGAGATCCTGGAAAACTCCCCGGTCGTCATCAACCGGTACCGCGAGGCCACCATCGCGCTGGGGTACGTCGGCGACAGTGTCCTCAACTCCTGCAGCGACGTCGTGATGATGGCGCTCGGCTTCCTGTTCGCTTGCCGGATGCGGGTCTGGGCCAGCGTGGCGGTTGTCGTTTTTCTTGAGGTCTTCTGCCTGCTGTGGGTCCGCGACAACCTGACCCTGAACATCATCATGCTTCTCCACCCGATCGGGGCCATCAAGGCGTGGCAGGCGGCCGGGCACGTGGCCGCCGGGCACTTTCTAATAGAATGAGGGCACATTCATAAGGAGAGCCCGGGATGCCCGTCAAGCCGAGCGAGAGCGAGGAGGAGTACTTCAAGAGACTCGAGATGGAGAAGCTGCGGCGCCTGCGCGAGCAGGCGGCGCGCGAGATGGCGGAGACCGAGCGGAGCCGCCTCAAGGAGCTGCACTGGATGCGCTGCCCCAAGTGCGGGATGGATCTTGCCGAGGTGGACTTTCGCGAGGTGAAGGTGGACGCCTGCTTCGCCTGCGGCGGCATGTTCCTGGATCGGGGCGAGATCGACAAGATCCTCGGACACAAGGAGCCCGGTATTCTGGGGAGGATGGTGTCGTCCCTGTTCGGCCAGGGAAGCGGGTCCGCGTAAACCCATCCGGCCCTGACCAGGACGTCGAGCGGCTTGGTGAGAGCTGGACATTGCGCGCCGACTCGAAGCGGGCGCCGTCGTCCCGCCAGTTCCAGAGGTTCCAGACCGCTCGTGGTCTTGCGACCCAAAGACAGCACTATTCTGATGTCAAACCGCGCGCGAGCGGTGCGGCCGTATCCACACCGTGGGTTCCCAGGGTAACATTGTGTGTGTGAACCAGCCAATCCGCCGCCTCGCGTGGGCCGCGCTGCTCGCCGGCCTGGCCACCGGCTACCCCGCTACAGTGGCGGGTTCCGGCGGGCAGGAGCGGGGGGCGGCGGCCCGCCAATGGCACGAGGAGCGTCCCGACGATCCGCCGGCGCCCTTCACCGCCGCCGAGGATCCTCTCGCCCGGTCGCCGGCGGGAAACGTGGCCTTCGGGCCGTACATCAGCATCCAGGTGAACGTCGACGCGACGGGCCACAACATCACCGGCGACGCAGCCAACGAGCCGTCCCTTGTCGTGAATCCGACCAACCCCAACAACATCCTGGTCGGGTGGCGGCAGTTCAACACCATCGCCTCGAACTTCCGCCAGGCCGGCTGGGCCTACTCGGTCAACGGCGGGACGACCTGGACCTTCCCGGGGGTGCTGACGCCCGGCACGTTTCGAAGCGACCCCGTCGTCGGCGCCGACTCCACCGGCACTCTCTTTTACCAGAGCCTCAAGGGGGACCTCACCCTCGACGTGTTCCGATCCCCCAGCGGGGCCGCCTCCTGGGGATCTCCCGTTCCGTCGTTCGGGGGGGACAAGAACTGGATGGCCATCGACCAGTCCGGCGGCGCCGGCTCGGGAAATATCTATGGCATCTGGCAGCGTTTCTACTCCTGCTGCCAGACGAGTGTCTTCACGCGCTCCACGAACGGAGGTACGAGCTTCCAGTCGCCGGTCCCGGTGACGCTCTCGCCGACGTTCGGGACCATGGACATCGGGCCGGACGGAACGGTCTACGCGGCGGGGATCGACGGAACGTTCGGCCAGGATGTCAACACGTTCGTGGTGTCCCGCTCGACCGATGCCCAGATCGGGGGGGCCTCACCCACCTTCTCGGGCAGGCGGGTGGATCTCGGCGGGGCGATGGCATTCGGCGGGCCCAATCCCGACGGCCTGCTCGGGCAGGCCAACGTGGCCGTGGACAAGTCCACGGGACCGACGCGGGGGTACGTCTACCTGCTGGCCTCGGTGGATCCCTTCGACGGTCCGGATCCCGTGAACGTCCACCTGTCCCGCAGCACCGATGGCGGGGTGACCTGGAGCGCGCCGGTGCGCGTCAACGATGACCCGGGCCTCGGAAACTGGCACTGGTTCGGCGCTCTTTCCGTCGCGCCCAACGGACGGCTGGACGCTGTCTGGAACGACACCCGGAACTCGGGGTCGGCCAGCGTCTCGCAGCTTTTCTACGCCTGGTCGTACGACGCCGGCGCCACCTGGTCGCGCAATGTCCCTGTCAGCCCCTCCTTCAACAGCTTCGTCGGCTGGCCTAACCAGAACAAGATCGGCGACTATCTCGGGATCGTCTCCGACGCGGTCCAGGCTCACGTCGCCTACGCCGCGACCTTCAACAACGGGCAGGATGTCTATTACCTGCGCGTCTTTCCCGACTGCAACAGCAACGAGATCTCGGACGAGACCGACGTCTCCGGCGGGAGCAGCCCCGACTGCGACGGCAACCGGGTGCCGGACGAGTGCCAGGTCCCTGTCGCCGATCCCTCATGCGCCGGGGGCGGGAGCGTGCCCGACGGCGGGTCCGTCGCCGGGACCCCGCTCCAAATCTCCCGCCAGCCGTCCGGCGATCTGCAGCTGACCTGGGGAGCGTCCTGCCGCGTAGGGGACGGCGACTTCGAGGTCTACGAAGGCACCCTCGGAGACTTCGCAAGCCACGCGCCACGGCTTTGCACCACGTCGGGGAGCAGGGCGATCACGCTGACGCCGGGAGGCGGCAGCACCTACTACCTGGTTGCTCCCCTGAACGGAGTCCTGGAAGGGTCGTACGGGAGGAACAGCGCCGGGATGGAGCGCCCGCCGGGGCGGACCACCTGCCACCCCCGGCTCCTGCGAACATGCGGTGGGCCGTCGTAGCCTGTCAGACCGTTGCCGTGGCGGCGGAGTCCTCCGCCCAACGCCTCCAGCAATAGACAAGATTGATGATCCAGGCGACCGGGTTGAAGCTGAAAATCGTGAGCGTGACCCAGGCCCACCGGTGACGCTGCGCGAAGAACCATGCTAGCAAAGCGTAAACGCCGCCGCAGACGATGATGGCACCGGCCCCCGATTCCAGCATGACGCCGAGGCCAAGGCCGCAGACGAACGACTGAACGCTGAAATAATAGCCCCACCGGTACGGCCTCTTCCCTGGATGGCGCCGCTGGAAGCGACGATTGAGAGCGAGCGCGACGGCGATCGGCACGCCCACAGCGATGGCGCTGAGCGCAAGAACAATCAGGACGGGTCCGGTCGTGCTCGCAGAGTCCGCGGCGGGATTGGCACGCGCCGGCGAGGGTTCGTCGCCCTGTTCCATGGTTATGACCACTTTCCCGCGCGCGTGCCCTTCCTCCAGGTACCGCATCGCCTCGGGGGCCTCACTCATCCTGTAACGCCTGTCGATGATCGGTGTCACCTTCCCGGACCGCATGAGATCGCCCAGGATGGTCAGGTCTTCTTTGTTCAGTTGAGCCAGGATGCCGACGAACTTCTGGCTGACGAACGGTGATACGAGGCTCGGTTCGAGCATCATCGCGAGAGGCTTGAGCCAGAGCCCCGTGTCGGTGCTCCCGACCAGGACGAGTGTCCCCTCCGGAGTCAGCGCGCGCCTGACATCCGACAGTGAATGGTTCGAGACCATGTCGAGAATCAGGTCATACCGCTGCCCGCTCCTGGTAAAATCCTCCTTGGTGTAGTCAATGACGTGATCCGCGCCGATCGAGCGGACCATGTCGACATTCCTCGTACTGCATACGCCGGTCACATCCGCGCCGAACGTCTTGGCGATCTGCACGGCGAACGTGCCTACGCCCCCCGACGCGCCGTTGATCAGGACCTTCTGCCCCGGCTGAATCTTTCCCTTGTCGCGAAGACCCTGCAACGCGGTGACCGCCGCTATGGGGACGGAAGCCGCCTGCTCGAACGACACATTCTCCGGCTTCATGACGAGCGCCTGCTCGGAAGCGCATACATACTCGGCAAAAGCGCCCCACCGATGCCCGAACACCTCGTCGCCCGGCTTGAACTGCGTGACCTTGCTGCCGACCGCTTCGACGACACCGGCCAAATCGACGCCCAGCCGCGTGACTTTTGGCCTGAGCAGCCCCGACGCGAACGGGCGAATGAGGTAGGGCGTGCCTCTCATGTAGTGGAAGTCGAGCGGATTCAGGGAAGCCGCGCGAACCCTGACCAGGACCTGGTTCTCGTTGGGAACGGGCTTCTCGATGTCTTCGAGCCGGAGGACATCGGGGGGACCATAGTTGCGGTAGACAATCGCCTTCATCAGCGGGGCGTCACCCGGACCCGGTGTCCCGGCCGCCGCTGCCCCCATGGACAAGAACGCCGCCGCGCAGATTGGAACGATCAGAAGTCGTAACTGTGCTTTCACTGGCTCGTCTCCAGAGAATGATCAGGCGCCCCGGTAACGGAACGTCCCCGTCAGCCGAATCATAACCGGAGATCGGGTTTACCGAATGGGATGTGCCAGTGTCTCGATCGTGCTCACGGGCCGGCGCAGGCGCGCGCCGCGCGGGGGGCGCCGTCCGAGCCGACGCCGAGCGAGCCGCCGCAACTGTTTTCGGCGCGCACCAGGTAATAGAAGATCTGCCCGGGCAGGGCGGCGTCGGACGCCGAGGTGCCGGAGGAACCGGTCAGCAGGCAGGTGGCCGCCGAGAAGTCGCTTGGGGACTGGCTGCGCACCACGTCATACAGCACCGACGTGGCGCCCGGGTCGGAGGAAGGCGACCAGGACATCGCGGTCGGCGCCGCTCCCGACAGGAGGAGATCGCGGGCCGGGTCCGGGACGCGCCACGCCAGCGGGTCGGCCGGCCGGCAATCCTCGAGGTTGTTCGCGCCGTCGGCGTCCGCGTCCCCCAGGATCGTTTCGATTGCATCGATCCGACCGTAGCCGTAGATCGGATTCGGGACCGACGAGCCGGGAATCCCCCCGCAATCCTGGGCCGACGTGAGCGGCGTCGAAGAGAGTTTCAGGAGGGTCTCCAGCTCGGACACGCGGCCCCTCAGGTCCGGCCGCGCGCTCATCAGGAGCGCCGCGAGACCGGCGACGTGGGGGCCGGCCATGCTCGTCCCGCTGAAGACCGCGTAGCCCCCGCCGCGCACGCTCGAGCGCACGTTGACACCCGGCGCCGAGACATCGGGCTTCAGGCGGTTGCTTCCGTCGACGGTGACCGGACCCCGGCTCGAGAACGGGGCGATGAGGTCGGACGAGTCGGTCGCGCCGACGCTGAGCGTGGCCGCGTAGATCGCCGGCGGGCTGACGACCGTGGCGCATCCGCTGCCGCCGTTGCCGGTGCTGGCGACGACCAGGATGCCCGCGGCGCGCGTGTTCTCCACCACCGTCCGCAACGTATCCCAGGAGCAGCCTTCGGACTGCGGGCAGGTCCACGAGTTGTTGATCACGTCCGGGGAAAGGGACGGATCGGGGTTCTGGCCCGCGAGGTCCGTCGGCGCCACGAACCACTGGAAGCACTCGGTGTAGGTCGCGGGCGTTCCATTGCCGGCGTCCATGTTGCGGCACCCGATCCAGCGTGCCGCGGGCGCCATCCCGATCTGGTTCGACCCGCCGTCGTCGCCGACCATGATCCCCATCGTGTGCGTTCCGTGGTTGTGATCGTCGCAGGGGAATGGGGAGTCGGCTCCGCAGGACGCGCCGCCGCTGTGGATCGCATCGTGCCAGTTGTAATCGTGCCGGGCGGTCGCGCCGTCCCAGCCGCGGTACTGGCTCCTGAGCGCGGCGTGGGACCACTCGTAGCCGGTATCCTCACCGCCGACCACGACCCCTCCGCCCCGGTAGCCCATCGACCACAGCGTGGGGGCGCCGACTCTCTGCAACCCCCATTCGATGGAGGCCGCCTGGCTGGCTGCCGGACCGAGGGCGGGATCGCCCGCCGGCTCTTCCATCCGGATGGAGGGGTTGCCGTCGACGCGGCCCACGTCCGGACGCTCCGCGATGCGCTCGATCTCGTCGAGCCCGCCGCGCGCCCAGAGGAGGTTCGCGATCCAGAACTCCCGGTGCTCGACACCCTCGGCGGCGAGTTGCTTGACGACGGGCGCCTGCGTGCGGGCCGCGACCTCGCGCAACCGCGCCACGACCCACGCGCCACGCTCCTCCTTCGTCCGGAACCGGTCGGCCCCGCCGAGGTCGGCCTGCTCGGCCAGGACGATCAGGAACTCGACCGGCCCCGTGGCGGCGCGTTCGAGCACCGCCGGATGGACCTTTCCGCGCCACGCGGGGCTCTCCGTGGCGCGGGCGCCGGCGCCCGCCCCCATCGCCAGGGCCGCGATCGCAACCAGGCCCGGCAGCCGGGACCCCATGATCCGCATTGTTCCTTTCCCCTTTCACGGGAGAGGGCGGCGGGCCGGCCGCCTCTCCCCTCCCGATCCGGCTCTTGTATACGCCGAAACCGGCGCTCCGGCCGCAGTTCTTTCGGAGACGCGGGTCCGAGGTTGACAGGAAAGCCCTTGCCGGACGTACTATCGCATCTTGACAGGATCAGGAAAGATGACAGTCCCCCCTTTCAACCGCCTCCTCCCGGACCGGCCGCTCCTGGGGCGGGGCACCGTGCAGGGGCTGGAGGTCGAGACCCTGGCCGATCCGTTCCTGATTTCACATTCCGGCCGCCTATATCTACTGGCCGAGGCCATCGGCCTCGGCCCGACATCCGATTTCTTCAAGCGAATCACCGTCTTTCTTATCGATGAGAAGCTGCAACGGGCCACCTGGCTCGGGGACGCCTGCCCGGGGGACGATGGAGCCTGCTCGTTCCCGTTCACCATCCGCGACGACGACCGGTTCCTGATGGTCCCCGAGGTATTCGTGCCCCTCCAGGGGGGCGGCCAATCCTCCCTGCAAGTCCTGCAAATCTGGGAGACCCTTGCCGGGGAGTTCCCCTTCGGGTGGCGCAAGATTCACGAGGGGATTCTCGCCGGATGCCTCGCGCCGAGCGACAAGGTCCTCTTCAAGCATGAGGACCTCTGGTGGCTGTTCTGCTCCGATAACGCGGGGCGCAGGCTGCTGGCGTACCATTCGTCCGACCTTGGCACCTGGCGGCCTCATCCGTGCAATCCCGTGATCGCCCGGGACGTTCCGGCGCCGGGCGCCGTCCCCGGGGGCCCGAGGCCCTGGCGGCTCGGCGGCGGGCCGCTGCGCGCCGGGGGTCAACTCTCCCTGCCACTGCAGCATCGCCACCTGGGCGGCACGTACGGCGGGGCGGTCACGCTGCTGCGGATCGAGGATCTCGACGGAGATACGATGGAAGTTTCCCTCGATCCGGCGCCGATCCTCGCGGAGGACGCGGAACGTCCATGGATGGCCCGGGGCGCGCACCATGTCTCCCTGGCCCGTCACGGGGAACGGACGGTTGTCGCCACCGATGGGTTCGACGGCGCCCGCTGGGCATGCGCGGTCGTCGAGCTGCCGACCGGCCTCGATCTGGAGCCCTTCCCGTGACGCGATTTCAGACCCGCGGGGGATGGAGCCTCGACCCCTCCTGCCCCTGCGACCTTCATCTCGTCGACTACTTCACCCACCGGCGGCACGCGCGCCGGGTCCTCTTTCACATGGGCAGCGGCCTGCATCATCATGTCGGGAGGGAGCTCTGCCGGCCCGGCCGGGACAACCAGGTCGTTAGCATCACAACCAGCCGCGACGAGATGCTCGCCTACGTCGACGCCGTGATCGAGGACCCCGGGCTGGGCAGCCGGTACCGCGTCCTGTTCGGTGACATCTATTCGCTCTCGCCTCCCGTCCTGCCCAGGTTCGACGTGGTGGCTCTGTTCCACCTGTGCGAGCCTCCCGACGCGGTCCGGCCAGATATCGTGCCGGACGCGATGTCGCTGGTCCGGACCTTCCTCGACCGCCTGCGACCAGGAGGCGAGATCCTTTTCTACAGGGACTCGACCGGGAAGAACCTGACAGGCGCCGTTCTCGGCTCGCTTGTGGCGATGCGCCGTATCGTGAGGATCGGTGACTATAAGTCGCTGATGATCTATGGGCGGCCCGGGCCGGAAGGGGATCAGGCAGGCCCGGATCGCGGAACCGGACCGGAGGTATGATCGCACCCTGAAACGCCCGCGCGCCCGCCGATGGCACGGTGCGCCAACGCCCGCATCAAGGAGGCAACCATGAAGCGTCGCTCGTTCGTCACCGCGCTCGGCGCGGCCGCGATCTCCGCCGTGGCCCTGGGCCTCGGCGACACCGTGGCGGGTCCGCGCGCCCGCACCCGCCGCCGCGTCCGCCGCCGGATTCGCCGCCGCCACCGCCGCCGCGTCGCGATCAGAATGATCGCCGGCCGCCCCGTGTGGGTCGTCCCGATCGGTCTGGCCGCCGGCTGGGAGCTGGTCCGCGAGAACCGCGTGGTCATCGTCAAGGAGACGAGGTTCGTCGAGAGGGGTGGCGCCAGGGTCGAGGTCGCGGTCGTTGCCGATTCGGATGGCGAGACCGAGGAGGTCGACCTCCTCCGCGAGGACACTGCCGAAAACGGCAAGGAGGAGAAGGGCAGCGCCCTGCCGGACGACGACATGACCACACCGGGCGTCGAGGTGACCGGGGACGATTCGAAAAAGTAGCGCGGGCCGGATGGGCCTGATCCCTCTCCCGATGCGAGCTTGTCTTCGCGGATTTGCGCCGCTCCTGCTCGCGGTACCGCTTGCGGTGTGCAGGGCCCCGGCACGCGCGCCTTCGCGCGTGCCGGACAACGCGCGGATCGTTCTGAACACGGAAATGGGCGAAATCGAGATCGCTCTCGACGCGAACCGCGCTCCGGTCACCGCATCGAACTTTCTCCGCTACCTCGAGGCGGGCCGCTACGATGGCGGACGATTCCACCGCACGGTGCGCCCCGGAAACCAGCCCGGCCATCCGGTCCCGATCGAGGTGATCCAGGCCGGGGTCCGGCCCGACGTCCAGAAAAAGGACTTCCCGCCTATTCCGCTCGAGCGGACAAGCGTCACGGGACTCTCCCACAAGGACGGGACTATCTCCATGGCGCGGGACGGCCCCGACACCGCGACCTCCGATTTCTTCATCTGCATCGGCGATCAGCCGTCCCTCGATTTCGGGGGAACGCGCAATCCGGACGGACAGGGGTTCGCCGCGTTCGGCCATGTGGTGCGCGGCATGGACGTGGCGAGGCGCATCCACTCGGCCGCGGCCGAGGGCCAGTCGCTTGCTCCCCCGGTCACGATCCTGCGCGCCTTCCGGAAGCCGGAGGACGCCCGTCAGGGACAGGCGGCGGCGTTCGGCCGCGGCATTGTCGCGGAGGTGGAGCCGGGACTCTCCTCGCCGCAGGCGGTCCTGCCCGACGCCAGGTAGTAGAACCCGGCTCCCCTGGCC
>JANMQK010000015.1:0-23862 GCA_031370485.1 Acidobacteriota bacterium | reverse complement strand
GGCGCCCGCCGCCCCGGCGGCCGCGTCGACCATCCCGGGCGGGAAGGAGATGCTCGAGAAGGCCAAGCAGCTGGCGGACGCGGGCCGGCAGCCGGAAGCGATCGAGCTCTACCGCGGCTTCATCACCAAGGACCCCACCGGCAACCCCGCGGTCTACTACTACCTGGGGAAGAGCCTCTTCGAGTCGGGCGACAACGGCGCCGCCGAGCAGGCGTTCAAGAAGGGGTTGGAGATGAAGGCGGACATGAAGGGCTGCCATTTCTACCTGGGCAACATCGCGCTCAAGGAAGAGGACCCCGCCGTCGCCGCCGCCGAGTACGAGAAGGAGCTGCAGCTCACGCCGGGATCGGACGCCGTGCTGTTCAACCTCGGGCAAGCCTACGCGAAGGCCGGCAAGGACGATCAGGCACTCGCGGCCTTCACCCAGGCGGCCACGATCAGCCCGGACAAGTCGGAAAACTACATGCAGATGGCGGCGATCTACGACCATCGCAAGGAGCCCGGGAAGGCGAACGAGATGTATCAGAAGGTCATCGCCATCGACCCCAAGAACGCCGCCGTGTCCTTCTACAACATCGGGGTGAACGCCTGGAACGAGAACCGCTCGAAGGACGCCGCCCAGGCCTTCCGGAAGTCGGTCGAGCTCGACCCGAGCTACGCCGTGACGCATCGTGAGCTGGCCCGGGCGCTCATGGGACTTCAGGATTTCCAGGGGGCGCTGAGTCACTTCCAGGAGTATCTGAAGCTCAATCCCAACGCGTCCGATGCGAAGGAAATCCGCGACAGCATCGCTCTTCTGAAGAAGTAGCCTTCCGCGAGGGCGATTGTCCGTCCGGTCGCGCGTGCGTGCCGGCGCCCGCGCTCACCCGGCGGGAAAGAGGACGTCGTCGACAATCTGGCAGAGTATGTGGCCGACCAGGATGTGCACTTCCTGGATGCGGGCCGTGTCGCGTGACGGCACTTCAACCAGGTGATCGCACAACTCGCGCATGGGCGTCCCGTCACCTCCCGTGAAACCCACTGTCACCATGGTCCTGGAACGTGAAGCCCGCAGCCCCTCGAGGACGTTCCGGGAGCGGCCTGAAGTGGTCAACCCCACCGCGACGTCGCCGGGGCGGCCCAAGGCCTCGATTTGGCGGGAGAAGATGGCCCCGAAGTCGGAGTCGTTCCCGATGCTCGTGAGCACCGAGGTGTCGGTGGTCAGCGCGACCGACGGAAGAGCCGGCCGGTCGGCCCGGAAGCGGTTCACGAACTCGGCCGCCAGGTGCTGGGCGTCGGCGGCGCTGCCCCCGTTGCCGAAGAAGAAGACTGTGCGCCGGGCGCGAAACGCCTCGATCAGGACACCGGCGATCGTCTCGACCACGCCGGACTGCGATTCGAAAAAGCGCGCCGCGGTCCCTGCGTGGTCGGCGTGGAGGGCGGCCACCCGCTCACGCCATCCTGGCCCGCCCGCCGGCTTTTTCCCCGTCGTTATTGTCATCCCCGTTCCACCCCGGCCCGCACCGGGCCGGCGCCATGCATTATAGGACAGGGCTCATGCTTTCCAGGCGAGCATCCCGGCCATGCGCCCGGCGTGTCCCTTCGCGCGACGGTAGGAGTCGAGCAGATCGGCGTGGCACGAGGTGCAGATCTGCGCGGACTGCATGTTTGCGAGAGACACTCCAAATGCGGCCGCCTGACTCCGGTTGGCCTCGATGAGATCGACCCGCGATCGCGGAGCGCCCCGCACGGCCGCACGGGCTCCCGGGTCGTTCCGGATCAGCGCCTCGACCACCTCGTCGCCAACCTCGAAACAGCAGGGGCCGATCGCGGGCCCGAACGCGATACGCAGGGCCGAGGGCCGCGCGCCCAGGTCACGCTGGAGCGCCGTCAGCGCCGCCGTGAGGACGCCGGCGGCCGTTCCGCGCCATCCGGCGTGGACCGCCGCGAGTGCCCTGGTCCCGGGATCGCAGACAAGAATCGGAACACAGTCCGCGACCCATACACCCAGGGCCATCCCGTCGTCGGCGGTGATCAATGCGTCCGCTTGGGGCGGTGGGGTGACCTGCGCTCCGGTGTCCACGCGATGAACCGCGACGCCATGCACCTGACGGCAGGTCCTCAGGGGCATCGGCCCTCCCGCCGCTTCCTCGAGCGCGGCCGAGGGTTCGGAGCCTTTCACGGTCCAGGCATGGATCAGGCCGGGGATCGCGTCGAGGAGGGGAAGCGTCAGGCGCCGCGCCGCGCCCTGGCCGCGCAAGGACGCCGGCGAACCCGGCGGAAGAGGCGCGGTCGGGGTCACGCGGCGCAGTCTAGGCGAGCGGTGCAGTCTTGACAAGCCCCGGCGCTTGCGGCACTCTATGCGCCCGCTGAGGAGCGAATCGGTGAATATTCTGGGACTGATGGCACCCCCGCCCGGCCAGGGCGCGTCGAGCATGTGGATGCAGCTCGTCCCGCTCGCCTTCTTCTTCGTCGTGATTTATCTCCTGCTGATCCGCCCGGCGCGGACGCGGCAGAAGCAGGTGGCGAAGATGCTGGAAGCCCTGAAGGCCGGCGACAAGGTGATCACGTCCGGCGGGCTGCTCGGCACGATCGTGGCGGTCGACCGGAACATCGTCCAGCTGCGGGTCGCCGACAAGATCAGGGTGGACGTCACCAAGAGCTCGGTCGTGGGTCTCCAGGACCAGGAGACCTCCACCGCGGGTCAGGAGACCTAGCCGCATGGCATCGATGGACATCCGCCTCCGCGTGCTGATCCTGCTCGGTCTCGCCATCCTCTGTGTGGTCCAGGCCTTTCCCCTCGGCGAGAAAATAAAGCTCGGGCTGGATCTGAAGGGCGGCATCCACATGGTCATGCGCGTCAAGACCGACGACGCCGTGAAGGCCGAGCGCGATCTCTCCGCGGAGCGGATCCGCCAGTCGCTCGGAGAGAAGGGGCTGGCGCCATCGCAGATCACCTCCGAGGGCCTGGGCACCATGGTTCTCTCGGGCCTCGACCAGGCGAGGATCGGCGAGGTGCGCGATCTCCTCTCGTCACAGTATCCGACCTACAGCGTGGACAGCCAGGGATCGGGGCGGCTGCGTTTGACGCTCAGGGCGCAGGAGGAGTCGGCGATCCGCGATGGGGCGGTGCGCCAGGCGCTAGAGACGATCCGCACCCGGGTCGACAAGTTCGGAGTATCCGAGCCGACCTTCCAGCGTGAAGGGGTGGGCGCCCACGCCGACCGGATCCTGATCCAGCTGCCGGGTGTCGAGGATCCCGAGAGGGTCAAGGATCTGATCGGGTCCCCCGCGTTCCTGGAGTGGAAAATCGTGAAGGTCCCGCCGGGGCTCACGTCCGATCAGTTCCGTCCGCCCGACAGCGCCGAGGCGCTGACGCAGATGTTCCGGGGAAGCCTCCCCGCGGACGTCGAGATTCTCCCCCAGGATGTCCGGGGCGACGACGGCCGGGCCTACACGCTTTACTGGCCGGTCACGAGGTCGTCACCGATCACAGGCAACGATCTCAAGAACGCGCGGCGTGACCAGGACCGGTTCGGCAGCCCGGCGGTGAATTTCCTGCTGAGCGCCGAGGCGGGGCGGCGCTTCGAGGATCTGACCCGCGCCAACCAGGGCCAGCTCCTGGCGATTGTCCTCGACAAGAAGGTGATTTCCGCGCCGCGCATCAACGCCGTGATCGCCGAGAAGGGAATCATCGAGGGCGGCAACTTCACCGTCGAAAGCACCGAGGACCTGGCCCTGAAGCTGCGCTCCGGCGCCCTGCCGGCGGGCATGGAGGTCCTGGAGGAGCGCACGGTCGGCCCGTCGCTCGGCTCCGATTCCATCCGCCAGGGGATCATCGGGTCGCTGGTCGGGTCGGCGGTCGTCATCCTGTTCATGCTGGCGTACTACCGTCTCTCCGGCGTCAACGCCACGATAGCCCTCGCGATGAACCTCCTGATACTGCTGGGAGCGATGGCCTATTTCTCCTCGACCCTGACGCTCCCCGGCATCGCGGGGATCGCGCTGACGGTCGGGATGGCCGTGGACGCCAACGTCCTCGTCTTCGAGAGGGTGCGTGAGGAGTTGAGCATGGGGAGGACGGCGAAGGCGGCGATCCAGTTGGGTTTCGAGAAGGCCCTGAGCACCATCGTTGACAGCAATCTCACGACCCTCATCGGCGGCCTGTTCCTGTTCGCCTATGGCACGGGGGCGGTCAAGGGATTCGCCGTCACCCTGAACGTCGGGATCCTCGCGAACCTGTTCACCGCCGTGTTCATGTCGCGCACCTTGTTCGATGTCCTGCTCCGGCTCAACCCGAAAACCGAGCGTCTGAGCATCTGAGGCCCCATGATCCAGGTCTTTCATAACGCCAACTTCCCCATGATGGGACGCATGAGGTGGGTTTTCTTCGCGATCTCCACGGTCGCGATGCTGGTGGCGCTCTGGGCGATCATCTTCCATGGGTTCAACTACGGCATCGACTTCGCCGGCGGAACCGCCGTCGAGCTGAAGTTCCGTGACAAGCCCAATGTCCAGGGCTTGCGTGCCGCGCTCGAGAAGTCAGGGCTCGGCGACATCAGCATCCAGGCAATCGGCAAGGCCTCCGAGAACGAAGTGCTGATCCGGGTCGAGAAGATGGAAGGGGACAAGGAAGGCCAGGGCGAAGGGTCCGAAGTGAGCCAGATCGTGCTCGAGGCGCTGCGCACCCGGGAGGAGCGGGAGGCGATCCAGGCCGGGCGGATCGACCTCAACATGACCTCCGAGGCGCTTCTCAGGGACTGGCTGGCCGCGCACCTGGGAGGAGCCCAGGGAGCGGGGGAACCAGCGGCGATCGCCGCCGCCCTGCAGCGATACCGGAACCAGCACGGCGGGCTTTTCAACGACATGGCCGAGGTGGCCGCCGTCCCCGGTGTGACGCCGGAGGCGGCCAGGGTCATTAAAGACCAGACGATCCTGGGTGCGTTCGCCCTGCGCGGTGTCGAGTTCGTAGGGCCGACGGCCGGCAAGGAGCTGCTCAAGAACACGGGACTCGCGATCCTCGGGTCGGTCGGGGGGATCCTGATCTACGTATGGTTCCGGTTCCGCAAGATAGCCTGGGGCATTTCGTCGGTCCTCGCCCTGATCCACGACGTCACCATCGCGGCGGGCGCCGTCGCGCTGTCCGGCAAGGAGTTCTCCCTCCCTGTCGTGGCCGCCCTCCTGACCATCCTCGGGTACTCGATCAATGACACCATCGTGGTCTTCGACCGCATCCGCGAGAACCTCCGCCTGTACCGGGACGTCAAGTTCCCGGAGGTCGTCAACGCTTCGATCAACCAGACCCTCAGCCGGACCGTCCTGACCTCGTTCACGGTGTTCATCGCCGTGTTCGCGCTGTTTCTCTACGGCGGCGAGAAACTGAACCCCCTGTCATTCTGCCTCCTCGTGGGTGTCGTGTTCGGGACCTACTCCTCGGTCTTCGTCGCGGCGGCCCTCCTCGTCGTCGCCTGGAACTATCTAGGGCCGAAGCACGTCAGGCTCTGAGGCGCCCGCCCCGGGGCCGCGCGATTGCGGCTCCGAAAACCCTTTTGCTATACTGACATGGACCGCAGGGCCGCACGGGCGCGCGCAGCCACCGGCACCCGGCGGACGCCAGCCCGGAAGCGCCCTCCAGGCCGCGGAGGGCCCGACGGGCACGCCACGATGATTCGATTCGAGGACATCCAGGAAAGGGTTGAGTCGTACCTTCCAGGCGCCGACCTGGACCTTCTGCGCAAGGCTTACGTCTTCACGGCCAAGGAGCACAAAGGGCAGACCCGAAGTTCCGGTGAGCCCTACCTGATCCACCCGCTCTCCGTCGCCCACATCCTCGCGGATCTCAAGCTCGACATGACCTGCATCGTCGCGGGGCTGCTCCACGACGTCCTGGAGGACACTCTCACGACGCGGGAGATCCTCGAAGCGCAGTTCGGCAAGGACATCGCGCACGTCGTGGAGGGCCTGACCAAGATCGCACGCATCAGCTTCAACTCGAGGGAGCAGCAGCAGGCCGAGAGCTTCCGCAAGATGATGCTGGCGATGGTGGACGACATCCGTGTCGTGCTCGTCAAGCTCGCCGACCGCCTCCACAACATGCGGACCCTCGAGCACCTCTCGACGCGGCAACAGGAGAGAATCGCGCGCGAGACGCTGGAAATCTACGCCCCCATCGCCAACCGCCTCGGCATGGCCAAGATCAAGAACGAGCTCGAGGACCTGTCGATCCGGTTCCTCGACCCCTCGGGGCACCAGAGCCTTGTCAGGGCGCTCGACGAGAAACGGAAGGTGACCGACGACTTCATCCGCGAGATCCAGGCCACCCTCGAGCGGGAGCTCGGTGCCGCCGGCATCCGGTCGGAGATCTACGGCCGGCGGAAGCACCTGTACAGCATCTACAAGAAGATCAAGCGGCAGAAGATCGACGTCGCGGAGGTGTACGACTACATCGCCTTCCGCATCCACACGGACAGCATCAAGGACTGCTACGGCGCCCTGGGGATCATCCACGGACTGTGGCGGCCGGTGCCGGGCCGGATCAAGGACTTCATCGCGATGCCGAAGCCCAACATGTACCAGTCGCTGCACACCTCGGTCGTCAGCGAGAAGGGGCAGCCCTTCGAGATCCAAATCCGCACGCATGAGATGCACCGCATCGCCGAAGAGGGGATCGCGGCCCACTGGAAATACAAGGAGGGCAAGGGCGGCAAGGAGGCCGACGCCAACATCGAGTGGCTGAGGCAGATCATGGAGTGGCAGCAGGAGCTCAAGGACCCGCGCGAATTCCTGAGCATGGTCAAGGTGGACCTTTACCCGGAAGAGGTCTACTGCTTCACGCCGCAGGGACAGGTCAAGTCGTTCCCGAGGGGCGCGACACCGGTGGATTTCGCGTACTCCGTCCACACGGAGGTCGGACACCGGTGCGTCGGATCGCGAATCAACGGCAAGCTGCAGCCGCTCCGGACAGAGCTGAAGAACGGGGACATCGTCGAGATCCTCACGGCGCCGAATCACTCTCCCAGCCAGGACTGGATGGCGTTCGCCCGGACATCACGCGCCAGGGCGAAAATCCGGCAGTGGCTGAATATCGATCGGCGCGATCGCAGCATCGAGCTGGGAAAGACTGTCTCGGACCGCGAGTTCAAGAGATACCGCTTCAGCCTCAAGACCCACGTGGCTGAGGGCGCTCGGCTGCGCGAGGCCCTGCAAACCCTCGGCCTGCAGGCGCTCGAGGACTTCTACGCTGCGGTCGGATACGGCAAGATCGCGCCGCGGACATTGATCGAGAGGCTCGACCCCGCCGCGAAGGCCCACGACGCGACCGAGGGGGGCATCGCCCACGTCGTGAAGAAGGCGCTGGGCATGACGGGGAAGAAGGTAAAGGTGCGCGGACTCGACGACGCCCTGATATCCCTGGCGCGGTGTTGCAGCCCCATTCGCGGCGAGCCCATCGTCGGGTACATCACCCGGGGGCGGGGGGTCACGGTGCACTCGGAGCGCTGTCCCAATCTCGAGAAGCTGCTGTACGATCCGGAGCGCCGTATCGAGGTGGTCTGGGAAGGCGGCGACGAGACGCGTTTCGACGTTCGCATCACCGTGTTCTCCGAGGACCGCCCCGGGATCCTGGCCAAGATCACGTCGGCGATCGCCGACGCCAAATCGAACATCAAGAACGTCGAGGCGAGGACCTTCGAGGACCGCCGGGGGGAGATCACGTTCCTTCTCGACATCGAGGACGTGGATCACCTTCAGAAGATCGTTGAGAAGGTCAAGGGCATCGACGGGGTCTACCACGTGGAGCGCCAGGTCGCATGAAGCGCCGGGCCGCATGACAAGGAGGGGAGCTGTGCAGGACATCAAACCCATTGGATCGTCGAGCGCGCCCCGGGCCATCGGGCCCTACGCGCAGGGTGTGGCCGCGGGAGGGTTTGTCTTTCTCTCGGGGCAGGTGCCCCTCGATCCCCAAAGCGGCGAGTTGATCGGGGGGAGCATCGAGGACCAGGTGGCGCGGGTGATGGAGAACCTCGGGGCGGTTCTCGAGGCGGCGGGCTCGGGTTTCGACCAGGTCGTCAAGACGACCGTCTTCCTCACCGACCTGGACGATTTCCAGAAGATGAACGGAGTGTACGAGCGGTTCCTGAAGGACAATCGGCCGGCGCGCTCGACCGTGCAGGTGGCGGCGCTCCCGAAGGGAGCGCGCGTGGAAATCGACGCGATTGCCAGGCTGAAGTAGGGGATTGCGGCTAGGAGACGGCCTTGACCACCGCGCGCGAACGCAGGCAGCGGGTGCAGACCTTCATGCGGCGCCGCGCCCCCGAGACGAGGACCCGGACTTTTTGAAGATTCGGATACCAGACGCGCGAGGAGACGTTGTGAGCATGGCTGATCTGGTTGCCATACACCGGCCGCTTGCCGCAGATTTCGCACGAACGAGCCACCAAATCCTCCTCGAAAGCATGAACTAAGGGCACTCACCGACGGGGCAGCGAAGGCGCACTCTACCACACGCCCGTCGCTCCGATCAACCCGGCTGAGCGCGGGTCCATCCCCGGTTTCCTCGAGCAGAGTCCAGGAGCCCACGCCTCCTTTGTCCCCGCGGCGGCTTCCGCCGACACTCCCGCAAAGTATGACTAGTCAATAATATAGAAATGCATATTCAAAGACTATCAAACAGGTCACTGTAATGACGTAACCACCTTGCACAATCGGGATCGCGGAATATATTGAAATTTCGTGAAAAAGCGGCGCACTCCTGGTGAGAGCGTCGTGCCCGCGAGGGCCGGAGAACAAGGGGAGGTCGGCGGTGTTCTTCTCGAAGCCAAAAACGCTCATCGGCCTGGATATCGGCTCAAGCGCCGTGAAAATCGTCGAGCTGAAAGAACTCGGCAAGGGCGCCGGCTACCAGCTGGTTAACCTGGCGGTGGAGCGCCTGTCGCCAGAGGCCATCGTCGACGGAGCCATCATGGACGCCGGCCTGGTGGTGGACGCCATCCAGAAGGCCTTCAGCGCCAGAAAGCTCAAGAGCCAGGACGTCGCCATCGCGCTCTCGGGCCACAGCGTGATCATCAAGAAAATATCGATCCCGGCGACCTCCGAGGAGGAGCTCGCCGAAGTCATCCCTTGGGAGGCCGAGCAGTATATCCCCTTCGACGTGGAAGACGTGAACCTGGCCTACCAGGTTCTCAAGGGCGGCGGGGAGGGCAACATGGACGTGCTCCTGGTGGCCGCCAAGAAGGACAAGATCAACGATTACACCTCCGTCGTGACCCAGGCGGGCAAGAACCCCGCCCTGGTCGACGTCGATGTGTTCGCCCTGCAGAACTGCTACGAGATGAACTACGAGATCGACCCTTCCGCCGGGACGGCGTTGATCAACATCGGCGCCTCCACGACCAACGTCGCCATCCTGAAGGGATCGAACTCGATCTTCTGGCGCGACATCTCAGTGGGCGGGAACCATTACAACGACGCCATCAGGAAGGAGCTGAGCCTCAGCTTCGACCAGGCCGAGATCCTCAAGCGGGGTGAGGGTGTCGACGGAATCCCGGTCGAGAACGTCACCCCCATCCTGGCCTCGATCAACGATTTCGTTGGGGCGGAGATCCAGAAGACCATCGATTTCTTCAAGAACACGACTCCGGGAGAAAGCATCGAGAAGCTGGTCCTGGCCGGGGGGTCGTCGCGCGTGCCCCACCTCAAGGAGTCGCTGGCCGAGAGGTTCAGGGTCCCGGTGGAGCTGATGAACCCGTTCCACCGGGTCCAGATCAGCAAGGCCATTCCGCCCGGAGCGGTCGAGGACCTCAGTCCGAGCGTTTCGATCGCGGTCGGTCTGGCCTCGCGCCGCACGGGAGACGGCCGATGATAAAGATCAACCTGATCGCCGACACCAAGGGCGGCCGCACGAGGGCGAAGGCAGCGCCGCGTGCCGAGGGCTCGGGAGTCATGGGACAGAACGTCCTGATGAGCGGGGTCGTGATCCTGTCGCTCCTGTTCATCAGCTGGCGCTGGTTCAGCCTGAGCAACGAGCACACGGGCCTGGTCAGGGAGATCACCAAGGCGGAGCAGGAGAAGGAGCGCCTCCAGGCCATCATCAAGAAGGGCGAGGACTACAAGGCCAAGAAGGAGCTCCTCCAGCGCAAGATCACCCTCGTCACGCAGCTCAAGCGGAACCAGAGTGGTCCCGTACACCTGCTCGACGAGATCAGCAAGCAGCTCCCGGACTTCCTCTGGCTCGATTCGATGAGCGAGGGCTCCTTCGCCATCCAGATCCAGGGGAAGGCCACCACCTACAACGCCGTATCGAACTTCTACAACAACCTCACCGGGTCGCGGTACTTCCAGGGTGTCGTCCTCGGGGCGATCTCCTCGATCCCGGCCGGCGTGACATTCTCGCTGACCTGTCAGTTCCTTCCGCAGCCCGCGGCCACGCCAGCCGCGGACGAGCCGGCCGCGGCGACCCCGCGGCCGGGAACCTAGGGGGAGGGCGGAACGATGGACTTCAAGAAGCTTCCGTTCTGGGGACAGTTCGCGCTGGTGGCGGTCATGGCCGGCGCCATGGTCGGCGTCGCCTGGATGGCCTATCCCAACTTCGGGGATATGGCGAAGAAAAACGCCGCGGATCGGTCCCGCCTCGAGGGCCTGCAGACCGATATCCGCAAGGGCCAGGCAATCGAGGCCAAGCTGCCCGAGTTCGAGAAGGAGATCGAGAACCTCCAGGCAAAGCTCAGCGACCTGCTCTCGATCCTGCCGACCGAGCCGGAGACGGGCGAGCTGCTGAAGTGGGTGAAGAACCTCGCCGACCAGTCCAACCTCGACCTCAAGAAGTTCAGCCCGAACGGCCTTCGCCCGGTGGAGTTCTACAAGGAATTCCCCATCACCATGGAGATCGAGGGCGACTACCACGACCTGGGCGTGTTCTTCGACAGGATCAGCAAGTACTCGCGGATCATCAACGTGAGCAACGTCAACATCACCGCCAAGGGTTCCGGACGAGGTTCGATTGTCTCGAATTTCATCGCGACGACATTCGTCTACGACGACAAGGGAGGGTCGCAGCCGTGACGCACAAGGGCCTGCTCGCGCTCGCCGCATTGCCCGCGCTGGGTCTCCTGCTCATGGGGTCCGGACGGGCCATGGCCGAGCAGCAGCCCGCCGCCGCGCCCGCCGCGGGGACGGAGGCCGCGGCGCAGAACGCCAACGACACAATCCACAAGATCATGGAGGAAAACGAGGCCGTCCTCTCCGGTCGCGGTTTCACCTACGACCCTGCCGGACGCCGGGACCCCTTCCGTTCCCTGGTCGACGCCCTGAACGCGCCCAGCAAGGGCCCGCGTCCCAGGGGAATCGCCGGAATGCTCATCTCCGAGGTCGACCTTGTCGGCATCGTGCAGAAGGGCAGGGGGGCCATCGCGTTCTTCAACGGCAGTGACAACAAGGGGTACTTCCTGAAGTTGGGCGACACGCTCTACGACGGGAAGATCGTACGGATAGACCGAAAGACCGGCACGGTGTTGTTCCGGCAGGATGTCAACGATCCCAGAAGCATCAAGCCCTACCGGGACGTGACCAAGCGGCTGACGCCAGCGGAGGAGGATAGGCTATGAAGTTCAGTAAGGTTGCGATCCTGTTTACGATCGCCGCGGCCGCCTTGCGCTGTTCGGGCAACCCGCCCGTCAGCGAGCCCGGTCAGGCGGCGTTGAGCGCCCCGGCCGCGGTGGTCATCAGCGGCATCGACCACTCGTCGACACCCTCGGGCACCGAGGTGATCCTGCACGGGAACTACCCGTTCAGCTACACCTCGTACCAGCCCGATGCACGGACACTGGTCCTCGAGCTGCTCGACGTTCACGTCGAGGGGATCTCCGAGGAGATCCGCATCGGCACCCCCCAGGTTGAGGGCGTGCGGGTGAGCCGCATCGAAAGTGTCGACGGGGGAACCATCGCCAGGTTCGAGTTCACGAAGGTGCTCGCCGCCCACCAGGCCATCCGCCTGGACGGACACGACCTGTTCGTCGACTTCCCGTCGCTCGGAGACGCCGACAACACCCCCGAGGCCCCCCTGGTGGCCCAGGGAACGGACGCGTCCGCGACCGGGACTGTCCCGGGCGGGACGGTCGAGCCGGCGGCTGTTGAAACGACCGAGACGGCGGCGCCTTCCGCAACCGGGCCGGATCAGCCGGTCGAGGACCTGCAGGCGCTGCCCCCTTCGGAACCGCCTGCCGCGGCGCCCCAGGCCCCGCCCTCCGCTCCGCCTCCGACGGCGGTCAAGGTCGTCCGCGGACCGGTCCCGGCGGGGAAGGCCGCGCGCACGCTGCTGTCGATCGAGGCCAACGCCAAAGGCGATGCGCCGACCGTCGTCCTCGAGGCCGACGGCCCGCTGAGCCAGGAGCACTTCGAGCTGAAGAACCCGCCGCGTCTCGTGATCGACCTGGTCGGTGTCGTCGACAAGACCCGGACCAAGTCGATCCCGGTCGGCTCGCCCGTCCTGTCGAAGGTCCGCGTGGCGCAGTTCGCGACGAGGCCGCGGCCGGTCGCGAGGGTCGTGCTGGACATGACATCGCCCAGGCCTTACGCCATCGTGCCCACCGACCACGGGCTGGTTGTCGATTTCTCGGAAGAAGCCGTGCGTCTTGCGGCGGAACAGTCGCAGGATTCGGGGACGCAGGTTGCCGTCCCGCTGGCGGCCGAAACACCGGGATCACAGAAGAACATGCTGCCTCCGGTCGAAGGCGGTCCGTCCTCGACCCAGCCGTCTTCGACGCAGCCGGACGCGACCGGGCCGGCGGGAGAGACGGGAGCGCCGGATGGCGCGCGTCAGAGCGAGGCGTCGGACTCCGGGACAGGCGACATGGCCTCCGCGGAGGGCATGCCGAGCCCCGCCAATCCGCTCATGGCCCAGGGCGAGGTGAAGGTCGAACAGCATCCGCCCGAGGTCCGGTTCCGGCCCGCGGCAAAAAACACCAGCGGGGACGTCATGATCTCGCAGGGTCTCGGCAAGTACTCGGCGCGGTCGATCTCCGACAACGGGCCGAAATACACAGGCAAGCGGATCTCGCTGAACTTCAAGGACGCCGACCTGAAGGACGTCTTCCGGCTGTTCCATGAAATCACGGGGTTCAACATCGTCCTGGATCCCGGCGTGGCCGGAACCCTGACGATCGTCCTCGAGAACGTGCCCGAGGACCAGGCGCTCGACATCATCCTGAAGAACAACGGTCTCGACAAGGTCTTCGAGAACAACGTCATCCGGATCGCCAGCACGCAGAAGCTGGCCTCGGAGGCCGCGGCCCGCAAGTCGCTCCTCGAGGCGCAGGAGCTCGAGGAGGAGCCCATCACCTTCACGCGGAGCCTGTCGTACGCCAAGTCGAAGGACGTCACCCCGATCATCAAGAGAATCATGTCGAAGCGGGGCGACGTGATCATGGATGACAGGACGAACACGCTCATCATCACCGACCTCAGGGACCGCCAGGATCGGATCAACCGCCTGATCGACGCCCTGGACGAGCAGACGCCTCAAGTTGTGATCGAGGCACGGATCGTCGAGACCGACCGCGAGTTCGAGCGCGACTTCGGGATCATCTGGGGCGTCCACGGCAAGGCGGACGCGGCCCACGGGACGCAGACGAACCTCCAGTTCCCGCACAACGGAACCTTCGACTACGACGTGAACCTGAAATCGTCCGCCAGCGCGGGCAGGCTGGGCCTGAGCTTCGGCAACGTCCTGGACTCGCTCACGCTCGACGTCCAACTCGATGCCTTCGAGCTGAACGGCGACGTCAAGATCCTCTCCTCGCCGCGCATCGCCACGCAGAACAACCAGAAGGCGACCATCGAGCAGGGCGTGCAGATCCCGGTTGTCAGCACCACGGCGACCCAGATCAACGTCGAGTTCGTGTCGGCCTCGCTCAAGCTCGAGGTCACGCCCCAGATCACCAAGGAAGGCACGGTGATCATGGACGTGAAGGTTGACAACTCCTCGCCCGACTTCGTGAACCGCGTGGGCCAGGTGCCGCCGATCATCACGGAAAGGGCGCAGACCCAGATCCTGGTCGCCGACGGGGGGACCGCCGTCATCGGCGGCATCTTCAAGCTGAACGATTCGGTCACGCAGGCCGGCGTTCCCGGGCTGTCGAAGATCCCGGGTCTCGGCTGGCTCTTCAGGAATAAATCGATCAATCGCAAGAACACCGAGCTGCTGATCTTCATCACCCCGAGGATCTCGAAGAAGACGGAGCCGCAGGAGGACAAACCATGACGAGTCGTACGCGTACCGGCCTGCTCGCAGTCCTGAGCCTTATCGTCCTGGGTCTGCCAGGTCTCGGCTGCAACCAGACCGGCAAGAACCCCAAGATGGGCGAGGCGTTGATCGTGGTCACCGGCACCGGGGTCACCGGGAACTCCGCCGCGGACGTCACGGCGGACGTGGAGGCCTCCATCGGCTTCACGGTTTTCGACCGCAACACTTCCACGACGTCGAATGTCGTCCTCAACGGCGTCAAGTTCACGTCCTTCACGGTTGCCTGGGATGGAGGCCTGTTCCCTCCCGCAGCAGGAATCCCCGATGACACCTTCTTTCAGATCGGTGACACGGGATCGTTCACCATCGCCATAATCCCCGCCGGGGTGAAGCCGCCTGCCGGGACCGTCGACACCGCCCGGTTCAGTTTCATGGGGGAGGACGTCATAGGCCGGCCGGTCGAGTTCAACGCCAAGGTGCCGGTGGAAATCGTCCCCTAGCCCTAGGCGGGAGAACCCTTCACGCCCCCGGCGCGCAGCCGGGGGCATTTCTTTTTTTGACAAGCCTTTAGAGCATTCTCTATAATCTGCCAGGCCGCGCGGGACGGGCGCCCTTACCCCCGAATTTCCAATAGGTTAGACACATGGCGAAAAACACGGCTCTGGGAAAGACGATCGAATCCCTGAAAGAGAGGCTGGCGAAGGACCCTCTCTCCCGGGCCTTTCTGCAGCTTGCCGAGGAATACCGGAAGCTCGGCCGTTTCGACGAGGCGACGGAGGTCTGCCTGCAGGGGCTGCAGCGGCACCCGGCCTATCTGCCGGCCCGCATCGCCCTCGGCCGCACCTACCTCGAGGCCGGGAACCTCGACCTGGCACACCAGACGCTGGCCGATGTGCACAGGACGATGCCGGAAAACCACTTGGCCGGAAAGCTCCTGGCCGAGGTGCAGAGACGGATGGGCCGTCCGCGGGAGGCCGCGGATACCTACCGGGCGATGCTCAGGCACTCGCCCGGCGACCGCGAGGTCGAAGCCCTGCTGAGCGATCTCCAGGAACCCCCGGAGCCCCGCGCCTCCCGGGAGACCAACGCCGTCCAGGAGGCGCGGCCCACGGCACCGCCGGCGGCCAGCGCGGCTCTCGACCCGGCCCTCGACTACCGCCCGGGAGACATCGACCCAACGGCAGGGGCCGGCAGCGTCACGACGGGCACGGGCGCTTCCGCCCGTCCCGTGCCGGAGCGCCGCGCGACGCCGGCCCCCGAGCCGTCCGTGGATGACCTCCCAACCGCGCGCGTGCGGGTAGAGCCGGTCTCGACCCCGAGCGGCGATCAGGAAAAAGAGGCCGGGGGCCATCCCTGGCCGGCGTCCGAGGCCTCTCCCGCGCCTGGAAGAGGGCCGGAAGCGGACGAGGAGCCGGACGCGCTCCAGACGAACACTCTCGCGGAGCTCTACCTGCGCCAGGGACTCGTGCAGCGCGCGCTCGAAGTCTACAGGGCCATGTTGCGTCTCGACCCGGCGAACGAGCGGCTGCGCCGGCGCCTCGAGGAGCTCGAGCCGGGCGGCGCGCGTCCCGAGCCGGACTGGTCGAAGGAAACCAATCCTCGTGAATCCGGGTTCCAGTGGACCGGCGCCTCGCAGGACGAGTCGGGGAAATCCCAGGCGTGGGCGGCGCCGGAGGCCGGGGCATGGCCGGGCGCCGGGGCCGCGCCCGAAGCGGGGGAGGAGCCGCGGAACGGGAACGCGCCCGACGGTGAGGACGCTTTTGCCGCCGGGCAACTCGCGCCCGATCCCGGGAATCCCACGCCCGCTCCGCGCCGGCCCCCGAAGGCGCTCAGGCTCGAACGTTGGCTGCAGGCGATTCAATGCGGCTCCGGTGCGGCCGCCAGGGAGGCCAGGGAGCGATGAGGGAGGTACTGCGCGAGATGATGGAGAAAACCCCGGGGTTCCTGGGGGCCGCGGTCATGGGGCTTGACGGAATACCCGTGGAGAAGCTGGCGGCGGACGAAGACTTCAATATCGAGCTGGCCTCCGCGGAGGGAATCGGTGTCGTCCGGCGGGCGACGAACTCGCTCAGGGACCTGCCGGGAGAGCCCCTGGAGGAGGTGACGATCTCGAGCCCGACGAGGCTGACCATCATGCGGGCCATCGGGCCGGAGTACTACCTGTGCGTCGTGGTGGGCCGGGGCGCCCTGTCCGGACGCGCCCGGTACGAGGCCTGGAAGGCGGGCCACCAGATCCGCGAAGTGATAGGCTGAGCCGCGGGCGCCCGGAGACGCCGATGGGGGAAGGGCAATTGGACAACGAGATCAAGGAATTGATGGAATACATCGAGAGCAGCAGCTTCGTCGAGTTCGAGCTGGAGCGGGAGGGTTTCAAGATCAAGCTGGTCAAGCGGATGGCGCCGGCCGCGAACGGACAGGCCGCGGCCGTCATGCCGGCCCAGCCGTCGGCGGCGATGCCGTTGCAGCCGGAGGCTGCGGCGCGTCCCGCGGTGGCGGAGGCCCCCGATGTCCATATCTTGAAGTCGCCGATCGTCGGAACCTTCTACCGCGCCAGCGCTCCCACCAGCAAACCGTTCGCCGAGACGGGGGACCGCGTGAAGAAGGGACAGACCCTGTGCATCATCGAAGCGATGAAGCTGATGAACGAGATCGAGTCGGACTGCGACGGCGAGGTCCTGGAAGTCCTTGTCGCCAACGGCCAGCCGGTCGAGTTCGGGGAGCCCCTCTTCAAGATCCGGACATCCGCCCGGGCCTGAGGAAAGGCTGCGCCCGCCATGTTCAGAAAGATACTGATCGCCAACCGCGGCGAGATCGCGCTGCGGATCATCTGGGCGTGCCGCGAGCTGGGGATCAAGACCGTCGGCATCTATTCCACGGCCGACGCCGATTCCCTGCACGTGAGATTCGCCGATGAGGACGTGTGCATCGGCCCGCCCCGCAACACCGAATCGTACTTGAACATCGGGGCCGTGATTGCCGCCGCGGAAATCACGGACGCCGACGCGATCCACCCGGGTTACGGGTTCCTCGCCGAGTCGGCACACTTCGCGGAGGTGTGCGAGGCCTGCAAGATCCGGTTCATCGGTCCCAGCCCGGCCGTCATCCGCCTGATGGGTGACAAGGCCAAGGCGCGCGAGGCCGCGACGGCGGCCGGGGTCCCGGTGCTGCCGGGCAGCAAGGGGCCGGTGTCCGACGACGAGGAGGCGATGCGCATCGCGGGGCGGATCGGGTTCCCCGTCATCGTCAAGGCCTCCGCGGGCGGGGGCGGGAGGGGGATGCGCATCGTGAGCGCGCCCGAGGAAATGGTCCCCGCGCTCTCGACAGCGCGCACCGAGGCGAAGGCCGCCTTCGGCGTCGCGGACGTTTACATCGAGAAGTACCTGAAGGATCCGCGGCACATCGAGTTCCAGATCCTGGGTGATTCGTTCGGCAATATCGTGCACCTCGGGGAGCGGGAGTGCTCGATCCAGCGCCGGCACCAGAAGATCCTCGAAGAGTCCCCGGCGACCGCCTTCGCGCCCAAGCTGCGCCGCCGCATGGCGGAGTCGGCCCTGAAGGTGGCGCGGTCGGTGGGCTACCAGAACGCCGGCACGGTGGAGTTCCTGCTGGCCGAGGACGGCCGCTACTATTTCATGGAAGCCAACACGCGGATCCAGGTCGAGCATCCCGTCACCGAGATGGTGACGGGCATCGATCTGATCAAGGAGCAGATCAAGATCGCCGCGGGGGAGTCGCTGGCCTTCCGGCAGGAGGACATCGCCCACACGGGCCACTCGATCGAATGCCGCATCAACGCGGAGGACCCCGAGACCTTCGTGCCCTCCCCCGGCACGATCACGACCTTTCACCTCCCGGGAGGCCCCGGGGTCCGGGTCGACACCGCGGCGCACCCCGAGTGCCGGATTTCGCCCTACTACGACTCGATGATCGCCAAGCTCATAACCCGCGGAAACAACCGCATGGAGGCGATCTCGCGCATGCGGCGATCGCTCGAGGTCATGGTCGTGGAAGGCATCCGCACCAACCTGCCGCTGCACCGCCGCATCCTGAACGACCCCGATTTCATCCGGGGGAACCTGAACACCGGCTTCCTCGAGCGCCTCCTGGAGCGCCGGGGCGAGGCCGCCGTCGCCTATTGATGGGGCCGGGAGCGCCCCGTGGCCATTAAGAATGCGCCGCTTTTCCTCGTCGGATTCATGGGAGTCGGCAAGACCACCGTGGGGCGGGCGCTCTCACGGTTGCTGGGATGGGAGCACCTCGACCTCGACGAGCGTATCGTCGCGATCGACGGGCGGAGCATCCCGCGGATCTTCGAGGAGGATGGTGAGCCGCGCTACCGTCTTTTCGAAACGGAGGTGCTTCTGAGCCTGCGCGGGCGGACCCGTATCGTCGTGTCCTGTGGCGGCGGGACCTACGCCCATGCCGCGAGCCGCGAGGTCATCGACGCCCTGGGCCGGGCGGTCTGGCTGCATACCTCCCTCGCGCAGGCCCTCGCGCGGTGCGACCGCGGGGCGGACCGGCCGATGCTGAAGGACCCCGCCCAGGCGGAAGCGCTCTACAGGGCAAGGCTTCCGGCCTACCGCCTGGCGCCCCTTTGCGTCGAGGTCGAGGGGCTGACGCCCGAGGACGCGGCTGAGCGGATCGCGGGGCTCCTCTGATGCGCCACCTGCTCATGGCGGATCTGCATGGCAACCTCGAGGCGGTGGAAACGGTCCTGGCGCGGGCGCGAGGTCTGGGTTACGACGCGGTCGTGCTGCTGGGGGACCTGGTGGGCTACGGGGCCGATCCCAACGCGGTGCTCGACAGGCTGCGGGCGCTTCCGGACTGCCGGGCGATCCGGGGCAACCACGACAAGGTGGCCGCGGGTCTCGAGGATGCGATCGGCTTCGCCCCGGCGGCGCGGGTCGCCGCGGAATGGACCCGCAAGGTCCTGACCGGGGAGAACCGGGAGTTCCTGGCCGGGCTCGCGAAAGGGCCGCGGGAAGTCGGCCCGCGCACCCTGATCGCGCATGGCAGCCCGCTCGACGAGGACGCGTATCTCCTGGTGGAGGAGGACGCGCGCGAATGTTTCGAGGCCCTGCCCTTTTCGCTCTGCTTTTTCGGCCACTCGCACTGGCCGTGTGCCTTCGTGATGGCCGACGACGGCCTGCGGGTCCAGCCGCTCGCGGGCGATCAGTCGATGCTCACGCTCGCGCCGGGTGAGCGCCATCTGGTGAACCCCGGTTCGGTCGGCCAGCCCCGCGACCACGACCCCCGGACGAGCTTCGCGATCTATGATGACGAGGTGAGGACCGTGACCGTGCACCGCCTCGAGTACCCTCGCGAAGTGGCGCGGCGCAAGATCCTCGAGGCCGGCCTGCCCGCGGTCCTCGGTGACCGGCTGCGCCGGGGAGTGTGATCGACATGAGGCTGCTGACGGCGCACCGGATTCTGATCGGCGCCGCAATCCTGTTCTTCGTCTTCTACGGGCTCTGGGTGTTCGCGGGCGCCGCCGCCGCGCAGGGGCGGGGCAGCCTGTGGCATGGCGTCGCCGGCCTGGCGGCGGCGGTCGCGCTGGGGCTCTATTTCGCGACCCTCTGGAGGACACCTGCCGCTCCAGAGGGAAAGGACCGGGGAGGCAAGCGATGATCAGCCTGTTCAACAACGAGTCGGATCAGGAGGTCGGAGAGATCACCGAAGCCCAGCTCGACTTCCTCCAGGAGAACCTCGTCGAGGAGACGCTCGACGCGACCAGCTACAACATCACGCCGGTGGTCGTGAGCAGTCTCGAAAACCTGGGCGCGGACCCGGACCTTATCGAGGTCCTCAAGGCGGCCCTTGGATCGCGCGCCTCCGTCGATCTGCGCTACGACCTCGACTGACGCCTCACCCCACCCACCACCAGGCCGCGAACAGCGCCATGAAGAAGCCCGCGACGGGCAGCGCCGCGGCGAGGCAGGCGGCGAGCCTCCCCTCGGATCGGGAAGCCCATGTCGCCGCGAGGATGTGCACGGGGAAGATCGCCGCCGCGAAGCGCGAGAAGGACCACAGGCTCGAGCCGAGCGGCAGCAGGATGGCGGCGGTCGCGTACAGGGCGTAGGAACGGCGCAGCCGGGTGTAGAGAAACGGGATCGCGAGCACGAAGGAGGTCGCGACGACGAGATCGATGGTGGAGTGGTGGGCGTCGTGCAGCCGGGGTGAGTCGAAAAACCTGGCAAAGGCCCGCCAGGGCCCGGAGGTGGGCCCGCGCCAGCGCTCCTGCCGCAAGAGGAACGGCACCAGGCTTCCCGTGAGGGAGCGGCAGTAGAGCATCCAGGCGAAGAACGAGGCGGCCGGAAGGGCGAGGGCCGCCGGGACCTGCCACCGGATGCCGGGGCGCTCCGGTGACTTCGCGAAGACCAACTCGTCCAGGAGCGGAATGAGCACGAGGATGCCGGTCGGGCGTGAGAGGGCGCACAGCGCCCCGCAGAGTCCGGCGGTCCAGGGCCTCCCGGCCCGCGCGGCCCGGAGCGCTCCGAGGAGCGTGACGAGCATCACCGACTCGGAGTAGACCGCGGAAAGAAAAAAGCTCGTCGGAAACGCGAGCAGGATCCAGAGGGTCGCCCGGGCGACCTCCTCCCCGAAATCCAGGCGCACGAGACCCCTGAGGAGCCACAGCGCCCCCAGCAGCGCCAGGTTCGAGACCAGGACACCGGCCAGAAGGGACGTCGGGCCCAGCAGCGTGACGGCCCTGATGAGGGCGGGATAGAGGGGGAAAAAGCCCGTGGCGTCGCCGGGCGCGTAGTTCACCGGAAGCCCGAGGAACTGCGCGTCCGAGGCGTAACCCTTCTCGGCGATCAGCAGGTACCACTCCGAGTCCCAGCGCGCCCAGATGTCGAGCACGGCGGGTCCCGGCCGGTGATAGACGAGATTGCCCTTCTGCAGAGTCAGCCCGGAGGCGAGAAGGTGCGAGGCCAAGAGGCCGACCAGGAGCAGGGACGCCCGGGTCGACGCGAACGGAGCGAGGATGCCCGCCCGGCCGTTCACGGGCGTGCGGCCTCGCCCACGGCCAGACGGCCCGGGCGGCGCAGCGCGGCCAGCGCGCGCTGGCCCATCCACTCTAACGTGAGCGCGAGGGGGGCGGCGGCGACCGCCACGACGGGCATGAGGAACCGATTGCCGTAATGGCTCGCGTCCCAGTGGCGATAGGTGGCGAAGAACAGCAGGAGAAACTCCGCCGCAGCGAGGAAAAGCACCGCCTCTTTCGGACGGCGCCGGAAGAGAATCGCGAGGCCGGGCAGGGCCAGGAGGAGCACGGGGGAGGTGGTCAGCAGCCCGTGGCGGGGATCGAACAGCTCTCCGGCCACGCCCCGCGCGAGGCCCCCATCGAACAGTCCGCGGTGGCTCACCGTTGCCGTCTTCCCGTCGCGCGTTTCGACGTTTCGATCATAGGACGTCACCAGGGGGGAGCCGAACAGGCTGGCGTTGAACGCCGCGACCGCCAGGAGGGGCCCGGCGGCCCCCGCCACGCTGCGCCAGGCCCCGCGCCGTCCGCGGCACCACGCGGCGTACAGGGGGGCGAGCGGCACGAGAAACAGGTGCGTCAGCTTCGTGGCGACGCCGAGCCCCAGGAGAAAGCCGCCCAGCCCGTCGCGGCCGCGGACGAGCGCCAGGAGACCGGTCACGAGAATGAGCGTGGCGAAAAGGTCGGGCGAGAAATTGTAGTCATACGCTCTCAGGAATGTGCCCGTCAGCAGCGCGAATGCGGCGGCGGCGGCGGCCCCGGGCGGGGCGCAGACACGGGCGAGACGCATCATCACGAAGCCGAGGAGCGCCAGGACGATCAGGTTGAACACCAGGAACCCGGGCATGCCGAACGCGGCCAGAAACGGGATCGCGACGACGGGCATCAGGATCGGGTGCTTCGGGTACCACGCGCCGCCAGCGCCGAGGGCGATCTGGGTGCCGTGCACGAGCAGTCCGCCCCTGAGCTGGTTTCTCAGGTCCAGGTCCCCGTCATGAAGCAGGGAGACGGCGGTCGCGGCGTAGTAGGGGCAGTCGCCGGGAAGGTAGGTGAGGGGCTGGTAACGGAGGAGGACCCGGACCGAGAAAAACAGGAGCGCCGCGATGACGAGGGCCAGGGTGGCGGCCAGGTCCCCGTTCCGGCGTCCGCCCGCGGACGGTTGCCGGAGTTCGTCCCGCACGGCTGTTTCTTCTTGGTTCACCCCGATGTCCGCCAGCCATTCTCGGCCCGATCGCCTTGTAACACAATAAGTTGCTACAGGAATATAGATTCCCATATTGAAACTGTCAATTTTCTTTCAATATATACGCACTTTTTCTCACATCCCTTGACAGAAATTGATCCGGTACATAATTTGACACCCGTGACGAGGTAGTCGCTTGTCGCGTTTCAATTGGGAAGGCGGGGAGTTCTTCCGCCACGAGGGTGTGGATGGCTCTCAAGCTCGGCGAGATGCTGATCAAGGCTGGCTTCCTGACCCAGCAGAAACTGCAGGAAGCGCTCGAGTATCAAAAAGTCAATGGCGGCAAGCTCGGCTTCAACCTGGTGAAGCTCAGCTTCGTGAAGGAAGAGGACATCACGCGCGTCCTCTCCCAGCAGTACGGCGTCCCGTCGGTGAATCTCGGGAAGATCGAGGTGGATGGGGGCGTCGTCAAGCTGATCCCGAGCGAGGTTGCGCAGAAATACCTGATCATGCCGATCAGCCGCACCGGCTCGACCCTCACGATCGCGATGGTGGACCCGACCAACGTGTTCGCCATGGACGACATCAAGTTCATCACCGGGTACAACGTCGAGCCGGTCGTCGCCTCGGAAGTGGCGATCAAGGACGCCATCGACCGCTATTACGGGTCGGTCCATGCCCTCGAGCTGAAGAAGGTCATGGACGAGATGGCGCACGAGGAGGAGCAGAACCTCGAGCTGCTGGAGGACAAGGAGGACACCGATCTCGCCAAGCTGCAGGAAAGTAGCGAGGAGGCGCCGGTCGTCCGGCTGGTCAACCTGATCCTCACCGACTCGATCAAGCGCGGGGCGTCCGACATCCACATCGAGCCCTACGAGAAGGATTTCCGCGTCCGGTTCCGCATCGACGGCGTGCTGTACGAGATCATGCAGCCGCCGATGAAGCTGCGGGACGCGATCACCTCGCGGATCAAGATCATGGCGAAGCTCGACATCTCCGAGAAACGCCTGCCGCAGGACGGCCGCATCAAGATCAAGATGAAGCTGCAGGGGAAAAAGCGCGAGATGGACTACCGCGTCTCGGTCCTGCCGACGCTCTTCGGCGAGAAGATCGTCATGCGACTCCTCGACAAGGAAAACCTGATGCTGGACATGACCCGGCTCGGGTTCGAGCAGGAATCGCTCGACAAGTTCGAGAAGGCGATCTTCAAGCCGTACGGCATGGTGCTGGTCACGGGGCCGACGGGGTCCGGCAAGACAAACACGCTCTACTCCTCGATCAGCCGCGTCAACACGCCGGAGACCAACATCATGACGGCGGAGGACCCGGTCGAGTTCAACCTGCACGGGATCAACCAGGTGCAGATGAAGGAGCAGATCGGCCTGAACTTCGCCGCCGCCCTCAGGTCGTTCCTGCGCCAGGATCCCAACATCATCCTGGTCGGAGAGATCCGGGACTTCGAGACGGCGGAAATCGCGGTGA
>JANMQK010000121.1:0-19557 GCA_031370485.1 Acidobacteriota bacterium | reverse complement strand
CGAGCAGCTGCGCACGCTCGGAGAGCAGATCGGGGTCCCGGTGGTCTCGGGCGCGCAGGGGGCGGACGCCGCCGCCGTCTGCTCGGAGGCTCTGCGGCAGGCCCGCCAGGTGGGCCGCGATCCGGTGATCGTGGACACGGCCGGCCGGTTGCATATCGACGAAGAGCTCATGGCCGAGATCGCCGGCCTCAAAGAGCTTTGCAAGCCATCGGAGATCCTCTACGTGGCCGATGCGATGACCGGCCAGGACGCGGTGAGGTCGGTCTCGATGTTCCACGCGCGCCTCGGACTGACCGGGGCCGTGCTGTCCAAGGCGGACGGCGACGCGCGCGGAGGCGCGGCGTTGTCCCTCAAGCATGTGACCGGAGTGCCGATCAAGTTCGTCGGCACCGGGGAGCACCTCGAGGATTTCGAGCCCTTCCACGCGGATCGCCTGGTGTCGCGCATCCTGGGGATGGGCGACGTCCTGACGCTGATCGAAAAGGCCGAGGCGGTGGCCTCCCGCGAGGAATCGGCGGCGCTGGCCCGCCGCCTGAGACGCGACGAGCTCAACTTCGAGGACCTCGCGGATCAGCTGGACAAGGTCAAGCGCATGGGCTCCTTCCGTGACCTCCTGGGACTGCTGCCGGGCGGAGCGGGGCTCCAGGACATGCCGCTCGACGAGGCTGGAGTCTCGCGGACCCGCGCCATCATCGGCTCGATGACCCGCGAGGAGCGGGTGCATCCCGGCGTGATCGACGGCAGGCGGCGATTGCGCATCGCCCGCGGCTCCGGAACCTCGGTGGCCGAGGTCAATCGCCTTCTGAAGCAGTTCAAGCAGATGAAGAAGATGATGAAGACGTTCCGCCAGGGAGGGGGGGCCTCGAAGGTCCGCGACCTTCTCCGCCCGGGACGATTCTCTCCGCGCTAGCAGGCGGCCCGGCGCGGAGAGGCGTGAGGAGAGGGTCGCGGAAGGCAGGGTTGCGTCCGGCCGGTGAGGCCGGCCGGTTTTCATTGGAGGTGGTGACGTGCTGGTGATACGCCTGCGAAGGGCAGGAACGAAGAACAAGCCGTTCTATCGCGTCGTGGTTTCCGAGTCGACGCGCACCCCGCGGTCCCGCGTGACCGCGCAGCTCGGCTATTACGATCCGAGAAGAAAGCCCGAGGTCGTCAAGATCGACGTGGCCAGGGCGGATGAGTGGATCCGCAAGGGGGCCCACGCCAGCGAGACCGTGCGGGACCTGATCGTCCGGGCCCGCCAGGCCACGGCCTGACGGACACCTTCATGGCGGAGCAGCCCGACGTGAGGGGCTGGGTCGAGGCGATGGCACGCGACCTGGTCGACAGGACGGAGGCGGTGTCGGTGCGTCAGTACGAGGATCGCGGCACCGAAGTGCTGGAGCTCGAGGTGGACCCCTCCGAAATGGGACGGGTCATCGGACGGCAGGGCCGCACGGTGCAGGCCTTGCGCACTCTCTTGAATGTCGCCGGGGACCGGCATGGCCGCTCTTACGATCTTGAAATCGTCGAGTAGACGACCCTCGACGGAGGCCGCGGGGGGTGCGACGGACGGGGACCAACCGGTCCTCGTGGCCACGCGGCTCCGGCTCCGGGGCCCGGGGGGCCGCTTGACCGCGCTCCTCGTCCCGGCCGGGATCGACCAGCTCAGCGGCCGGTCGTGGGTCCTCGTGGGGCGGCAGGGGGCCCCCCTGGAACGCCGGGAAGTCGAGGAATACACGGTTTACGGGCGAAAAGTCATTTTGAAGCTCTGTGGCGTGGATTCGACCGCGGCAGCCGAACCCTTGGCCGGGCTGGATATCTTTATCCCTTGCAAGGGTTTGGTTGATCTCCCCGAGGGTGCCTATTATATTTTCGAACTGGTCGGTATGAAGGTTGTAACGCGCGACGGGAGAGATCTCGGAGCCGTCCGGGATGTCATTGAGACGGGCGGCGCACCCCTTCTGTCGATCGCGGACTCAGGGGATCGGGCGCCCGGGGAGGCGCGGAAGGAAATCCTGGTGCCGATGGCGCGATCCATCTGCGGCAACATCGACACCGCCACGAGGACGATCACGGTCGATCTCCCGGAAGGGCTTCTGGAGCTTTATGGAATTTGACGTCGTCACCGCGTTCCCGGAGATGTTCGAGGGGCCCATGGCCCACAGCATCCTGCGACGCGCGCGGGAGCGCGGGCTGATGACGTTCCGGGCGCACGACCTGCGCGACTACTCCGTCGATCGCCACCGCAAGGTGGACGATGTGCCGTTCGGGGGCGGGGGGGGCATGGTGCTGATGCCCGCGCCGCTGTTCGCGGCGGTCGAGGAGATCGGCAAGCGCCATCCAGCGGCCTCCTCCCGGACCATCCTCATGTGCCCGCAGGGTCCGACCTTCGACCAGGAGGCGGCGAAGCGCCTGGCGACTTTTGACCGGATCATCCTGATCTGCGGCCGCTACGAAGGGGTGGACGAGAGGGTTCGCGAGCACCTCGCGGACGAGGAGATCTCGATTGGCGACTACGTCCTTACGGGCGGCGAAATCCCGTCGATGGTGGTGATGGACAGCGTGACGCGTCTGCTGCCTGGAGCGCTCGGCGACGAAGAGGCGGCGCGCAACGACTCTTTTTACAACGGACGTCTCGATCATCCGCACTACACCCGACCGGCGGATTTCCGGGGATGGAAGGTCCCGGAGATCCTGACGTCGGGAAACCACGGGCAGATCGCCTCATGGCGGGAGGCCCGTGCCCTGGAAACAACCGCCCGGAGGCGCCCGGACCTGCTGGCCCGGGCGCGGACCAGGACGGACGCCGACACGGATCACTGAACCCAGAAGGGAATCGAGGAGACCATGGATTTCGTCAAGTTGATCGAGGACAGGGAAATCAAGACCAAGCCCCCGGCTTTCAACGTGGGGGACTCCGTGAAGATCCACGTCAGGGTCCGCGAGGGGGAGAAGGACAGGATCCAGGTCTTCCAGGGGACGGTCATCGCCAGGAAGGGCGGCGGCATCAGCAGCACCTTCACGGTGCGCAAGGTCTCCGACGGGATCGGGGTAGAGCGGATATTCCCGCTTCACTCTCCGATCATCGGCAAGATCGAGGTCATGCGGCGCGGCAAGGTGCGTCGCGCCAAGCTCTACTACCTCAGAAGCCGCCGCGGCAAGGCGGCGCGCATCGAAGAGAAGACGCAGAGCTAGGCACTATGAGCCGACTCCCGCGAGCCATCACCGAGCGCCCCGCGCCCGGGGTCCGCTCGCGGATCGGCGTCACGTTGCCCGTCCGAAGGGCGGGAGTCTGAGCGATGGGTAGCGACCGCACCAGGACCGTCCAGGACGCCGAGCGCTTCATGAAGTCGGGGAAGATCGGCGACGCGATCAGCGTCTTCCGCAAGATCGCCGAGGACAACCCGCGCGACCTGAACACCACCAACAAGCTCGGGGATCTCCTCGTCAAGGCGGGCAAGCCCCAGGAGGGCATGCGCTATTTCCTGCGCATTGCCGAGTACTACGCGAAGGACGGGTTCTACCTGAAAGCCATCGCGATGTACAAGAAGATGACCAAGATCGACGCGTCCAGCCTGGACTGCCAAGTACGGCTTGCCGACCTGTACCACGAGCAGGGGCTGGCGATCGAGGCGAAGGCCCAGTACCTCCAGGTGGCGGACCAGCTGGTCAAGGCGGGGCAGTTCGTCCGGGCGATCGAGATCCTCCCGAAGCTCGTCGACCTGGATCCCGACAACTTGAAGGTCCGGATGATGCTGGCGGACCTGCTGGGCCGCACCGGCAAACACGATGAGTCGGCCACGCAGTTCGCCGGTGTTGTCGATGTGCTGCACCGCAATGGAAGCATCGACGAGGCCGTCAAGGTGGCCCGCCGCGGCCTGAAGGCAAGCACGACCAGCGGGGCGATCGCCGGGCGGGTGCTCGCAATCCTCCGGTCGAAGGAGAAACCGACGAAGGAATTGCTGGCCCTCGTGGAGGAGATGGCCGCCGGCCATGGCAAGAGCCCGCGGGCCCTGGCCCTGCTCGGAGAAGCCCGCCGGCGCGCGGGACTGGGGGCCGATGCCGAGAAGATCCTGGACAGCCTGGTCGCGCTCGACGAACTCCAGAGTGAGACCCTCCCCGAGGTGATGGAGGTTGCGGCGCGCCACCAGATATCGAAGCAGCTCGTCGACGAGGCGTTCGCGTGGGCGTCGAAGGCAGCCACGGCGTACCGGGGGACCGGGCGGGACGCCGAGGCGACCTCACTGATCGACGAGTTTCTGGAATCGTTCCCGGATCATCCCGGCGCGTTGTCGTTGGGGTCCGAGGGGCCGGGGGAGGGGGCTCACGGCGGATCGGGCGCGCGTCGCCCCGAAGGTCGGACCGAGCCGCCGGACGAGGAGATGGACAACGATGTGATCGCGTTGCCGGAGCAGGTCGCCCGGCCGGCCGCTGTGCCCGCACGGCCCACGGCGGCGCCGGCGATGCCCGCGTCCCCGCCCGCGCGTCCCGCCGGCACCGCAAGGCCGGCGGCGGCCAGAAACGCCGAGGTCGAAGGGCTCCAGGGACTCGACGACCTTGATCTCGTCATCGAAGAGGACGGGCTGGCGATCGAGGCCGAGGAAGCGGCGCCCGCGAGGCCGGCCCCCGCCAGGCCGCCCGGCCCCGCCGCGAAAACCGCGCCGCCGGCCGCGAAGAGTTTGGCGGTTTCCGGGACGGCAGGAGCGGCCGCCAAGGCTCCGCCCCGGAAAGGCACCGCGGTCGAGCCGCTGGAGGAAGAGGGGGAATACGGTGCGGATAGCAAGATCCAGGAGCTCCAGTCGATCGACGAGGATGGAGAGGAGGAAGACGAGGACTTCATCACCGAGCACCTGACCGAGGCCGATGTGTTCGTCAAGTACGGGCTCCTCGACAAGGCGAAGCAGCAGCTCACGACCGTCCTCGCGAAATATCCCCGGCACGTCGCGTCACGCACCCGGCTCAAGGAGATTTACTGCGAGGAAGGGAACAAGGACAAGGCGGTCGAGGAGTGCCTCCGTCTTGCGGAGATCATGAAATCGAACGGTTCGGACGAGGAGACAAGGGATCTCGTCAACGAAGCGGTGCGCATCGATCCGAGCAACGAGCGCATCGCCAGGTTCAACTCCGGCACGGGCGTGACGGAGGAGGAGCCCGCAGCGCGTGCGAAGCCGGCGAAGGCCGCCGCCCGCGGCGCGAGGGTGCAGGAGACCGGGCCGGAGCCCTCCCCCGAGATCATGTCCGCCGTCGAGGAGGAGACGCTGGATTCGGGCTTCGAGATCGAGATCGAAGAAGAGGTTGTCGAGAAAAAGGGAAAGGCAGCCCCGGTCGCCAGGCGGGTGCAGAAGGTCGAGAAGATCGAAGAGGAGACCCCGGAGGACATCGGTTCGGGGCCTACGGAGGATGCCGGGGACACGGAGCTGGAGTTCGATGTCGGCGGCACGAGCTCCGATAGCGAGTTCGGGCAGGTAATGAGCGGCGGTCCGCCGAGCGACCCCGACTCCGAAAAGCTGGGCGAAGTCGATTTCTACATCGACCAGGGGCTGCTCGACGAAGCGCGGGAAGTTATCGCGCAGCTGAAGAAGCAGTTTCCGAAGAGCGAGGAGGTGGCCCGGCGCGCCGCCCGGGCGGCGCAGGCTGATAAGGAGTCGGCGACAGCGCCGCAGGAGGAGCCTCCCGCGGAGCCCACGGCAGTCGACCTCGAGATCGAGCGGCTTTTCGGGGGGCAGACGATGAAGATGAGCCCCCCGAAGGCCGCCGCGGGACCCCGGGCGTCGAGGCCGGCGGCGGTCTTCAAAGTGGAAAGCGCCCGGCCAGGGGACACGGGCGATTTCATCGACCTCGCATCGGAGCTCGATCAGAGCCTCGCGGAAGCGCAGCGGGCCGTCTCCGACCAGGAACAGCAGGCGCTTGAGGGTCCCGGGCACAGCCTTGATGAGATCTTCAAGGCGTTCAAGCAGGGTGTCGAGCAGCAGGTCGACTCGCAGGACTACGAAACCCACTACAACCTGGGGATCGCCTACAAGGAAATGGGGCTTGTCGATGAGGCCATCGGGGAATTTCAGTTCGCCGCCAGGGACCAGGCGAGAATCGTGGAATGTTGCGGCATCCTGGGCCTCTGCTTCCGGGACAAGGGGATGCCGGAGCTCGCGTTGAAGTGGTATCGCAAGGGCCTCGACATGCCGGATCTCGACGAGCATCAGGCGATTGGCCTGCGATACGACATCGCGGAGGTGTACCACGAGCAGGGCGACCACAAGACGGCCCTGAAGTTCTACATCGAGGTCTTCGGGATGGATTCGACCTACCGCGATGTCGCCGCCAAGATCAGGGACCTCAAGTCCCAGAAGTCCTGACCTGCCCCCTCGACCCCCCGCGAACACCACGAGTATCGGCTGTCCCGGGTTGATGCACTCCATGCAGCGGTTCCGGCACCGGACGGCATCCGCATCCATATTTCGCCGAGCCGCTTCACGTGTCTCCAACCTGCCGGGGTGCAACTAAATAAAAGACATTTCGTGCAGTGGGTGCGCCAAAAAGCCACGGGAGCGGACGTCCATTCATCCGTTGTCATCCCCATGAGAGTTCGGTGGATTCGGTAAGTGGCGTGTCTTCAATAAGTTGAAGAATTAATCGAAGAATCAATGCTTGCGGGGCGGAAGCGGCACACTAATTGCTCTTCTGCATCGCGTTCTTCCGAGTCGTCGTACATTCAGGAGCAGGCGGCGGTCACACAACCAGGAACGAGGCAGACCCAATGATGAATACAGATCGTGCCGGCAGCCGGTGGAAACGCTCCCGCCTCAACGGACCTACCCCAATCAATACCCACCTGAGCGAGCAAGCAAGCGAGAATCAGCAAACCCGGCGTCGCCGGTTGCTGGACGATCTCTTTCTGATGGCGCAGGCCCGCGCCCTGCAAGGCGACCTTCTGGGTGCTCTCCACTGCTACGAGGACGCCCTGCGGATCGACCGTGACAGTTGTCACGCCTGGATGGGGCTCTCGGCGGTCTTCCTGAAGATCGAAGATATCGCCCGGGCCCAGCGCTGCCTCGGAGTGGCCCGCCGCCTGATAAAGGCGGAGTCCGGCTCGAAGCACGCCATCGCCTGACCGGCGACTGCCGGCGCGCGGCCGGTTTCCTTGACAGCCACAAGGCCCCTTGCTAGCATCCCGCCCTCGTTGAATCCCCGGCGCGCGGGCCCATTGTGTGCGTCGTCGTATCCCCGGAGGAATGCCGGCGTGGCCGACTCGAAATCCTGCAGGAATTTCATCGACGGGGAGTGGGTGGACGCGCGATCGGGCCGTCTCCTCGAAAACCGCAATCCCGCGATGAACAGCGATCACATCGGAAGGTTCCAGGACTCCGACCCGGCCGACGTGGACGCGGCGGTGCAGGCGGCCGTGGACGCATTCCGCCGCTGGCGGCTGGTCCCGGCCCCAAAGCGGGCCGAGTACCTCTTCCGCATGGGGGAAATCCTCATGCGCCGGAAGGAGGACCTCGCGCGCGACATGGCCCGCGAGATGGGGAAGCCGATCCGGGAGGCGCGTGGAGACGTGCAGGAAGCGATCGATGTCTGCTACCACGTCGCTGGCGAGGGGAGGCGGCTGCACGGTTTCACGACCCCGTCGGAACTCCCGGACAAGGCCTGCTTCACCGTCCGCGCGCCGGTCGGGGTCAGCGGGCTCATCACTCCCTGGAACTTCCCGATGGCGATCCCCTCGTGGAAGCTCATCCCGGCGCTGGTCTGCGGGAACACCGTGGTCCTGAAGCCCGCGAGCGACGCGCCCCTCTCGTGCCATCACCTGGTCACGATCGGCCAGGAGGCCGGGCTACCCCGTGGGGTCGTGAACCTGGTTACGGGCGGGGGAAGGAGCGTGGGGGGCCGGCTCACCGGCCATCCAGACGTGAGGCTCATCTCGTTCACGGGCTCCTCGGACACCGGGCGCGAAGTCAACCTCGCGTGCGCCGACGGCTTCAAGCGCGTGTCTCTCGAGATGGGGGGCAAGAACGCCATGATCGTGATGGACGACGCGCGCCTCGACCTCGCAATCGAGGGCGCCCTGTGGGGCGCGTTCGCCACCGCCGGCCAGCGCTGTACCGCCACCAGCCGGATCATTGTCCACACCAGGGTCCACGAGGAATTCGTGCGCCGCCTGGCGGAGCGCGCCGCGGCCCTCAAGGTCGGCGACCCTCTCGACGAATCGGTGGACATGGGACCCCTGGTCAACGAGACGCAGCTCGTCAGGGTGGCCGATTATGTGCGGATCGGGCGCGACGAAGGCGCCAGGCCGGTTCTGGGAGGGAATCGGCTGACCGGTCCGGAGCACGCCCGGGGGTTTTTCTTCCAGCCGACGATCTTTACCGGGGTGACCCCTGCCATGCGCATCGCCCGGGAGGAGATCTTCGGACCGGTGGTTTCCGTTCTCGCGGCTGACAGCCTCGACGATGCGCTCGAGATCGCCAACGACAGCCTCTACGGGCTTTCCTCGTCGATCTACACGCAGGACGTCGGGCGGGCGTTCACAGCTGCCCGCGACCTCTCCACGGGCATCACGTACGTCAATTCCTCGACCATCGGGGCCGAGACGCATCTGCCGTTCGGGGGCACGCGCCGCACCGGCAACGGGCACCGGGAGGGAAGCGCCACGACCGCCATCGAGATCTTTTCCGAGTGGAAGACGATCTACGTGGACTACTCCGGCAAGCTCCAGAAGGCCCAGATCGACAACAACTGAGGCGCGCGCGGGTCGCGGCGGTGATCGCTCCCGCCGGCCGATTCAGTCCGATCGGATCGGAATGATGGTCGCGGGCCGGCCGTCCACACCCAGGGGATGCTGGACCTCTCCTTCGGGCGGGGGCGGCGGCTGCGTCGGGACGCCCTCGGGGCCCTGGCCCTCCAGCTGGCCGAGCGCGTTCTTGCGGTCGCCCCGCCCAATGTTGAGCCGGACCTGCCGCGTGATGTCGCCGTCCTTGAACTGCAGCTCCCTGCCGTCCGACACCAGCTCGACATCTCCCTGCCCTTCCGCGACGAGACGCACCAGCGTGTCCGAATCGACTTGAAGCTCGAGGTCGCGCGTGATCGGGAGCCGCTGCAGGTAATAGGGGAGGGACATCCTGAAGTGCTCGATCTCGCCGCAGGGCTGGGCCGGTTCGGTCCCCTCCACGAACGCCTCGAGGAACGGGGAGGGGCATTTCGAATCAACCGTGGCGCGCAGGCCGGTGCGGCGGTCGATCGGCACGTACGTCACGTTCGCGGGACGGACGAACTTCTCGTCCGGAAGCCCGCTCAGCGCCTCCTTCATGAAGTCGATCCAGATCGGCAGGGCGGCCCGCGCGCCGGTCTCTCCGTCGCCGAGCGATTTCTTCTGATCGAAGCCGACCCAGGCTCCGGCCACGACTGACGGGCTGAAGCCGACGAACCAGGCATCCGCGTAGTCCTCTGTCGTGCCCGTCTTTCCCGCCACGACGCGGTTCAGGGTCTGGGCGGCCGACCCGGTCCCCGACTCCGTGACGCCCTCCAGGAGGTAGGTCATCACGTAGGCCACGTCGGCGCGCAGCGCCTCGATGACCTTCGGGGCCGCTTCCTCGCGGACCGTCCCTTCGCGGTCCGCCACGTAGCGGATGAAGTGGGGCTCCACCCTGACCCCCTGGTTCGGGAACACCGAAAAGGCGGTCGTAAGGTCGATGAGCGACACCTCCATCGTCCCGAGCGCCATCGACGGGTAGGGCCGCAGGGGGCTCGTGATTCCCATCCGCCGGGCCACGTCGATCGTTTTCTTGTACCCGACCTGGTTGAGGAGCTTCACCGATACGATGTTGCGCGACTCCTCCATCGCCTGGCGAAGGGTCGTGACACCGTAATATCTTCGATAATAGTTATCGGGCTGGTAATCCTCGCCGGTGGCTGGGTCCTGGAACACCGTCGGCTCGTCGAAGATCGTCTGCGCCAGGGACAGTCCCGAGTCGAGGGCCGCCGAGTAGACGAACGGCTTGAATGCGGAGCCGGCCTGCCGGTAGGACTGGACGGCCCGGTCGAACTCGCTGCGGCTGAAGTCGTATCCGCCGACGAGCGCCTTGATCTCGCCCGTGGCCGGGTCGAGGGAAAGCAGCGCCCCTTCGACGAGCGGCTCCTGGTCGAAAGTCACCGTGAGTTTCTTGCGCTCGTCGTCGATGGAGCCGACCAGAAACGGCGCCACGCTCCCGACCTTGAAAATCTGGGTCAGGAGCTTTCTCCCCGTCCAGGCGATCGATTCGGGGCCCAGCCGGGCCGTGTACACGCCTAGGGTCATCGCGGCGGCGTTTTTCGACACCTCGGTGATGACGCCGTAGCGCAGGCGGCCGACGATCGGCGGCTTGGTCCAGGAAGGATGCGTGAACTCCGCGATGCTGCCGCCGTTGTCGAGGGCGCTCTGCACGACGGGCCGGAACCCCTGCCGCTTGTCGAGGACCCTGAGCCCCTCGAAGATGGCGCGGTTCGCCGCCTTCTGCAGCGCCGGGTCGAGTGTCGTGTGGACCTCCAGGCCTTCCTGGTAGAGCGCCACCTCGCCATACTTGGCGTCGAGGTAGCGGCGGACCTCCTCGACGAAGTAGGGAGCGATGTTGTCCTCCTCAGGGAGCTTCGCCACCGCGACCGGCTGCTCCGACGCCGCCTTCGCGAGCGCCGGATCGGCCTTGCCCATCTGGACCATGCGTGACAGCACGAGATTTCTGCGGGCCCTGGCGCGATCGGGGGAGCGGATGGGGGAGTAGGCCTCGGGCCGCTGCACGAGCCCGGCCAGCAGGGCGCCCTCCCCGAGCGACAGCGTCTTGCCGGGTTTGCCGAAGAAGTAGCGCGCCGCGGCTTCGACACCGTATCGGCCGTGGCCCATGTAGACCTGGTTGCAGTAGAAGGTGAGGATCTCGCTCTTGGTGAACGATTTCTCGATCTGCAGCGCCAGGAGCATCTCCTGGAGCTTTCTCCGCCAGGTCTTTTCGGGCTTGAGGAACAGCGAACGGGCGAGCTGCTGCGTGAGCGTGCTGCCGCCCTGCGCTTTCTTGAGGTGGATGATGTCCATTATGATGGCCCGCGCGATGCCCAGCGGGTCGACACCCACATGCTCGTAGAAGCGCGTGTCCTCGGTGGAGATGAGGCCGTCCATGAAGCTCGCCGGGATCTGCTCCAGCCCCACGACGATCCGTTTCTCGGCCCCGAACTGGTAGAGAATCTGGCCGTCGGCGCTGTAGAGGGTGGTGACGACGGGCGGCTTCCAGTCCTGCAGGTGCCGGACCTCGGGGATGTCGAAGGTGAGCAGATGACCGAACAGCGATCCCGCACCGGCGGCCGCGGGGAAGGAAACCAGGAAGAGCGCCACCAGGATGAATCGCCGGCGACGCGAGACCGGAGGAAGGCCGCCATCTGCCCCGCCGGGGGGTTCCACCACGGGAGGGCCCGCGGTCGGGCCGGAGGGAGGGACCGGTGCCTGGCCGGAAGGCGGGGCGGACGCCGGGCCGGAGGATGGTCTGGCTGGCTGTGTGCCGCCCGGTTTTCCAGGAACGGAAGTCCCGTCGGGTTGATTGGTGTTCAAGTCACCTCTCGCCGCCGCTCGCGGCGGGCAGGGAGTATACACGATGGCGCCCGCTCCCGGCCTGCGCGCCGGGGGACGGTCCCGGCCGCAAGTCCCTCAGGTTCATCGTGATGAGAGCCGCCGGGTCGGAGGACGCCGTGACGGGAGCCGCCGGGCCGCAGGGCGATCGGGCGCCGGCGATTTCCATCGTGATCCCCTGCTTGGACGAATGTATGGCCCTTCCCGGGGCCCTGACCGCGGTCCTGGGGCAGGCGACGGAGGGGCCGGTCGAGCTGATCCTGGCCGACGGCGGGAGCCGGGACGGCACGGTCGAGGCTTTTCTCGACCTGACGCGGCATTGCATCGCGCGCGGCTGGGCTGCCCGGGTTGTCGTCTCGGAGAGCTCCGGTCGCGCGGTGCAGATGAACGCCGGGGCGCGGTCCGCGACCGGCGGCGCTCTGCTGTTCCTGCATGCCGATACGCATCTCGAGCCGGCCGCCATTCAGGCGATCCTCGGAGCGCTGCGCGACCCGCGGGTAGCCGGCGGAGGGTTTCGGCACAGGTTCCGCGAACGGTCACCCGTCCTGAAGCTCATTTCCCTCTGGGGGACCGCGAGATCGCTGCTCCTCGGGATCCACTATGGCGACCAGGCGATGTTCATCCGGCGCGATCTGTTCGAGGCCCTGGGCGGATTCCCGGAGATCCCGATTTTCGAAGACCTGGAACTGGCGCGCGCGATGAGGGCCCGGGGTCGCGTGACCACCCTTCCCATGGCGGCCGTGACCTCCGCGCGGCGCCTCGGCCGGGACGGACCGCTGGCGACCGGGCTGTTCTTCGCCTGGCTCAGGCTGCGCTATGCCCTCGGCGCCGACCCGGCCCGCCTGAAATCGGCCTATCCCGACGTGCGCTGAGCCGGGGAGAGTGGAGACGCGTTCGATGTCCCGAGACCTGCCGTCGGCGTGGGCCCAGGCGTTCCCGCGGGCGGTGCGCCTCGCCCCGGACGGCACGCTGCTCCCCGCGGCCACGCTGGGAGTCCTTCTCCACAGGGGGACACCCCTCGAGGTGATCTGCGCGGGGTACGCCCTGGAGCCGTGGATACGGGATGGCGATCGCATACGCGTTGTCGCCGGGAAGGCCCCGCTTCCGGGCGATATCGTCCTTTGCAATGCCGGCGGCTGGGGCGATCTGCGGCGCGTCCTGGCGTGCGGACCCGGGGGCGCGCTGGTGACCGCGCTCGACACGGTGCCTGGTGGCCGCGAGTCAGTGCCTCGCGGGGAGATTCTCGGCGTAGCATCCGGACCCGCCTTTGCGGGAGGGGCAGGGGGACGCGCGATCGCCTGGCTTTTCCCAGCCTGGTCGCGTGTGGCGGCGTTGCTTTACTGGCGCAGGAAAATCGTGGCGGCGCCCTACTTCGGTGAAGACGCTTCCGAGTCTGTGCGGCGGAAGTACGCCGACCAGGTCGTCGGGTACGAGGCGATGATCGGCTCCCCGAGCGATCCCGATTCGCTGCGTGTTCTCGATGTTCTGGCACCGGGCTCCGCGATCCTCGTGGCGGGCAGTGGCGCCGGAAGCGAGGCGCTCCAGCTCGCGCGCCAGGGCTTTCGTGTCACCGGCTTCGACTTCGTACCCGCCATGGTCGATAGCGGCCGGAAGCAGGCGCTGACGGCGGGGCTCGAGGTGGAGTTCCTGGCGGCCGGGATGGAAACGCTCGACCTGCCGGGACGGCGCTTCGCCGCGGCCTATGTCACGCCTCTCGTCTACTCCTTCATCGCGCGCAGGGAGAAGCGGGTCGAGGCTTTGCGGCGACTCGGCCTTCATCTATTGCCTGGAGGCATAGTGCTGTTCAGCGCGCACCTGTACAGGACTCTGGAGCAAGAACTCGCGGCGCTCCTGGTGTTCATCCGGAGCAGGAAGGGCGGGCGCGAAGCGGAGATGGGCGACTGGCACACCTGGTTCCTGACCCGGAGCGGAACTCTCGGGGAGTCATTCATCCATCTGTTCTCGGAGCGCCAGGTGATGGATGAGGCGCGGGCGGCGGGATTCGCGCGGGTCGAGCGGACGGGGGCGGCGCAGTTTGTCGCCGGGGAGTTTCCACCGGGGGATGGGGCGCCGCGTCATGCCTCCAAGGCGCGGTAGGTCTGGTCGAGCAGGATGCGCGGGTGCTGCGTGAGGTTCGGCGTTCCCCGGTGCAGCGCGTTGCCGTCGCGCAGCATCGCGTCGCCGCGCTGCATGAGGATTCGGACGGGGTAGATCCGCGGGATCGAGTAGATGTGATCCTGCACCCCGTGATGGTGCATCCGGTGCGAGCCGGGGATGATCTCCATAGGGCCGTTCGCGTCGTTGATATCGACGAGCGGCACGTTGAAGGTGAGGCGCGTGGGGACGACCGGCCCGGAGGGATCGCGGGTCTCGTCGTTCGGCACGTCCGGGTGCCACGCCATCGTGTCGGAATCGTTGAACGGGCATTCGGCCTTGGTCACGCCGTAGCGCCAGCGGCCAAGCACATCGCCGGCCAGCTCCTCGATCACCGGGTTGCGGCGGAAGCGTTCGTCGTCCAGCGGTCCCTTGAGCCGGTCGACGTACGCCGCGATTTCGAAGCTCAGCCGATTGCGGCCCCGCAGCATCGAGGTGTCGCCCGCCTTGAGACGCGCCAGCTCGCCGTTGTAGAGCGGCTGGAACTGCTCGTGCATCGCCTCGACGAGATCGACCGGCAGGAAGTTCCTCAGGATCACGAAGCCGTTGAGGTGAAGCTCGTAACGCCACAGGGATTTCTGCGCCAGGTCAATCGCCATGCGAACCTCGCGCGGCCTGGTCGGCGTCGATCGCCGGCCAGAAGCTCTGGTCCTTGCGGAAATGGAGGTAACGGAACCGCATGCCCTCCACGATTGATCGGACCCGGTCGATGAGGTGGGAGTGGCGCGGCAACTGGTCGACGACGAAAGGAAGGTTGCCGAGAAGATCGGCGAAGCAGCCTCCGTCGTCGGAGCGGACGAACGTGCGCTCGTCCTTCCTCAGGCGGTAGAACCCGGCGATGGGAAAAGTCCCGAGGACGCGCTCTCCTTTCGTGTAGGTCCCCCGGAACGGTCCGCCCGCGGCGACCGTTCCTTCCGCCCCGCCCAGCACGAGCGTCAGATCGTCGCTGATCACCCGCCCCTCGGTGCTCATTGCCGCGAGGGTCGATTTCCCCGCCCCCGAGGGGCCGTAAAAAAGGTAGCACCGGCCGTCCCTGACGATGCTCGCGCCGTGAAGGAAGAAACCGCCCCGTCCGAGCGCTCTCCAGGCGACGGCGCTCCTGAGGAAATTCTCCATCGCCCGGGGGGCGGGATCGAGGTCTCCCTGCGCCAGGGCGATCTGTCCGAGGCCGCCCTCCAGGTCGAACCAGGCGGCCAGCCGGTAGGAGGTCGAGCGGAAGACATTGTCCTCGAGCGCCGTCAGCATGCGGTAAACCTCCCACCTCTCGGCGAAGGCCGGCGGAAGGAAGTAGTCGACCGGCGCCGCGAACACCTCGATCTTGAGCGGATCGCCGGCGCCGCTGACAGCCCCCAGGAAAGGGCCGTAGACCGCCGCCATCCGCTCCGCGAGGTCGTCGGGAAGCCCTTCGAACTCTACCGCGATGCCGGAAATCTCGAAGCGGGCGGACCTTCCACCCGCTCGGCGGCTGTACGCGTGGAATTGTTCGAGCGGGACGGGGGCGATCAGGGGGGGCTCGTTCACGCTCTTCCCTTGTGGTGCGGTTTCGGCTGCATGGCGGTCCACGAAGTCCTAGTCTATCATCAGGCGCGGAGAGGCCGATGCCCGGAATATTCAAGCTCGTCACCGATTTCGAGCCGCGCGGCGACCAGCCGGAGGCGATACGCAGGCTGGTCGAAGGCCTGCGCGGCGGGAGCAAGCACCAGGTGCTCCTCGGCGTCACCGGCAGCGGCAAGACCTTCACGATGGCCAAGGTGATCGAGGCGGTCGAGCGGCCGACGATCGTCATGTCGCACAACAAGACGCTGGCGGCGCAGCTCTACCAGGAGTTCCGGAGGTTCTTCCCCGAAAACGCCGTCGAGTATTTCGTCTCCTACTACGACTACTACCAGCCCGAAGCCTACGTCGCCCAGACCGACACCTATATTGAAAAGGAAGCGACGATCAACGACGAGATCGATCGCCTGCGGCACTCGGCCACGCGCTCGCTGTTCGAGAGGCGCGACGTGGTCATCGTCGCGTCGGTGTCCTGCATCTACGGGCTCGGGTCCCCCGAGGCGTACCACGGCATGATGATCCTGCTCGAGCAGGGGATGGCCATCGACCGCGACGCGATGCTGCGGAAGCTCGTGGAGATCCAGTACGAGCGCACCACGTTCGACCTGGAGCGGGGAAAGTTCCGCGTCCGGGGGGACGTGATCGAGATCCTCCCCTCCTACGAGGAGTTCGGCGTGCGCGTCGAGCTTTTCGGCGACGAGGTGGAATCGGTCTCGGCGATCGACCCGCTGCGCGGGACTGTCCTCCGGAAGCTCGGGCGCATCCCGATCTACCCGAACTCCCACTACGTGACGCCGCGCGAGAAGCTTCTGCGCGCCATCGACAGCATCAAGGCCGAGCTGCAGGAGAGGCTCGCCTGGCTCGAGGGGAACGGCAAGCTCCTCGAGGCGCAGCGGCTGCACCAGCGGACCATGTTCGACCTCGAGATGATCAAGGAGATCGGGTACTGCCAGGGGATCGAGAACTACTCCCGCCACCTCACCGGCCGGAACCCCGGGGACGCGCCGCCGACCCTCATGGACTACCTTCCAAAGGAACACCTGATCATCCTGGATGAGAGCCACGTCACGATTCCCCAGGTGCGGGGGATGTACCTCGGCGACCAGGCCCGCAAGAAGGTGCTCGTCGACTACGGTTTCCGGCTGCCGTCGGCGCTCGACAACCGGCCGCTCAAGTTCGAGGAGTTCGAGGAGCGCGCCGGGCAGAGGATCTACGTCTCTGCGACCCCCTCGGACTACGAGATGCGGGCCACGGGGGGCGAGGTGGTCGAGCAGGTGATCCGCCCGACCGGTCTCATCGACCCCGAGATCGAGGTCCGCCCGGTCGCTCACCAGGTGGACGATCTCCTCAAGGAGGTCCGCGAGAGGGTCGCGGCGGGCGAGCGTGTCCTGGTGACCACCCTCACCAAGAGGATGGCCGAGGAGCTGACCCGCTACTACGGCGACCTCGGGGTCAGAATCCAGTACCTGCACTCCGACATCCAGACCCTCGAGCGGGTGCAGATCCTCCGGGGGCTGCGGAAGGGGGAGTTCGACGTCCTGGCGGGAGTCAACCTGCTGCGCGAGGGGCTCGACCTGCCGGAGGTGTCGCTGGTCGCGATCCTGGACGCCGACAAGGAGGGGTTTCTAAGGAGTGCCGGGTCGCTGATCCAGACCTGCGGCCGCGCCGCGCGCAATGTGCGGGGCAAGGTCCTGATGTACGCCGACGTCGTCACCCGGTCGATGAAAACCGCAATCGACGAGACCAACCGCCGCCGCGCGCTCCAGTCGGAGTACAACCGGGCCAACAACATCACGCCCGAGTCGATCGTCAAGTCGATCGACGACGTGCTCGGCAGCGTCTACGAGGCGGACTACCTGAAAGTGCCCCTTGAGGCGCAGGACGGAAAGGACGAGGCGCGCAGCCCCGCCGAGATCGAGGCCGAGATCGAAACCCTCTCGCGCGAGATGCGCTCCCTGGCCGGCAAGCTCCGCTTCGAGGAGGCCGCCGCCCTGCGCGATCGTGTCAGGTACCTCAAGAAACTCTTCCTGCTGGCCACGGCCTGAGCCGCCGCGGCCACCGGAGCGCCGATGGACCCCCTGAACCCTGCCCGGCTGAAGCTCGACGACCTGCCCGACGCTCCCGGCGTTTACCTGTACCGGGATCGCGAACGCAGGGTGATCTACGTCGGCAAGGCCAAGTCGCTGAAGCATCGCGTCCGCTCGTACTTCCAGGGACAGACGGGGCAGGCGCCCAAGACCGACCTCCTGGTCTCCGAGATCCACGACCTCGAGTACATCGTGACCCGCACCGAGGTCGAGGCGCTGATCCTCGAGAGCAACCTCGTCAAGGAGGAGCGGCCGCGCTACAACATCAGGCTGCGTGACGACAAGAGCTTTCCCTACCTGAAGCTCACGACGACCGAGCGCTTTCCCCGCGTGGTGCTGGTGCGGCGGGCGCGCCTCGACGGGAACGCCTACTTCGGCCCCTACCTTCCGGCCAGCGCCGCCAGGCGCACCATCCACGCCGTGGCGCGGCATTTCAAGGTCGCGACCTGCTACCTGGAGGACATGGACGGCACGCTGCCGCGCCCCTGCCTGCTCTACCAGCTGAACCAGTGCCTGGGGCCCTGCGCCGGGCTCGTGGGGGACGAGGAGTACGCCCAGGCGGTCAACGACGCGCGGCTTTTTCTCGAGGGGCGGAGCCGCGATCTCGTGGAACGCCTCGGACGAAAGATGGCCGCCGCGTCCGACGACGAGCGCTTCGAGGCGGCGGCGCATTACCGCGATCTCATCGGGACGCTGGAGCAGATCGCGGAGCGCCAGGCCGTTTCCTCGGTCGGTCTCGAGGAGCAGGACTACGTCGCCTTCGCCCGCGAGGGGGAGATCGCCTCGCTCCAGGTCTTCCAGATGCGGGAGGGGCAGGTGCGGTCGCGGCGCGAGCTGTCGTTCGAGGGGGCGCGCGAGGAGGACGCCGAGTTCATCGGCTCGTGCCTGGCCCGTTACTACGAGAGCCAGGATTACGTGCCGGCGTCGATCTGCGTCCAGGTCGAGCCGGCCTCGAAGGAGGTCCTGGAGGAGTGGCTGGGCTCGCGCAAGGGGAGCCGCGTGTCGATCGTCGTCCCGAAGCGCGGGCCGCGCCGCCAGTTCCTCGACACGGTGGCCAGGAACGCCCGGCTGTCGTTCGAGGCGATGTTTCGGGCGCCGCACACGCACGGAATCGAAATCCTCGAGGGGCTCCAGGAGATCCTCGGGCTCGACGAGCCGCCGCACCGGATCGAGTGCTTCGACATCTCGCACATCCAGGGGACCGACCAGGTCGCGTCCCTTGTCGTCTGGGAGGCCGGCCGGCCGAAGCGCTCCGACTACCGCCGCTTCCGGGTGAAGACCGTGGAAGGGAACGACGACTTCGCCTCGATGGCGGAGGTGGTCGGCCGGCGCTACGCCCGGCTGCTGAAAGAGGGCAAGGCGCTCCCGGACCTGGTCCTGATCGACGGCGGGAAAGGGCAGCTCTCCTCGGCGGTCGCGGTCCTCCAGGGGCTTGGACTCGCCCACGTGCAGGTGGCGGCCATCGCCAAGCGGGAGGAGGAGATCTTCCTCGACGGCCGGTCGGGCCCGATCCGCATCCCGCGCGACTCGCCGGTGCTGCACCTCGTGCAGCGGATCCGGGACGAGGCTCACCGCTTCGCCGTGACCTATCACCGCAAGCTCAGGTCCCGCCGGACGGTGTCGACCGCTCTGACCGAGATCGAAGGGGTCGGGCCGGCTCGCGCGCGATCGCTTCTCCGCCGCTTCGGTTCGGTGCAGGGGGTCAGGGAGGCCCCCCTCGCGGAGCTCAGCGAGGAGGTCGGCACACGACTGGCCGGGAAGATCAAGGCGCATCTCGGGGGCACGGTGGCCTGACAGGGCTGTGCTATAGTCGCGCGCCGATGTCGAAAATCGACGCCTCGTTCCTGTTTCGAGGACCAGGACTCCTGGTGCTCGTCCTCCTCGGCGCGGTCGTCCTGTCGGCGGCGGCCGGCGCGACGCTCCTCCATTCGATCACCCACCCACCGGCAACCGGCGAGACGATCGACCCGACCGATTTCCTGCTGACGACCGAGGACGTGAAGTTCCCTGCGGCCGACGGCGAGATGGTCTCCGGCTGGTTCGTCAAGGGGCGGCCCGACGGGACGGTGATCATCCTGTGCCACGACCTGGGGGGATCCCGGCTGAGCGTGATGAACACCGCCGTGGCCCTGAACCATGCCGGGTACCCGCTGCTGCTGATCGATTTCAGGATGCATGGCCGGCGCGTCGCCGGCGGGTCGA
>JANMQK010000013.1:0-3797 GCA_031370485.1 Acidobacteriota bacterium | reverse complement strand
CCGGTCCTCACGGGTGACAGGAGGGTCGAGTATCGCGCCTCGTCGCTGGTGAGCGCCATGCTGAAGGGCGGGGTCCTGATACTCGACGAAGGTAACCGCATGCCCGAGCGGGCGTGGGCATCGCTGGCGCCGCTGATGGATGAAAGGCGGTATATCGAGAGCGCCATCACCGCATTGAAGATCCACGCGCACCCGGATTTTCGCCTGTGCGTCACCATGAACGACGACAGCAGCGTCTTTGAACTCCCGGGTTACATCCAGTGTGAACGGCCATCGGGAAGCGCGCATTCCTGACCGATAGTGGGAAATTGCATCCGCGGGGACCCAAAATCACGCGTCGCCACCGGCACGCCTTCCGCGGCTTGATAGGGTGACGCCGCGGGTGGAAAGATCCCGGTGGGAGTTGAGCCCACCGGGGGTACGGATGCGGTTCACGCCTCGGGGTGGGAGGAGTCGCAAACCAGCGACGTAGCTTCCCACCGTCGAGGCCCGCTGTCCACCCCGGTTTTGGAGGGGTGCCGTGGACAGACGTCTCATCGTGGCGTTCGTGCTGTACCCGTTTGCGTGTCGCCGGTGCCACGAGCTTTTTGCTATCTGCTCATCGTGCTACCGGGGCCAGGCCTACTGCAGCGCGATCTGTCGCCGGGCGACCAGGAGAGCGAGTCACGCTGTAGCCAGCCAGCGCGACCAAAACACCATGGGTGGCCGGCTTAACCACGCACGGCGGCAGGGGGAATACCGCGAACGGAAGCGGGCGAGGCTCCGTGAAGGAGAGGTGAAAGTGACTGATCACCCTTCCCCTGCGCTCCTGCAATTGCCTACTCTGCCGGAGTCAGGCTCGTCGGTGACGAGCAGAGGCTTGGTCGCCTGCATCGTGTGCGGGCGGCGAGGTCCAATTGCCGACTTCAACGGAGGACTCAGTCGTGATAGATCGAGAAACAGTGGCAGGAATACGTCATCTCTACTTCTCCGAGCGGTGGAAGGTGGGGACCATCGCGGCCCAGATGGGTCTGCATCACCAGACGGTGGCGGCGGCGATAGCGGAGGACATCATGGTCACAACGGTTTCGCGGCCGAGCCAGCTCGACCCCTACTCCGAGTTCATGCGCCAGACTTTGGAGCAGTATCCGCGGCTGCGCTCGACCCGGCTCTTTCAGATGCTCAGGGAGCGGGGGTATACGGGCAGCGCTCGACAAGTCAGGCGCAAGGTGTCCGAGTTGAGGCCGCGAAAGCAGGAGGCGTTCTTGCGCCGCCGGACCTTCCCAGGGGAAGAGGCCCAAGTGGATTGGGCCAGCTTCGGCCACGTGATGATCGGGACGGCGCGGCGGGCCTTGTCCTGCTTCGTCATGACTCTTTCCTACTCGCGGGCGCTGTACTTGGAGTTCTTCTTCGATCAAAGCCTCGAGAGCTTCCTTCGTGGGCACATAAACGCCTTCGCAGATCTGGGCGGGGCCCCCCGGATCATTCTTTACGACAATCTGCGCGCCGCCGTGCTGGAGCGCCTTGGAAACGCCGTCCACTTCAATCCTCGACTCCTCGAGCTGGCCGCGCACTATCACTTCTCTCCTCGGGCCTGTCAGCCCGCGCGCGGCAATGAAAAGGGGGTGGTGGAGAGAAGCATTCGATTCATACGCGATTCGTTCTTTGCCGCTCGTCCTTTCACAAACCTAGTCGACTTCAATGGCCAGGCGCTTGTTTGGAGAGACGAAATCGCGGCCCAGCGACCCTGCCCCGGGGACGATCGTCGGTCCGTGCAGAAAGCCTTCGAGGAAGAGATCCCCCGGTTGATGGAGTTGCCGGGACATGCCTTCGACACCGATCTGATGCTCCCGATCAGATCGGGCAAGACCCTGTATGTTCGCTTCGACAAGAACGACTATTCGATCCCTCATCAAGCCGTGGGCCGATCTCTTACTCTGCTCGCTACTGGCACTCTGATTCGAATCCTTGACGGTCCCATCGAGATCGCCCGCCATCGCCGCTCCTATGGCCGGCATGATCGCATCGAGGATCAGGCTCACATCGACGCTCTGCTGTTAGAGAAAGCGAGGGCGCATGGATCCACGCCCTCTTCCCTTCTCATCTCCCTGGTGCCGGAAGCCGAGACCTTTCTCAATGAGGGATTCCATCGTGGCGAGTCAGTCGCCCTCATGACCAGAAAACTCAGGCTTCTGCTCGATGACCACGGTGCGGAGGATCTCCGGGCCGCCATACAGGAAGCCCTGCTCAAGCAGTCTCCAATCATCGCCTCCGTGGCTTACATCCTGGGCAATCAAAAGCGCCGCATTAACAGCCCCCAGGCCCCGCCTGTGGATCTCTCTCGCCGTCCCGATCTGAAAGACCTCTATGTCAAACCCCATGCTCCAGAAAGCTACGACCAACTCTCGCGTTCCCTCGATGACGATGACGACCCCGACCGCCTTGACTGACCTGGCCGCCCGCCTGAACCAGATTGGCCTGACCACAACCGCAACTCATCTCGACGACTTTCTGGCTCGCGCCACCAAGGCGCGGTTCTCCCCGGTCCAGATCCTCGAAGAGATCGCACGCGCCGAACAGATCGAGAAGACCCGCCGGAGCCTTGAGGGCCGCCTCCGGCGCGCCCACATCGGTCGATTCAAGTCGATCGCCGACTTCGACTGGAACTGGCCCAAGAAACTCGAACAAGACGTGATCCGGCGCGCCCTCACCCTCGAATTCATCAGGGAGGGGCGCAACCTGGTTCTGCTCGGTTCCAACGGTCTGGGAAAAACCATGATCTCCAAGAACATCGCCCACCAGGCGGTCATGGCTGGCTTCTCCGTCCTCTTCACCACCGCGGCGGAACTTATCGAGGACCTGCGTTCCCGTTCTCCGGAAACTCTGCGCCGTCGTCTCGCTCGATACGTGGCACCTCAACTCCTCGCCATCGACGAGGTCGGATATCTCTCCTACGACTCGGGCGCCGCTGATCTGCTCTACAAAGTCATTGATCGCCGTTACGAGCGCTCCGGAGCCAGAGACAACAATCCGTCACGATCCATCCTCGTCACCACCAACCTCGCCTTCCGCGACTGGAACACCGTCTTCCCAAACGCCACTTCAATCGCCACCCTCCTGGACAAGCTCACTCACCATGCGGATGTCACCGTGATCAGCGGAGAGAGCTACCGCGTCCATGAAAGTCAGAAAGAGGCCGCGGCGCGTCGGAAGAATGCATGACCCGCTGAGCTGAACCCTATCAACCGCATCGGAACGTGACCCTACGTGCTCGAGCCGACGAGCGCCTGATGTTGAAGTCGAACACCTATGACCGGCAGGAGCTGACCGACAAGAGCGGGCAACGCTGGCGAGCGCCCCGCGACCCATACCGGATGTCTCCTGCCGGTCGCCAACTGAGGTCCCTACTACCCTCCGTCCCCCTATCCGGGCGGGGTGGCAAACGCCGGGGGGGCGGGGGGCAGAGCCCCTGCTGTACGACCGACGCATCGGTCACCCGTGGTCAGAAAACCGCACTTCCTGACGTCCGCCAACACCTTGATGGCCTGCCCTTCACGGTGATCGGCATCGCGCCCCAGGGATTCAAGGGGACCTTCTCGCTGGCGGGACCGGACCGCGTCTGGATTCCTCTCGGAATGAAGGATCAGATCCTGACCGGGCAAATCAAGACGTTGATCGAGAGCAGACGCTTTCGGTGGCTGAACATTGCCGGTCGGTTGAAAGCGGGCGTCACTCTTGCCCAGGCGCAGGCGGCCACCGCGACCATCGCGGCGTCCCTCGCGAAGGCCTACCCGGATGCCAATCGTGGCCGCACCATG
>JANMQK010000097.1:0-9343 GCA_031370485.1 Acidobacteriota bacterium | reverse complement strand
CCAAACCGGTGTGCCCGCGTCCGTCGTCCCACAACTCCTGAAGCGATACGACAAGGGGGACGGAGGCGAGAAGGCGCTCAAGGCGCTCTTCGAGGGTGATGCGTCGTCCCCGCCCTCCGTCGACGGAGCGAAACCGCGCCGCGCCGCGTACCAGATACTCTCCTGCGAGGCACAGGGCGACAGCCAGGCACTGGCAAAGGTGAGGCTGTGCGAGGGCTATCTGGACCGCCCGACGCCGATCGACGGGCCGGAGGTGCGCATCGTCCTGGTGAAGAAAGGCCCCTACTGGCAGCTCGACTCCTGGGACTGACGACAGCGCCCGGGGGGCGGTCGTTATATAATGCGCCCCTGATGGAGAAGGAACCTCAGCGCCGGACGCGAACCCCGATCACCCCGACCGACGACGACCGCTTTCACGACGAATGCGGGGTCTTCGGCATCTACGGGCATCCCGAAGCCGCCAACCTCACCTACCTCGGACTGCACGGCCTGCAGCATCGCGGGCAGGAGTCGGCCGGCATCGTCTCCTCGAACGGCATGCAGATGCACGAGGAGAAGGGGATGGGGCTGGTCGCGCGCACCTTCAAGCGCCGCCAGCTCCGGCGCCTCAGGGGCTCGCTGGCCGTCGGCCACGTCCGCTATTCGACCGCGGGGAAGAGCAACCTGGTGAACGCCCAGCCTTTCCGGATCGACTGCTCGAAAGGGGAGGTAGCGGTCGCTCACAACGGGAACCTGGTCAATGCCGCGGAGCTCAAGGACGAGCTGGAGCAGTCGGGGTCGATCTTCCGGACCTCATCGGACACCGAGGTGATCCTGCACCTGATGGCCCGATCGTCACAGCCCGACCTCGAGTCGGCCATTGTCGCGGCCCTCAAGCAGCTGCGCGGCGCCTATTCGCTGCTCTTCCTGGCGCGGGACCGAATCATCGGCGTGCGCGACCCCCGCGGTTTCCGTCCGCTGTCACTCGGAAGGCTCGGGGAGGCGCACATCCTGACCTCGGAGTCGTGCGCCCTGGACCTCATCGACGCCACCTTCGTGCGCGATATCGAGCCCGGCGAAATGGTCGTGATCGGGGCTGGCGGCGTGAAATCGTATCGGCCCTTCGCCCCGGAGGCGCAGGCGCAGTGCGTCTTCGAGTACGTCTATTTCTCGCGTCCCGACTCGGTCGTCTTCGGCCGCAGTGTCCACGAGGTGCGCAAGCGCCTGGGGCGCGAGTTGAGCCGCGAGCAGCCGGTGGAGGCGGACGTGGTCGTCCCGATCCCCGACTCGGGTGTGTACGCCGCGCTCGGGTTCTCCGAGGGCTCGGGCCTGCCGCTCGAGTTCGGCCTGGTGCGCAATCACTATGTCGGCCGCACCTTCATCGAGCCGCGCCAGTCGATCCGCCACTTCGGGGTGAAGCTCAAGCTGAACCCGGTGCGCACCCTCCTCCAGGGGAAGCGGGTCGTCCTGATCGATGACTCGATCGTGCGGGGCACGACCAGCCGCAAGATCGTCTCCATGGTCCGCGCGGCCGGGGCGCGCGAAGTCCATCTCAGGATTTCCTCGGCCCCGACGGTGGGGCCCTGCTACTATGGTGTCGACACGCCGCGCCGCGAGGACCTGATCGCCTCCTCGCACACCGTGGACGAAATCCGGCGGTTTATAGAGGCCGATTCGCTGGGTTACCTGTCGCTCGAGGGGATGTACCGTGCGGTGGGCGACGACCGCTCCTTCTGCGACGCCTGCTACACCAACCGCTACCCGGTGGCCCTTCCGGACGCGGAACAGGTCAGGATTGTCAGCGAGCGCAGAAAAGCCTAAATTAGCCCCAGACACGGCGCGACCGGGTCATTCCGGCCGCTTTCAATTGACGAAAGGTGGGACATGGACAATCAGACGACGAGCAATCTCAGTTCCGGCGCCCCGCCTCCGGGCGGACGCCCTTATCAACCGGCGCACCCTTCCGTGGCCATCGACGCGACGCTTCTGAGGCAGCGGTTCGAGAAGTTCGACGACGGCGCCCGGAAGATCCGCTGGGACGACAAGGGGCCCGTCACGATCGACTGGTCGCTCTTCGACCGCAGCAAGCTCACCCTGGACAACCTCCTCGTTGTGAAGCTGGTCACGTTCGTCGAGTCGTACGCCGACGTCTACACCGCGCTGCTCCTGGAGAATTTCTGCACCAACGACACGATGTCGACCTTCTTCCAGCTCTGGGAGAGGGAGGAGCAGAACCACGCCGACAAGCTGGTGGCCTACCTTCTGCGCGTAGGTCTCAGCCGGGAGGGCCTGCACGAGTCCTTGCAGCGGCCCCGGCAGAAGAAATTCGACGTGCCGTACGTGAAAACGCCCCTGCAGGCGAACGCGTTCACCTACTGCCAGGAGCTGCTGACCGCGTTTTTCTACCAGATGTTCCGGCGCACCGTGAAGGAGCCGCTCCTCGATCTCCTTCTGACCAAGATCATCGCGGACGAGTGGCGGCACTTCCACTGGTACGAGTACGTCATGAAGCTGCACCTCGAGGCCGACCGCAAGGCGACACTCAGGGAGACCATGCCGGTCTTCGAGAACTTCGCCATGCCCGGCAACCAGATCCTCGGCGCCGAGTACGAGATCCTGACCGACGAGATCATCAAGAGGATGCGTTTCAGCACGTCGGAGATCTTCCAGATCGGCAAGCACATCACCGGCACTTTCGGCCTGATCGAGGGGGGACGGCTGATCACCCATTCGTCCTACGCCCGGAACATGAAGGACACCGTCATGCGCCGGAAGCCGGTTCAGCCGCATCACGAGCAGGTCGTCCGCTCGTTCACCGCGGACCTCGAAACGGCGCTCGCGGCCGGGACCGCCTGATCGGCGCGTCACGATGCCCAGGACCGCGCCGCCCGACGACACGGCACTTCTGGCCGTCAACACGATCAAGACGCTGGCCATCGACGCGGTGGAAAAGGCGAACTCGGGCCACCCCGGGCTGCCGATGGGGGCGGCCGACTACGCCTTCCACCTCTGGGCGCGCCTGTTGCGCCACGACCCCTCCGCCCCCGGCTGGCCGGACCGCGACCGGTTCGTCCTGTCGGCGGGCCACGGGTCGATGTTGCTCTACGCGCTCCTGCACCTGACCGGGTACGACCTGCCGCTCGACGAATTGAAGCGCTTCCGCCAGTGGGAGAGCCGCACGCCGGGGCACCCGGAATACGGCCACACGCCAGGGGTTGAGACCACCACCGGGCCCCTTGGCCAGGGGGTGGGTAACGCCGTCGGACTGGCCATCGCGGGGCGGATGCTCGCGGCCCGTTTCAACACGCCCGATCACACCATCGTCGGGCATCGGGTCTGGGCGATCGTGAGCGACGGCGACATGATGGAGGGGGTCGCCGCCGAGGCCGCGTCGGTTGCGGGGCACCTCCGGCTGGGGAACCTGACCTTCATCTACGATGACAACCACATCACCATCGAGGGGGACACGGCGCTGGCGTTCTCGGAGGACGTCGGGCGGCGGTTCGAGGGGTACGGCTTCCGCGTCTGGAAGATGGATGGCCACGACCGGGCCCAGATCGAGACGACGCTCGGGGCCGCGTCGAAAGAGAACGACCGGCCCGGCCTGGTCATTGCGCGCACCCACATCGCGAACGGCAGCCCGAACAAGCACGACTCGGCCGAGGCGCACGGCTCGCCGCTGGGGCCGGAGGAGACCCTGGCGACGAAGAAGAACCTCGGCTGGCCGCTCGAGCCGGCCTTCCTCGTCCCGGACGAGGTCCGCCGCCTGTTCGCGGAGCGGGGCGCCGAGTGGCGTCGCGCCCGGCTGCAGTGGGAGGAGCGATTCGCCGCCTGGTCCAAGGCGCATCCTGGCAAGCGCGCGGAATGGGATCGGTACGTGTCGCGTGCGGTCCCGGACGATCTGTACACGAAGCTCCTCGAATCCCTGCCGCAGCCGGCCAAGGCGGAAGCCACCCGTTCGACCTCGGGACGGATCCTGCAAAGAGTGGCCGAGCTCGTCCCCTCGCTCGCCGGCGGAAGCGCCGACCTCGACCCTTCGACCAAGACCGCCATCCAGAAAGGCGGCGACATCGGTCCCGGGGCGTTCGGCGGGAGGGTGTTCCACTTCGGTATCAGGGAGCACGGGATGGGCGCGATCCTGAACGGGCTGGCCCTGCACGGGGGACCCATCCCTTTCGGTTCGACCTTCCTCATCTTCTCGGACTACATGCGGCCGCCGATGCGGCTCGCGGCCCTCATGGGCATCCAGGTCATCTACGTGTTCACGCACGACAGTGTCTTTCTCGGCGAGGACGGGCCGACCCACCAGCCGATCGAGCAGCTCGCGGGACTGAGAAGCGTCCCCAACATGGTCGTGATCCGGCCGGCCGACGGCCCCGAGACCGCCGCCGCCTGGTCGATCGCCCTGGGCCGCCGCAAGGGGCCGACGGCGCTCGTCCTGTCGCGGCAGGACCTCCCGCCCCTGACGCGCCCGGCCGGATTCCATACCGATGCCATCCTCAAGGGGGGCTATGTCCTCAGTGAGCCCCCACGGGCCGGCACGGCGCAGGCGGCGCTCATCGCCAGCGGGTCGGAGGTGGGCCCCGCGGTGGAGGCGCAGGGAATCCTGGCCTCGCATGGGATAGCGGCGCGCGTCGTGTCGATGCCCTGCCCGCAGATCTTCCTCGAGCAGCCGCGCGAGTACCGCGAAGCGGTCGTTCCGCGCGGAGCAAAGAAGGTCGTCATCGAGGCGGCGCGGCTGCAGGGATGGGAGCAGGTGGCAGGGTGCGAAGCGCTCATGATCGGCCTGGACCATTTCGGCGCTTCCGCGCCGGCCAAGGTCCTGGCCGAGCAGTTCGGCTTCACCGGGCCGAAGATCGCCGACAAGGTCCGGCGTTTCCTCGAGACTCCCTGACACCTCGTCCGCCGCACGGAATCCAAGGAGGACAGTCTCATGGACAAGAAGATCATCGAGGCGGCCCGGGCCGCTTTCCCATCCTCTGCGGCGGCGATCACCCTGGGCGCGGTGGTGAACGGGCAGGAATGCCACCCGGAGCCGCTCGTGACCCTCCCCCTGGCCATGATGAACCGGCACGGCCTGATCGCGGGGGCGACGGGCACGGGCAAGACGAAAACCCTGCAGCTCATCACGGAGCAGCTGTCGGCGGCCGGCGTGCCGGTCTTCATCGCCGACATCAAGGGAGACCTCTCCGGCATGGCGGCCGCGGCGGAGACGGGGGACCGGATTACACAGCGTGCCAAGGACACCGGCTACGCCTGGACGCCGGGTGCATTCCCGGTGGAGTTTCTCAGCCTCGACGGCCGGCGCGGGGCGCAGCTGCGAGCGACCGTCGCTTCCTTTGGCCCGCTGCTCCTCTCCCGTGTTCTCGGGCTGAACGAGACCCAATCGAGCGTGCTCAGCCTGGTGTTCAAGTACTGCGACGATCGGGGCCTGGCGCTCCTGGACTTCCCCGATCTGAGAGCCGTGCTGCAGTACCTGAGCGGTGACGGCGCCGCCGAGCTGAAGGATTACGGCGGCATCTCCAAGGCCAGTGTCGGGGTGCTCCTTCGCGAGATGGTGGCGCTCGAGCAGCAGGGGGCGGGGGTTTTCTTCGGCGAGCCGGAGTTCGACCTCGACGACCTCCTGCGCACGACCGGCGACGGCCTGGGGATCGTGAGTGTTCTCGAGCTCCAGGACATGCAGGACAAACCGGCGATCTTCTCGACCTTCATGCTCTGGATGCTGGCGCGGCTCTACCACGACCTGCCGGAGATGGGCGATCTGCCGAAGCCCAGGCTGGTCTTCTTCTTCGACGAGGCGCACCTGCTTTTTGACGAGGCCAGCAAGGCGCTCTTGACCCAGATCGAGCAGGTCGTGCGGCTCATCCGGTCGAAGGGTGTCGGGATCTACTTCGTCACGCAGAGCCCGAAGGACGTTCCGGCCGACGTGCTGGGGCAACTCGGGCAGCGAGTGCAGCACGCCCTGCGGGCCTTCACGCCCGACGACCAGAAAGCCCTCGCCGCCGCCGCGCGCACCTTCCCGAACACCCCCTTCTACGACATCGAGGAGACCCTGACGACCCTCGGCATCGGCGAAGCGCTGGTCACGGTCCTTTCGGCGAGCGGCGTGCCAACCCCGCCCTTCGCGACACGGCTCGTGCCCCCCAGGAGCCGCATGGGCCCCTTGCGCGACGAGGAGCAGAAACCGCTTCTCGGAGCGTCGGCCCAAGTGAGGAAATACGCCCAGGCCATCGATCGCGAGAGCGCCCGGGAGAAGCTCGAGGCACGCGTTGCGGACGCCGTGACGACCGGGGCAACGGGGTCGGCGGCGCCCGGGAGCGCTTCCCCGCCGGGCGCTCGCAGCGCCAAGGAGCCTCCCAGCGCGCTGGCGCAGGTTCTTAAATCCCCCATGGCGCGCAGCGTCGTGACGACGATTACCCGAGGCCTGATGGGGGCCATCTTCGGCACGCCGCGGCGGCGGCGATAGGCGCGCAGGCCGTGCGATCCCCCCATCCCATCAGAAACGCCGCGATCGCGGCGGGCGCGGTCGCCGCCCTGCTCGCCGCCGGCGCCCCGGCGGCGCGTGCGGAGGGGAAGCCCGCCAAGGGTTTCGACGACAGGGCGGAGTTCAGCTTCGTCGTGACCTCCGGGAACTCGGAGACCGACACGCTGGGCTTCAAGAACAACCTCGGATACCGCTGGGAACGATCGAGGCTGGAGGTGAAGGCCGGTGGCGTCAGGGCGAACTCGTCGCGCCGGCTGGCCGTGGGCACCCCGACCGATTTCAGCGTGGAGAGCCGCCCGGAGCTCTCCGCCGAAAGTTATTTCCTCAACGGCCAGTTCGACCGGAAAATCACCGACGCCTTCTACTGGACGCTCGGCGCCGGCTGGGAGCGCAACCGCTTCGCCGGGATCCAGAACCGCTACATCGTCTCGGCAGGCGTCGGCAACATCTGGGTGGACGGGGAGAGGCTGAAGTTCAGGACGGGGTACTCGCTCACCGGGACAAGACAGGAGGACGTTTCCGCGACCCCCGGGGTCAATGACACCTACCTCGGGGCGCGGCTGACCTCCAGTTTCCTCAAGGCCATCGGCGCGGGCACCACGTACGCCAACGACCTGACGCTCGACGAGAACCTCGACGACACCGCCGACTATCGGGGCGACATGACCAACTCGGTCTCCGTCTCGGTCAACAGCCGGGTGGCTCTGAAGGTCAGCCTGCAGTGGCTCTACGACCACCAGCCGGCGTCGGGAACCCTGGACCTGTTCGACGCGCCGCCGCCGGACGGAAGCAAGATCGGAACGGTCTCGACCCGGCTGAAGACACTCGACACGGTCTTCACGACCTCGCTCGTCATCAACTTCTAATTCACAAGGGGAGGCACTCATGGGAGAGTTCAAGCAGTTCCTGCTGAAAACGAATGCGCTGGCGCTGGCGATCGGCGTCATCATCGGCGGGGCGGTCGGCAAGGTGGTCTCGTCGCTCGTCAAGGACATCCTGATGCCGCCGATAGGGCTGGTGCTCGGGAATGTCGATTTCGCGGGGCTGTTCCTGAATCTCGGGTCCGGTGGCTACGCCACCCTCGAGGAGGCGCAAAAGGCCGGGGCGCCGACCCTCAACTACGGGCTCTTCGTCAACTCGATCATCGACTTCGTGATCATCGCGTTCTGCGTTTTCATGATCACAAAGATAGCGATGAAACCCGCTCCCGCGCCGGCCGGTCCCGCCATGAAGGGCTGCCCGCAGTGCGCCGAGCAGGTCCTGGCGGCGGCGAAGAAGTGCAGGTACTGCGCGAGCGTCCTCTAGAAGAGCAGCCTCTCAGCGAGCGGGCCGGCCCATCTCGCCGACCCGGCGGAAATAGTCCGCGAAGGCGATTATTCCGCCCTCCGCCTGCCGCCAGTCGTAGTTCTCGTTGGGGGCGTGGTAGCCGTGCTCCGGGAGCGACAGCCCCAGGAAGAATACCGGCACCTTGAGGACTTTTTCCATCGACAGGACGGCGCCGATCGAGCCTCCCTCGCGGACAAATACCGGCTCGCGGCCGAAGGCGAACTTCATGGCGGCGCGGATGGCGTCGGCGTGTGGGCCGGTGGTCCGCCCCTTGTAGGCCGGCAGGGCGTGCTCGGGCTCGACGACGACATCGGGGTTCTTCTTCCGGACGAAGTCGCGGACGAGCTTGACGATTTTCTTGGGGTCCATGTCGGGCACCAGCCGGCAGGAGACGATGGCGGTGGCCCGCGGCGGCACGATGGTCTTGATGCCCGGGCCCTGGTACCCGCCGGCGATGCCGTGGATCTCGAAGGTGGGCTGGCACCAGATGCGTTTCATGATCTCGACCGGGTCGGTGACGCGCATCGACTTGAACTGGTGATCCTTCTTGAAGGCGGCGGTGGTGAACCCGGACGCTTTCAGATCCTGGATCTCCGCGCGGGTGGGCGGGACGACGTCCTTGTAGAACCCGGGGATCTTCACGCGCCCGGTCCGGGCGTCGAAGATGTTGGCGATCAGCTGGCAGATCTCGGCGACGGGGTTCCGCGCCGCGCCGCCCGAGGTGCCCGAGTGCTGGTCGGTCTCTCCCGTCTCGAGGGTGAGGCGGAAACCCTGCAGGCCGCGCAGCCCCGCAGGGCAGGCCGGCCGCGCGCGCGACACCCAGACGGTGTCGGAGACGACGACCGAGCCGGTCTGGATTGCGTCACGCTCGGCCCGGATGGTCGGCTCGAAGTTGGGGCTACCGACCTCCTCCTCCATCTCCCAGAGGAGGCGGATGTTCACCTGAGCCCCGTGCTCGATGGCGCACTTCGCGCCCCAGAGGGCCGACAGCGCCGGCCCCTTGTCGTCGGTTGTGCCGCGGCCGAGGTAGCGGTCCCCGTCCATCGAGAAGCGGAACGGCTCGGTGCGCCAGCCGTCCTCGACAATCGCGGGCTGGACGTCGAGATGGTTGTACACGGTGATCGTGGGGCGCGACGCGTCGCGCCCGAACTGGCCCAGGATCATCGGGTGCCCCTTGGTCGGGACGACACGGGCCTCGCCGCCGAGCGAGCGGATGAGGTTCGCGGCGAACGAGGCGCCCTTCACCATGTCCTGCTTCCGCTCGGGATCGCTCGACACCGTCGGAATCTCGACCAGGTCGCGAAGCGCCGCCTCGAAGCGCTGGCGCTCGGAGGCCGCGAAGGACAGGAGACGTTCCTTTGAAAAGCCGTTGGAGGAAGTGCGCGCGGAGGTCGTCACCTGGTTCTCCTATCTGTTTGTTACCGGAGCCCGGAGCATAGCCGGGCGGCGTGGCCGCGTCAACCGGCGCTCGCGGCCCGTCGATCGAACGCTGGTTCGCCTCCCGGCCCCCCGGCCCATAATGGGGGAGTTCTCCAGGGAGCGGTCATGGCCGGA
>JANMQK010000079.1:0-6378 GCA_031370485.1 Acidobacteriota bacterium | reverse complement strand
CCGGCGAACGAGCCGAGAAGCCCCATGAGCCCCACCTCCGCGCCGAGCATTTTCAGGATCTCCCCGTCACGGGCCCCCATCGAACGGAGGATGCCGATCTCCCCCTCCCGCTCCACCACCATCGACATCAAGGTGGTGACGAGACAGAGGCCCGTCAGGAGGAGGATGAGCGACGTGAGCAGGAGCATCATACGGTCGAGCTTGCCGAGGACCGCCCCCTGGGCCGCCGCGATCGGCCGCAGCGGCCTCGAGACGGCGTCCTTCACCAGCGCTACGGCGCGGGCGCCCGCGCGGCCCACGGCCTCCTCGCCGCCGTCCACCGCCAGTGCCGCGAGGGAGACGCGACCTGTGCGTCCAGTCGCCTGCTGCAGCACCGGCAGGGGCACGAAAAGATCTTCGTCCTCCCCCTCCCCCGTCGAGACGATCCCCGCGATCCGCACGGCGAACCCGGCTGCCCCCACGCTCACGTGCACCGTCTCACCCGAGCCGACACCCGCGCGGGCGGCGAGCGCGGCGCCGATGAGCGCCGGCGCCGCCCTGTCCGGCAGTGGTTCGGCGCCTGGCGGCGGTTCCGTTCCCGGCGGGGGCCACTCCCCCGTCACCCGCCACGAGGGACTCAGCCGCCGCTGGGCGTCGAAATCGCACCCAACGATCGTCGCCGACCCCGATCCGGGAAGGGCGTCCGGCGCGGTTTCGATACTCCCCGGCGCAAACAGCAGAGGCGACGCCCCGGCGATGAGGCGCACCTCCGATTCCTCCAGAGTGGAGTTCGCCTCGCCGCGCGGCGTGATCAGGAGGTTCGGGCCGTAGCGCCGCAGCTCCTTCGACATCTTGGCCGCGAGGTCGCTCTTCAAGTTGAGCATCGTCGCGGTCACCGTCGCCCCCACGGTGATGGCGAGAAAGGCGAGCAGGAACGACGGGCCGCGCAGTCCCAGCGATCGGAAGAGAAACCGGGCGGAGGTCTTCAGCCTCGAGGAACGGACCCGCGCGGCGGCGGCTTCAGAGACCACGAAGCACCTGGAACGGCCGGAAGGCCATGATCCGCCGCGCCGGGACCACGCAGCCCGCGAGAGTGATGACCATCGCCACGGCCACGGCGAGGGGAATCGACAGCGGCCGGATGGTGACGGGAGTCCCGAAAACCGACGTCGAGATGAAGCGCGCGAGAAGCGCTCCGGCCCCCGCCCCGAGCAGGCCTCCCACGAGCCCGAGTATCGCCGCCTCGGCCATGAACAACCCGACCACGCGAGGCGCGCCTGCGCCGAGAGCCTTGAGGATCCCGATCTCCGAGCGCCGCTCGAGGACACTCGTCGTCAGGGCGCTCGTGACGGTCAGCGCGGAAGCAACGGCCGCGAGAAGGGCGATCAGCGCCATGAGCCCGGTGATGCGGCGGAGGATCAGCCCCTCGGTGTCGGCCACGCGGCGGATCACCCGCGCCTCCCCCCCGGGGACAGCGCGATCCAGCTCGTAGGCGATGGACGAAGGGAACGGCGTGCAGGTCCAGCGTTCGAACTCGGCCGGCGGCAGATCCCTGGGGTTCGCGCCGAGCCGCTCGTAGACCGCCGACTCGGGGGTGGTCAGCGCGCGCAGGTAGACCCGCGACACGCGGCCGGTCACCCCCGCGAGACTCCAGGCCGCCTCGATAGGCAGGACGAGCGCGTCCTCCTCCTCGCCTCCGGTCGTCACGACCCCGGAGACGGCGAGCGAGGCAGTGCGTCCCGCGACCTCGACCTCGACCCGCCCGCCGGGGCCCACGCCAAGCGACTCGGCGAGCCGGCGGCCCACCAGCGCCTCAGGCTCCTTTGAGATCATCGAGGCCGGACTCCCGTCCTCCGGAACGACCGGCTCGCGCGGCCACCGCCCCTCCACCGTCCATGACGGGTTGAGGCGGTGGAGCCCCGTGACGACAGGCTCGTCGCCGGGACCGGATTCGAGCGGCACCCGCCGATCGAACCAGGCACCGCGCATGAGGACGGCCCGCCCGGCCACCGTCGCGGGGAGGTCGAAGACGGGTGCGAACTCGAGGATGTTGTTCTTCCAGAAGTTGTCCTTGACCTTCACCACCTCCGTGGCGTCGAGATAGGAGGGAACGCGCAACCCCGTGACGTCCTCCCCTCCCACGACGACGGGCAACCCGCCACCGGCCGGCAGGACGACGAGGTTGGCGCCGAACGAGCGGAGTTCCCCGGTCATCTTGTCGCCGATATCGAGCGCGATGTTTCCGAGCGCGGCCGCCGCCGCGGTCCCGAGCGCGATGGCCGCCAGAACGATCGCCTTCCGCCGCTTGCGGCGCAGGAGCGAGTCACCGAGTATCCGCAGGAACATCGTGTCTCCGGTCAGCTTCCGGGGGGCGACGCCTCCCCCTTGAGGGCGTCCTTGAAGGCCTTCACATGCTTGCGCAGATCTCCGACCGCGAAGACCAGCGCCCCGTCCTCGTCGCGGTAGGGCAGGGGGAGCGGGTTGCAGCCGCCACCGGTCCCGACCGTGGCCACGTTGATGTCGGCGGCGCAGGCGAGGCAGACCAGCCGCCCCTTCGTGAAGACGTAGCCGTAGGCTCCGCACACCTCGCAGGCATCAAAAGCGGGCCGCAGCTTCGATCCCACGCCGAGGACGAAGAACCGGGCCACCGTCCCATCGACCGACACGCCGTAGCGGTGCAGGTGGCCGTCCAGAAGGCCGGCCTTCTGCACGCGGACCATGCCGTCCGCGTCGGGGGTGAGAAGCGCAGGTGGATCGATGCCGCTCGGCAGCCGCAAGAACGCGTAGGAGACCGTGAGCGAGGCGATGACCGCGATCCCCGCGACACCGAACAGGCGGCGCCAGATCCGCTCGCGCCGAATACCCGCCAGGGCGAGCCGACGCTCGGGGCCCTCGAGCGCCTGGGCCTCGGCCAGGCGCGCCTTGTCGCCGCGTCCCGGGACGAGCAGGACGATGAGCGGCAGCGCCAGGAGGGACACCAGGAGAATGACATCGTTCTTGACGATCGGCCCGATGAGCAGCATTTCGTCGCGGCCGATCGGAATCGTCCCGCGCTCTCCCATTTCGTGAAGACCGCCGATCAGAAGCTGGGCCGAGAGCAGGAAGAGCACGATGGCCGTGACCTTGAAGAAGCGCTGCAGATCCACCCTGGCGTTGCCGCGGACAAAGGCGATCCCGAAGAGAACCGCGACCAGGATCCCGGCGATACCGCCGACGAAGCTCATAAGAGCGTCGGTCGTCAGGTTGACGGCCGCGAGGAAGAGCACCGTCTCGATCCCCTCGCGCAGGATCAGGACGAAGGTCAGGCTGAAAAGCCCGGCCGCCACGGCCCCCTCGCCGCGTCCTGCGATCGTCTCCACCCTGGACTCGATCTCCGACTTCATTCGTTTCGCGGTCCGGAGCATCCAGATGACCAGCGTGGCGACCAGGACGGCGCCCGCGATCATCAGCCACCCTTCGTAGGCTTCTTCCTGGAGCCCTATGGCGGCAAAGACCGCGGCGCAGGCCACGCTGGCGCCGAGACCGGCAAAGAGCCCCAGGAACACCCAGCGCGACAGCCCCGCGCGCCCCGTCTTGCGCAGGTAGATGAGGATGATGCCGATGACGAGGGCGGCCTCGATGCCCTCGCGCAGGGTGACGATCAGCGCCTCGAACATCGCTCTTCTCTCAGCCTCCTGTCCAGGGCACGGCGCCCTTGCGCGCGCAGGCCGCACAGAAACCACGGATCTGGTGGGTGTGCCCGGTCATGACAAACTTCTTCTTGCGGCAGACCTCTTCCTGGATCCGTTCGACCTCGTCGCTTTCGAATTCGAGGATTGCGCCGCACGAGAGGCAGACCATGTGGTCGTGGTGGTGGCGGCCGATCATCGGCTCGTACCGCGCCTGACCCCGGTCCATCTCGACCTTGTGGACGAGACCCGAGTCGACGAGGTGCGTCAGGTTCCGGTACAGGGTGGCCCGCGACACGCCGCGGCCGGACTTCCTCAGGCGCGCCAGCAGGTCGTCCACGTCGAAATGCCCGCGGAGGGACAGCACCTGTTCCAGGATGACCCGCCGCTCCCGGGTCATCCTGAGCCCGTGGCTCGACAGGTAGGCCGTGAACTGGCTGTCGGCAGTCGGCACGGTTCCCCCTTGTTGCAACACCGTCTCAATTATGACGCCGCGCCGGGGGCCCTGTCAAACGGGACGAACAAGGTTCCGCCCCGTCCCTGCGGACCGTCCCCACGGCCGGTTGTACCGTCCCGACGGCGGTGGTAAAGTCCCGCCGTTCCATTGCCCTGCAGGCGATCTGGAGGAGACCATGCGAATCCCGTCCGCTTTCGTTTCGTGCCTGGCCGCCGTTTCCTGGATGCTCCTTTGGGCCGGGCCGCTCTTCGCCCATTCGGGGGCGCCTGCCGCGGCGCCCTCCGCCGCGGCGCAGGACAACCCGCCGCCGGTTCTCAGGCTCGAGAAGCTGACCGAGCGGGTCTACTGCCTGTACGGCAAGGGCGGGAATGTCGGAGTTCTCGTGACCGAAACGGGGGTTGTCGTGGTGGACGACCAGTACGAAGACGTCGCCCCGGGAATCATCGAGAAGATCCGTTCGGTGTCCGACAAGCCGATCCGCTATCTGGTGAACACCCATTTCCACGCGGACCACACGGGCGGGAACCCGGTGTTCATCAAGCTGGCCGAAATCATCGCGCACGACACCGTGAGGCCGCGGCTGCTCACCTATCCCGAAACGATCCGGAAGACCTTTCCCGACCGCATCAAGGCGATCGAGGCCGAGACGGCCTCCCTGTCGGACCCCGCCGATCCATACCGTGTTTCTCTCGAGAAGGACCTCGATCTCTTCAAGTTCATGCTCGGGCTCGCCGAGGGGTTTTCCCCGGACAAGGCCGCTCCGCCTGGGATCACGTATCAGTCGGAGGTCAATCTCTGGCTGGGCGACCAGGAAGTCGAGGTCTTCCACGTGGCGCCCGGGCACACCGACGGGGACTCCATCGTGTATTTCCCGAAGGAAAAGGTCCTGCACATGGGAGATCTCTTCTTCAACGGCATGTACCCCTTCGTCGACACCGCGGGCGGAGGCTCCTTCAACGGACTGATGGAGAACGTCGACAGGGCCCTCGCGCGGGTGGCGCCGGACGCGCGCGTCATCCCGGGACATGGCCCGGTCACCGACGTTCCGACCCTGAGGCGTTATCGCGATTTCCTTTCCGACCTGCGCGCCGAGGTCGGCAAGGCGATCAAGGAGGGCCGATCCAGGGCGGATGCCGTGCGCTCGATCAGCCTCCCCCGGTACCCGGAGATCAAGCCCTTGTTCCGGACGCTCGGGAACGACGTGGCGGGTTTCTATGACGAGATGTCCCCGGGGAGGAAGTAGCGCGGGGGTCCCGACCCGGGAGCGCCGGGACGCCGGGCGCGACGGTACTGCGCAGGAGGACGCACGATGCGACGACGGATGGTGATCACCGCGCTCTGCCTCGCGATCGCGACCGGCGCCGCCACACTCGGGCCCGAGGCGGCCGCCAGGAAGGGAAAGGCCCCCCCGCAAAATGCGCCCGCCGCGCCCCTCGAGGGGACGCGGTGGAGCGTGACGATGAACCCCGACCCCGCCGCCAAGGAGAAGGGGGAGGCCCCCTTCGCGGACGCGTTGCTGTTCGAGGGGGGCAAGGTCACGATGACCACCTGCCTGACCTACGGGTTCGCGCCGTCCCCCTATACGGCGACCACCTCGGGCGACACGGTCTCCTTCATGACCCGACAGACGGCCCTGGACGCCGGGAAGTCGACCTGGACGGGCGATTTCAAGGACGGCACGGTGAACGGCATGATGGTCTGGACGAAGCCGGACGGATCGGTCGTGAGCTACGCGTACGCGGGGAAGAAGGTCGCTCGCTGACCTTCCACGATGCGGCGGACGGGGCGCGACCCGGGAGAGCCCCGCGTGCGTGACCGGAACCTTCTCTTCGGCGCGGCGTTCCTGCGCGCGCTCGCTACCGGCATGGTGAGCGTTCTCCTCGGCATCTACCTGGCGAAGCTGGGGCTCGGGGCCGGCCGCATCGGCCTCGTGGTGGCGGCGGGGCTCGCGGGGGGCGCCGTGGCGGCCCTCCTCGTCACCCTCGGCGGCAACCGCGTGAAGCGTCGGCGGAGTCTTCAGGTTCTTGCGCTTCTCGGCGCCGCGGGTGGCGTTGTGATCGCCATCGCCTCCGACCCCGCTGTGATCGCAGTCGCGGCCTTTCTCGGGATGGTCAACGGGATGGGCCGCGATCGGGGCGCCGCGCTCGTCTTCGACCAGGCGATCCTGCCTGCCACGACGACCGACGGGGAGAGAACCCGGGTTTTCGCCTGGTACAACGTGCTGCAGGACTCAGGGCACGCGTTCGGGGGCCTCCTGGCCGGGTTGCCGGTACT
>JANMQK010000009.1:0-13013 GCA_031370485.1 Acidobacteriota bacterium | reverse complement strand
CGACGAGGAACGTCGTCAGGTACGGGAGGTTCAGCCAGGGTGGAGACCTCGATGGCGGCTTTGCGGACCACGAAGAGCGCGTGCGGCAGCTGGTACGACGGGAGCGGCACGCCGGTCAGGCGCGGCAGAATGTGGTACGCGCGGGGCCGACGGCACGGCCGGGTCAGGAAAGCCGACGGGCTTCGGCGACCAGCGATTTCTTGATCTCGGACCAGGAAACCCGGCGGAGCATCCGAGGCATCGGCTCGGTCTCGGCATCCTCGAAGTACACAACGGATCGCAGGAGGTGGTATTCGTTGAAGTCGAGGCGCGCGAACCGACGGCGCGTCATCTCGAAGACGGCCTCGAGGGAGCCGCCGGATCGAATGTAGAAGAACAGATCCACGAAGTCCTTCCGGCTGCCGCGCCCGCCGATCGCGACCAGCTTCATCACCGCGATGTCGCGTGGATCGGCGACCACCAGGCCGCGGTACGGCGTTCCGGGGAAGAGCAGGGGGGCCTGCGCCGCCAGGAAGCTCACGCGGAGTCCGTCCAGGGCAACGTGCAGGGTTCCGGCGGAGCGGCCCTGCACGGCGACGCGCCCGATCGGGGTGAGCCTTGTTGCGAGCTCCGCGGAGTCGAACGGCCCCGGTCGGAAGAAACCGAGATCCTTCGAGACCCGGTGACCCAGCTGGAGGGCCAGGCCGGTCCCCCCCGCGAGCACCCACCCCGAGGTCCGCCCTGCGCGGACGAGCTTCCGGACGACCGCCCAGCCGTCAGCGCCGATCACTTTGGGGTGCATCGCCTCCCCTCCCCAGAATCAGGCGCCAGAAGTGGCGGGTCCGACGGTCCACACCCCGCCGCTCGGCCGCAAGGCGGACCGCCTCGTCGCCGAAAAAAGCCCGGGCGGCCCGCACCTGGTCACGATTCCCCGACGTGAGCACACGCTCGAGGACCCAGCCCGCGTGATCGGCGAGGTCGGACTCATGCAGGTCGCAGTCCCAGAACAGCGGCGAGAGCTTCTTCACCAGGGCCCTGGCCAATCTCCTCAGGGTGTCAAGCTCGAACCGGTCCCAGCCGTTTTCGTAGCGGTGCAGGGTGGGCGCGCTCGTCCCCGCCCGCCGGGCCAGGTCCGCGAGAGTCCAGCGGCGCTGCGCAGGTCAAGCGGTTCGGTCTGGCGTTCGGAGTCCGGCCGTCCCGGGGTGGCCCGCCTTAAAGCAGGGTACGGGGGTCGCCGCCGGGCTGGTAAGCGCAGGCGGGGTCTTCGGCGAGCCAGTCGCCGGTGAGGGCGAAGGCGCGGGCCCGCGAGCCGCCGCAGACCTCGCGGTACTCGCAGCGGCCGCAGCGGCCTTCCAGCAGGTCGGTGTTGCGCAGGACAACGAAGAGAGGGTGCTCGCGGTAGATGTTCACGAGCGAGTCGGTCTTGACGTTTCCAGCCGTGACCGGGAGGAAGCCGCTCGGCTGGATCTCCCCCTTCGACGAGATGAAGACGAACCCCGAGCCGTCGCTCATCCCGGGGACGAAGCGGGCATGCCCCTGCCCCGCGCCCGACGCCTCGTCCGCGGCACCCTGCTGCAGCGCCACGCGGCGGTAGTGCGGCCCCTCGGTCGTCTTGATCCGGAACGGGGCGGTGCGCGACAGCCTGGCGAGCCATTCGAAGACCTTCTCGATCTGCCCGGGCGAAACCTGCTGCCCGGCGTTCGCCCGGCCGGTCGGCACCAGGAGGAACAGAACCCAGCGCTTCGCCTCGAGCCCGCCGACGAGGTGGGCGATCGCCGGGAGGTCGTCCAGGTTGTGGGGCGTCAGGGTCGTATTGATCTGCAGCCTCAGGCCGAGAGCCGTGGCGGCCGCGGCGCCGTCGAGCGACCAGCGGAACGACCCCGGCACGCCGCGGAAGCGGTCGTGGATCTCCTCGGTCGAGCCGTCGAGGCTGATCGACACGCCGGCCAGACCGCTGTCGCGCGCGCGCAGGAGCGCCGCATGGGTCAGAAGCGGCGTGCCGCTCGGGCTGAGGTTGGTCACGAGGCCGGTCTTCGCGGCGTGGGCGATCAGGTCGTGGATGTCGGGGCGCTTCAAGGGATCGCCGCCCGTCAGGACGAAGAGGGGACGGCCGAACTCGCGGATCTCCCCGATCAGAGCCTTCCCCTCGGCGGTCGTCAATTCGCCCGGCTCGCGGTCGGCAATCGCCGACGCCCGGCAGTGGACACAGGCGAGGTCGCACGACCGCGTGACCTCCCAGATGACAATCAGGGGCGACCGGGCGAACTTCTCCCTGCCGCCGCTCTCGCCGGTGGCCGCCGGCCGCGTCATGATCACTGTCCGTCCGCGCGGTGCGCGGGGGTTGCCCCGGGGAGGCTTGCGGCCTCCTGATCGGACATCGCGCGCGCCCGGTAGAGGTCGGCGCACTGGGGGCAGAGGCCCTGCTCCGGCCACCAGGAAGGAAACTCGGCGCGGATGGCGGTGAGGGCCGCGGCCGGAAGGGCCGCGGGGGCGGGCTCGAAATCGAAGGTCGGGCAGCCGCAGAGAGGGCACCGGCCTGGCCGCCGCGCCGACCCGGGGCCCACGCCAAAGCCGCCCGCCGGGTCGGTCGCCATGACCACGAACTCGGGATGGCGCGGCCGCGGCCCGTCGAAAACGCGCGCGAAGGCCTCCCCCGTCTTCTCTCCCAGGAAACCGAAGGCTGCCGCGAACTCGCGGCCCCGCCTCTCGCGCGTGTCGGCCGCGCAAACGCCGCGCCGGGCGAGCCGGCCATCAACCGAGCAGTCCCAGATGACGCGGTAGCGATCCTGGAGCAGGCGGTCGAGCGTCGGGCCGGCCGGCTGCGGCGGGAGGGCGGGCTCGTACTCGAACGCGGGGTCAAGCATGTCGGCGATGTGCATCAGCTCGCGCCGGAGAAAGTCGAGCGCCCGGGCCGGCACGGCGAGAACCTCGGGGCGCACGGAGACGACGACCGACCTCTCCTGCGCCGAGGCAACGTAGAGCTCCGCGCCCTGATCCGCCTCGCGATCCACGGGCACGAACAGGACGCGCAGCAAGGCGGAGAGCGCCGCGGCCTGCTCGGAGAAGGCCTGCCGCACCGGAGCGTCGAGCGCCAGCCGCAGGAACCAGTCGGAATTGACGCGCGTGAACGCGGCGTCACGCTCGTCGGGATCGGTTTTCGCGTAGGCCGGCTCGCGCCCTCGCTGGAAGGCGGCCATCTCGCGCTGTCCGCATAGCGCCGCCCACACCGTCCGTTCCACCAGGCGCGGGTGGAAGTCGATACGGTCGTCCAGAGGGCCACGCTCGCTCACGGGATTCCTTACGTGTCAGGACCGCACGGGCCGGGCGCGCAGCCGTCGGAGCCGCCGCAGGCCATCGGGGCGCGGTCGTCGATCGGGGCGCGCAGCCGCAGCATCTCGGGTCCCACGCTCGAGCCGAGGCGCGCGCCCTCGGACTTCACGAAATCGAGGCAGAGCTCCGCCAGGCGGCCGTAGGTCCCCCCCGGGTCGGCGTTCATGACGCGGCGGGCGAACGACGGGGCGAATCGCCCCAGGTGATCCTTGAGGAAGAGCCGCGCCCCGTTCTTCGTCGCGGCGAGCATCTCCTCGTCGCCCGATTCGATCGCATGGGCCTCCTTGCGGGCCAGGAACGCCATGAACTCCAGCTCGCAGGAGACGTGATCGATCCGCTCGTGGCGGCGCGCGTCGAGCGCCAGGCCAAAGGCCCGCAGGAACGCGGCGATGTCGCTCATCTCCTGCGGCTTCTGGAACAGTGTGTCCTCGCCGTACTCCGTCTCGTAGGCCGGGACGGGACCGCGCACGGTGTGGCCGAAGAGGCGCCGGTGAGCGGACTGAATCGCCTCGAGGTCTCCCGCCTCCCGCGTCTGCGCCAGGAGCCGCGTGCGCCCGGCGAGATCGGTCCGCTGCACGGCGTCAACCATCAGGGCGGCGTCGGCGAGGGCCTCGACGGAATCCGCGGTGCATAGCCGCTCTGTCATGTGCGCAGTCGGAGGGCGGAATCCGAGCGCCAGCGCCTCGTAGAGAAGGCTGCGGCAGAGCGCCACGTCGCGCTCGCGCCGGATGTCGCGCTCGCCGCCGGCGCTGCGCTCGCCGGTCGCGCCGCGCGCCTTGGGGGTGATGGTCTTCGCTTCGGTTCCGGGCATGTCATCCTCCAGCGGCCGCGGGGGCCGCGCGGTCTAGATCGAGTTCGCGTGTATGGCGGGGCGGACGTGGATCGGCTCCTCCACCGTCGTCCGGAAGAGCTCCTGCCCCTTCTTGCCGTAGGCGATGACCGTGTCGTTGTAGAGCGTCACCTTCTTCCCGCGCATCTCTCCCTCGTAGATCTTCGGCCCCTCCTTGATCTCGTAGCGGAAGATGATCCGGTTCGAGCGCCGGAACAGCTGCAGCACGGCCAGCAGCTCGCGGTCGGGGTTCATGTAGCGCTCGATCGCCTGGTCAACACCGGGGCCGAACATCTGTCTCAGGTAGTCGCGCGGCACCCACCGCGGCGGGATGTAGTAGCCGTTCGGCTCGGTGCCGAACTGCGGGTAGAGCGGCAGCGCCACCTTCGCGACGTGCACCAGGTAGTAAAGAGGATGGTTGCGGTCCTCCGCCCAGGTCCCGTCCTGGTTCATCTTCACCAGGCCCTGCATGCGGATTTGCCCGATGCAGGCCGCCATACAGCGGGTCTCCATCGGCACCCCCTCGCTTTCGGGGTCCTTCCCCTCGACCCTGGGGTAGCAGGCGATGCATTTCTCCGAGACCCGCGTGTTCCCGCGGTACATCGATTTCTTGTAGGGACAGGCCTCGACGCACTTCCTGTAGCCACGGCACTGTTCCTGGTCGATCAGGACGATCCCGTCCTCGGGCCGCTTGTAGATCGCCTTCCGCGGGCAGGCGGCGAGACACCCCGGGTAGGTGCAGTGGTTGCAGATCCGCGCCAGGTAGAAGAACCAGGTCTTGTGGATCGGCAGCGACTCGCCGGTCGCATGGAGCTTGCGCGGGACTCCCTTGCCGCCGACCGGATTGTCCTCGCCGATGTTGGGCGAGTTCCATTCGGTGTCGGCCGGCAGGTAGCCGAGGACGCGCGACGAGTCGGGTTGAAGGACGGGCCCGCGCGCTTCGAAAATCGTCTTGCCATTGAACTGCCCGTAGGGGCGCTTCGGATCGCCGGAGGGCTTCCCGGTCCAGGCCTGCCCGCCGGGGTTGGCCTTCTCCAGAAGCTCCAGCGTCTTCACGTCCCACGCCTGCGGGTAGCCGCCGTAGGGCTTGGTCTCGACGTTGGCCCACCACATCTGCTCCTGCCCCTTGCTGAAGGTCCAGGTCGACTTGCAGGCCATGGTGCAGGACTGGCAGGCGATGCAGCGGTTGATGTTGAAGACGAACGCGAACTGCCGCTCGGGGTAGGCGGCCTGGTACGGGTACTCCATCTCGCGTCCGAGGTGCCAGTTGAAGACCTTACTCATGGTCCGCCTCCTCCCCGGCGCACGCCGCCGCCTCGGCCTTAGCTTCGCGATCGACGAGCCGCACGCGGCCCCAGACGTCGAGACACTCACGGATGATCTTCGAGACCTGCTCCTCTCCCAGGTCCTGCCAGGCGCCGTGGGCACCCGCGTAGAACGGCCGCCGGAAGAGGGCCTGGATCTGCGGCTCGCGGTATCCGAGCCGTGCGAACTCTTCGGCGAAGGCGTAGGCCATTTCGACCTGGGCGTCGCGGTCGGCCGGCAGCATCGTGCCGACGAGAATCATCGGGTCCTGCGGGTCGGGATCGTCGTATGGCATCGCTCAGCCCTCCTTGGTCTCGACCTTGACGAGGTCGCCCGCCAGGTACCGTTTCATGAAGTCATTCTCGTTGTCGGGAGTGTGGCCGGTTGTGGCCGGCTGCCAGATCCCCTTGCCGCCCATGCCGCCGTCCTCCGCCTTGGCGACGCGGACGAGCGTCTCCTTGGGGACCGTGTTGATCGCGTGGTTGTCGGCCTCGCCGCCGAAGATGAACCCCATGAAGACCTTCGCCTTGTGGAACAGCGTGTCGGTCTGGTGCATCGGCATGTGCCAGTTCCTTGTGATCGACTGCTGCGAGCCGTACCTCAGGTTGGACTGGTAGCCTGTGCCCGCGGAGAGCGCCCGGCCGTCGGGGCGCGTCTCGTGGGCCTTGACGCTCCGCTCGGTGGCGATGAAGGGCGCGTGCTTCATCATCACGATGTTGTACGGGTACGCGCTGTTGTACTTCACCCGCAGCATGCAGCGCGCCACCTTGTAGAACGGGTCGTCGGGGCGGGCGCCCAGGTAGGGCCGGTCGGCCGGGTTGGCGTCCACGTAGACGTAGTCGCCGTCATTGATCTTGAGGTCGCGCGCCGCCTGCGGGTTGATGTGCAGCTGGTGCTCGCCGACGGAAGGAGAGCGCTTGTCCAGCCGGTAAGGGTCGCCGAAGTTCGAGTCGTACAGCATGTGCCAGTCGACGTTCGACCAGGACGAGTGCACGCGATGCCGCGTCTTGGGGGTCAGGCAGTAGAAGCGGAATCCTTTCTCCCACAGGAAATTCTTCGTGGTCTTCACCTGCGCCCAAGGCATCTTGATGTTGCGGATGGTCCGCTCGTCCCAGTGCTGCGCCGTCCTCGGGATGCCGTAGTCCTCCGGCCGGACGAGCGGGTTGCTGCTGACGATGACGTTCGGCATGTACGGGGTCGCCTCGGGTCCCTCGCGGTGGACGATGAAGTTCTCGCCGTACTCGATCGCCTCGGGCACGTCGGCATAGGCGTGCAGCCGCCCCGTGTCGGTATGGAATGGCTCGTCGTCGTGGACCTGCTCGTAGAAGGGGATCCGCGGGTAGGTCCGGAAGAGCATCAGCGCGCCCCCCGGAGGGCCGTACTTGCCGGCCATGATGTCGTCGAGCCGGTACCCCTTGGTGGTCGTCGAGGTGTCGAGAAGGCGCTGGATGTAGACCCCGCGCTTTCCCTCGTGCTCGAAGTGGAAATTGTCGTGGAACCGCTTGTCCCCCGTGACGTTGGCCAGCGCCTCCCCGATGCCGGTCAGGATCGCCAGGTCGTCCTTGCTGTCGAAGACCGGGGGGATGCCGCCTTTCCATATCTGGAGGAAAGGGTTGGAGCAGGAGCCGGTGATCTCGAGCCCCTCGAACTCGAGCCACGAGTTCGCCGGCAGCGCTATGTCGGCGTACTCGATCGACGCCGTCATCTGGATATCGATCGAGACGATCATCTCGACATTCGGGTTGACGTTCTTGATCATCCCGTAGGCCCACTTGGCGTTGTTGATCAGGTTGACGTTCGTGAAGATGAGCGCCTTCGTGGGGGTCGGCATGTGGGTCTTGCCCGTGAAGTTCTTGCGCCCGAACTTCGGGGTCTTGACGATGAGCGCCTTGTCGCCGTGGTTCCAGTAGGCCGGCTCTTCGTCCATGGTGTAGGCGTGCGCCTTGACCGCGTTGCCGGGCGCCCCCTCGTCGAGGTTCAGTTCGAACGGGTCCTCCGCCACCCAGCCCTTGAAACCGGGACCGGTCCAGGGGGACCCCTGGAAAAGCGCCGCCTTGTAGTTGCCGGCCCAGGTGTGGCACCCCGCCCCCGGCTGCCCGAAGTTCCCGGTCAGCATCAGCGGCAGGTGGGCGGCGCGGTTCATCTCGGTGGCGTGGAACCAGTGGTTGATCCCTTCCCCCTGGTGGATCGCCACCGGCTTGAGGGTCGCGATGTCCTTGGCCAGCTGCTCGACGAGAGGCCGGGGCGCCTGCGTGATCTCGCACACGGTCGCGAGGTCGTAGTCCTTGAGGTGCGTCCTGTAGAGTGTCCAGAGCGTCGCGACCTGGACCGTCTTACCGTCGACCGTCTTCACCGTGAACGACCCGTCGAGCGTGGGTTCGATTCCTTTGTCCGCCATCCGCTTGCCGACATCGTCGCGGGTGAGGGCGCGCGGTCTGTTCGTCCTGCTGTCCCAGATGACGTAATCGCCCAGGATCGCGTGCTGCTCGGGCTTGAACCCCTGGATCTTCACCGAGGGGCCGTCGGGCGAGAGGTCGCTCTTGTAGCCCGCGAAAAGCTCGTGCGCCCGCAGCCGCTTCAGGGTGTCCTTGCGGACAAGGAGCGGGAAGTCGGTGAACCGCTTGACGAACTCCTCGTCGTACCATTTGTTCTCGATCATCAGCCGCGTGATGCCCAGCCAGAGTGCGGCGTCGGTCTGCGGCCTGATCGGTATCCAATAGTCGGCTTTCGTCGAGGGGGGGCCGTACTCGGGGGAGATCACGACGATCTTGGCGCCGCGCTCCATCGTCTCGATGAACCAGTGCGAGTCGGTCAGCTTGTTCTCGACCAGGTTCTTGCCGTCCATGATGATGAGCTTCGAGAAGCGCAGATCGTTGAAGTCGCAGTCGGAGGCCTGCAGGCCGTGCACCCAGGGCTGCCCCGGGGCCTGATCGCCGTGCCAGGTGTAGTTCGACCAGTTGCGCCCGCCCCGCGCCTTCTCGTGATCCACACCGCGGATCTTCGCGTCGAGAAGCGCCAGCGAGTTGTTCAGCCGGTACATCCCATACTTGCCGATGACACCCAGAAGCCCCATGCCGCCGCGCATCTTGACGCAGCGGGTGCCGGCCCCACCGGTCGCCTCGACCATCTCGGGCTGGTAGCCCTGCGCCAGCAGGCGCTTATTCCCCTCGTCGCCGCTGTAGCGCGTCGAGATCGCCACGAGCGCCCGGGCGACGTAATCGAAGACGTCGGGCCAGGCGACCTGGACGAACTCGTCCTGCCCCCGCGCGTCGAACAGGTATTTCGACTTGTTCTCGGGGGTCAGCTCGGGGAAGCCGGCGTCGGCCCAGGCCTTCCAGCCGCGGCGCACGATCGGATGGCGCAGCCGGTACGGGCCGTAGATGACGCGGTGGAAGGTGTATCCCTTGGCGCATTGCCGAGGGTTCCAGTTCGCCGTCGCGTGGTTGCCGTAGATGTCGGCGTAGTTCTGATAGTCGTAGGTCGCCCCCTGCCGGATGACGATACCGTTCCGGACGTAGGACCGGATCCGGCAGGCGTGTGTGTCGTTCGGGGAGCAGACCCAGTCGAAATGAGCATCGTAGCGGTACTGGTCGCGGTAGATCTTCTCCCAGCCCCGCTCCACCTGCCCCGCGAGCGGATTCTGGTCCGGGTCGGCGGTCGCCAGGAGGTCGAGCGGCAGCGCCATGCTGATGACCGTCGCGCCCGCGCCCACGCCGATCCAGCGGAGAAAGTCCCGGCGCGGCATTTCCAGAAAGACAGTGTCGTCTGTGTCGGCCATCGTCGCCTCCTTTACGGCGCGAGCTTCAGTTCCTGCCAGATGGTCACCGATTTCTTGCCGTCGCGGTCGCCGGCGCTGCCGTTCCAGACGGCGAAGGCGACGGGGACCGTGGCGCCGGGCCGCAGGCTGACCCCGTCCTCCCCCTCCCCCTTGAGCGCCCGGCGGAAGATCACGCGGTCCGAATCGTTCCCGTGGATCCCGCGGGCGTCGAGGGCGCCGCCGGCGCCGGGCCGCGCCTTGAGCGTGCCGAAGCCCTGTGCGTGCAGGTCTTCGGCGGCGGACTTGCGGGTCGGGTCGGAGACGATGTTCCCCGCGCCCCACCCGGTGACGTAGGTCGGGTCGGACTCGAGCGTCAGGGCGCCATGGGTCGGCTGCTCGAGCGCCGAGCGCAGCGGGTTCGGGTACGAGTCGATGCCGATGTTCGGGTAGACCTTGTCCAGCTCCTGGAAGGCCGGCTCGAGATCGGCCTGCCGCTCCGATTTCCACATCCAGATGTTGACGAAAGCCCCCTTCTGCCCCATCGCGAAGAAGGGAGGGTCCTGATCGAGCGCGAACTCGGCCGCCACGGCGTCACGGAAGTCCTGCACCCTTATCGCCGTGTGGTCGTACGTGGCGTCGGTCCAGACGAGAAGAACCGCCAGGGTCGTCCCGTCGTGCATCGCCCTCACGCTCAGCTCCTCCGGCCTCTCCGCCCGCCACCAGAGCGGCATGAGGTGCAGGTTCACAGGGGCCGCCTGGCTCCAGAGGGAACTGTCGGGATGGTCAGGCAGCGCGGCCACCCGTGGCGCCTCGATCGAGAACCGCTTCATCTCGACCCGGGCACGCTGCGCGTCGCTCGAGAGCCCGCGCACGAAATGGACCAGGTGCCAGGCGTCGTCGCCGTAGGCCCAGTCGCTCATCGGCATCGGCGTCCCGGGCATCCCTGCGATGATTCGGCGGTAGATGTTCTCGGGAACCGGCTCGCCCTTGAAGACGCCCAGCGTCAGGTCGCGCGGGCGCGTCGGGAAGCCGCGATCGTCGAACTGATCCATGGCGCCGTCGCCGCGAGCGGTCGCTCCGTGGCAGCCGGCGCAGGCGTCCGCGAAGAGCTCCTTCGCCCGCGCCCTGGCCGCGTCGTCGTACTTCGGCTCGGGTGGGACCTGGATGAGCCCGCTCGGAGTGGCGCCGGTTCCCGGGCTGCCGGCCGCGGGCTTGATCTCCCACGGCTGGGCCGCCAACGACTTGATGTACTGCACGAGGGCCCAGCGGGTCTTTTCGGGAAGGTGGCCCCAGGAGGGCATCGCCGAGCCGGGCAGGCCGCGCGTGACGGAGGCGAAGAGATCGCGATCGGTCGGCACCCTCTCCCAGGTCGAGACGAGAGCGTATTTCCCCTCGGTGAAGTCACGCGGCTTCGGGTAGAGCAGATACGCCGCCTCGCCGTCCCCCCGCCCTTCGGCGCCATGGCAGGCAAGGCACTGCTTCGTGTAGGTCTCCTTGCCGAGCGCGAGAATGTCGGGTGTCGCGGCGGGGGCCTGCAGCGGGACGTCTTGTGCCTCGCGGGACCAGACAAGCCCCGCGGCAACGAGAAGGGCGAGGAGGACTACGGTCACTTTCCAACCCATCGGCACCTCCCTGCAGGCAGCGCGGGTCCGCGGCAAACTGCTTTCGTGGCGGAAGGATAGGGAGCCGATTCGCGGGCGGCTATGATCCAGATCATGATCCGGCCGAGGCTGCGATTCCTCGCTTCATCGCCGGGGTCGTGGGTGTGGTTCCGGCAGATCAGTTCGGCGAGGTCCGGCGGACCTGTGCACCCTGACTTGGACCGCTATTGCGCTAGTGTGGCGGGTTCTTCAATCTTTGGAGCATCGCGCGCGCGTTACCGTTCCTCGGGTTCATCTACAGGGATTTCTCGTAATTGCGGATCGCTTCGTCGCGGTTGCCCTGGATGGCGAGCGGCGAGAGACGCATCCGCAGTCAGCTCCGCCTGGATTTCCTTGCCGTCCTTCAAAACGGTGACCGGCACGCGCCCGGCGGAGTCCGTGATGCCGAGCGCCTCCAGAGCCTCCGGCATGGAGAGGAAGACCGGCAGGTACTCGCGCACGCCGCTTTCGTTGTCGTGCGAGACGAGATCCCTCACCGTCGCCATGGCCTCCTCGGCGGTGCGGCCGCCGATGCGCGTCACCTTGCCGCCGACGATGGCGGCGTGCTCGCTCTTCGCCGCAATGACGTGGAGTCCGTCGCGGAACAGATAGAAGCGGACCGGCAGGGACCGGAATTTCGTTTCCGGCGACCACAGGATGACGTAGGTGTGCCCGTCTCCTATCGCCGCAACGAGGCGCGTCAGCTCCACGATCACCAGCTCGCGCGGCAGGGCGTGGTAGAGGTCCTTGTGCGTTCCGGGCGCCTCCGCCGCGAAGTAGCGCAAGTTTTCGCGCCACTTGTCCGCATCGGCGGGCGTGAGCGGGGTGCCCGCCCACAACGGCGCGACGCAGACCTGCCGAGGCCGCCCGGCGGCTCGCCCAACGTAAGACGGTCGATCCAGGACAATGGTTCCGCCATGCGGCGCATAGGACCCCCTGCTTGTGCGCTGGCGTTCCACTCGCACGCTTGACTCCTCGTTGGAGACCGCCTAGCGTAGTCGCCGTACGAACCCTGCCCGGGCCAAAGAACATGCAATCAGATCGATTCAGGACGAACTGGTTTGGCGCCTTTCTTTTCGTCGTGCCCATCGCGGCGCTGTCCCTGCTCGCCGCAGACTTGACGCTGCCGGTGGACGAGGCTGCATTCCTGAAGACCGCCCTCTTGTACTCCATGGTCTTGTTCCTGCTGATCTGGGGTCTGTCCACCTTTCGGGCCAGGCCGTCCGGCACCTATTTGATGGTGGGCTTCTTCTTTCTGGTGCTCTGGGGATTTGCCGGTATCCCCGCGACCGCCTTCATCAATCAACGGTTCGATACCTCGAAGCCGGAGAACCATGTCGTCCAGGTCTTCCGCACCTACACCACGCATAGCCGGACCGGATCGGTGCAGAAACCGATGGGGTTGATCCCGGCGCACTATGCCGTGGTCAGCTCCTGGAACGGGACTGGAGAAGAAACCATCCGGGTCCGTGCGTCGATCTACTCGAACATCAAACCGGGTGGCTACCTGGAACTGACCGTCCGCCGCGGTGGGTTGCATATGGAATGGATCGAAGCCGTCCGCATCGCACCGTCCTGAACCGCCCGCGGAAGCCCCCGGTCACGGCGCTGGCGTGCCCCCGCCTCCGGCCACAACGTGATGAGCGCCGAGGCCATTGGTGGGTAGCGACCCGGTGCTTTCGAGGCGGAGCAGCCGGCCGAGCGCGAGAAGCGCCGCCCCGAGAGCGCCGGCGTACTCCGCGTCAGGGGGGACGGTCACGGGGACGCCGAGGCGGTCGCCGAGAGCCCGGACCATGCCGACGTTCTTCGTGACGCCGCCGGTCAGGGTGACCTCCTGCTCGACGCCCACCTGGCGCAGGAGCGCCGCGACCCGGCCGGCGATCGATTCGTGGGTGCCCGCCAGGATGTCCTCGACACCGTGCCCGATCGTGACCAGGTTGATCACCTCGGATTCGGCGAGGACGGCGCAAATGCTCGAGATCGGCTGGGGGGATTTCGCCCGCAGCGACAGCGGCCCGATGTCGCCGAGTTCGAGCTCGAGCCCCTTGGCGACCCGCTCGAGAAAGCGCCCCGCGCCGGACGCGCACTTGTCGTTCATCCGGAAGGCGCGCACGCGGCCGTTCGCATCGACCCGCATGGCGCGGGCGTTCATCGCCCCGACGTCGAGGACCGA
>JANMQK010000032.1:0-17724 GCA_031370485.1 Acidobacteriota bacterium | reverse complement strand
GCTGCCGATGCTGTACGCGGGCGTTCGCCGGGCGGAGCGCCTCGAGCGCGCGCTCGAGGCGCTGCAGCGGGTCGGCCTCGCGGACCGGGCGAAGCACCTCCCCTCGCAGCTTTCGGGGGGCCAGCGGCAGCGGGTGGCCATCGCGCGCGCGCTCGTGAACTCGCCGGCGATCCTCCTGGCGGACGAGCCGACCGGCAACCTGGACAGCCAGACGGGACAGGAGATACTCTCGATCTTCGACCGGCTGAACGCCCAGGGACACACCCTCCTCCTCGTGACCCATGACCCGAACGTCGCGAAGCACGCCAACCGGATTGTGCGCATCGTGGACGGACTGGTGGCGAATGGCGCCGCCGACGGCGCCGTCGGCGCTGAAGCCCCATGATCCTGGGCGAGGCGGTGGCCGATGCCCTGGCGGAGGTGCGCGCGCACAAGGTCCGCACGGTCCTGCAGACCCTCGGAGTCGTGCTCGGCGTCGGGTCGCTCGTGGCGGTCCAGGGCCTCACCGACGCGGGCCGCCGGCAGGCGCTCAAGTTCTTCGACGAGTTCGGCGGCCTGACGAAGCTACTGGTCGTGAACAAGCCCCTCAAGGAGACCGTCCAGAGCGCTCGCCAGAGGGCCAGCAACGGCCTGACGTGGGACGACGCGCGCGCCATCAAGCGCGAGGTCGAGACGGCGACTCAGGTCGATCCCCTGGTGACGCTGGACCTCCAGGTGCGCTACGGCGACTACCTGCGCCGCCGCCGCGTGACGGGGGCGACCCCCGATTACCCGCAAGTCTACAAGTTCTTCCCGGCCCGGGGACGGTTTCTCATCGAGGACGACATGTCCTCCCAGGCCCGGGTGTGCGTTCTCGGCGACACCGCCGCCCGCTCCTATTTCGGCAACGAGGACCCGCTCGGCAAGACCCTCTACATCGATAACGTCGGGTTCCGGATCGTCGGCCTCATGAAACGGAAGGAGTTCTATTTCAACGAGGCGAGCGACAACGCCCTCGAGTGGATGAACCGAATGACCATCGTGCCGCTCACCTCGATCTACTCCCGCTTCTCGGGGGACCCCGAGAAGCGGGTCGAATATGTCAACGTGATGGTCGACAAGGTGGAGAACAACCGCAAGACCTCCGAGGCGGTGACCGCCCTCCTGTACCGGCGTCACGGCGGTGTCGAGGACTTCGAGGTGTACAACCGTGAAGAGCGCCTCAAGCAGCGGCAGGAGCAGAATGTCGTCTTCAACGTGACATTTGTCGTGAGCGGTCTCATCTCGCTGATCGTGGGGGGCATCGTTATCATGAACATCATGCTCGCTTCGTTCAGGGAACGTATCCGAGAGGTTGGCGTCCGCAAGGCGATAGGGGCCCGGGGGATCGACGTGGCCTGGCAGTTCCTCGTCGAGGCGGTGCTGGTCACCTCGATCGGGGGCGCCTTCGGGCTCCTGATGGGTGTTCTCCTGGCCCGGGGGATCACGGCTCTCCTGGGACAACCCGCGATCATCACCCCGGCCATGGCGGCGATAGGTGTTCTCGCCTCGGTCGCCACCGGTCTTTTCTTCGGCCTCTACCCGGCGGTCAAGGCGGCCCGGCTGAACCCGGTCGACGCCCTGCGCTACGAATGAAGAGGACGCAACCGTGAACACGGGAGAGATTCTCCGCGCCTCGACGGGCGAGATCTGGCACCACAAGATGCGCTCGATCCTCACCCTTCTCGGGATTATCCTGGGGACGATGTCGATCACCGTGATGACCTCGCTTCTCGACGGGATCGTCGCCGCCGTCTGGGACGGCTTCAACGACCTCGGGTTCGACGGCGTCATGTACGTCTCGAACCGGGAGCCGCGCGACCTGCGCGAGTCCTCCATCTTCATGCGCTCGAAGGGGCTGCAGCCCGAGGACGCGCGTTTCCTCGCGGAGCGGGGCGGCTCGATTGCCGCCGCCTCGCCCGTGATCTTCAGCGAGGAAATCGTCCGCCGCGCCGGCGAGGAGAGAAAAGTCCGCATCACGGGCGCCACGGCGGCCTATGCCGTCGTGCGGAACCGCAGGATGCGGGTCGGGCGCTTCTTCAACGACAGCGACGAGGATTCCTCGGCCCGCGTCTGCGTGCTCGGGCATCGCCTCCGCCAGCGACTCTTCGGCGAGGAGGATCCGACCGGCCGGACGCTCTCGGTGGGCGGCAGGACCATGAGGGTCATCGGGGTCGTCGAAAAGCTCGGGAACCGCTTCGTCAATGACGACGAGTTCATCGAGGAAATGGAGGGGGCCTACCTCCCCTTGAGCACCCTCCGGAAGTTCTACGTCGGCACGCAGACGCCGCTCGCCTTCCTGGCGGTCAAGACCTCCGATCCCGAAAATCTCGGTGATCTCAAGGCGGAGACGATCGCCGCGCTGACAATCGCCCACCGCGGGGCCGAGGACTTCCGCATCAACAACATCGCGGAGGAGATCCTGCGCGTCCGCAAGGGCATCACGACGATTCTCAGGAACTGGCGGATCGTCCTGGGGACGATCGCCGGGATCTCCCTCCTGGTCGGGGGAATCGGCCTCCTCTCGGTCATGCTCATCTCGATCGGCGAGCGGCTGTACGAGATTGGCCTGAGGAAGGCGGTCGGCGCCACCGACCGCCAGATCTTCGCGCAGTTCCTGGTCGAGTCGGCGATCCTGTCCTTCATCGGCGGGCTCATGGGGGTCGTGGCCGGTGTCCTTATCACCAAGCTCGCCGGGAGTTTCTTCGCCGGGGGCCTGCCGATCCACCCCGTGGGCCTCATCGTGGCCCTCATGATTGCGCTGGTCCTGGGTGTCCTGTACGGCGTCTACCCCGCGTTGAAAGCGGCCCGGATGGAGCCGGTCGAGGCCCTCCGAGCCGCTACCTAGACGATTCCGTGTCCGCCTCGATGTCGCCCGGTTCCGCGGCCGCAGCCTTCGTCCTGGCGGCGGCGCTGTCGACGGGCGCCGCCGCCTCGGACGCAGGGCCGCCGATTCTCTGGGCGTCCGACGCCGAGGGGGGCGCCCCCTACATCTTCAAGGACCCGGACGACCCCGGGCGCAACATCGGGTTTGAGGTCGATCTCGCCGCGGCCCTGGCCGAAGCGCTCGGCCGCCCCGTCCTGTTCCGCCAGTACGACTTCAAGAGCCTGATCCCGGGCCTCCAGCGGGGCGACTTCGATTTCGCCATGAACGGCATCGAGGTCACGCCGGACCGCAGGGACAGGGTGCGGTTCAGCCGCCCGTACTACGTCTTCCGCCTGCAGCTCGTCACGCGCTCGAACGAGACCCGCTTCCACGACCTGCAGGCGTGCCGGGATGCGGGGTGTCTCGTCGGCACCCTCGAGGACACCGCGGCCGAGCGGCTCCTGCGCCGCGAAGGGGTCCTCACGAGGATCTACGACGGTGTCGTCGAGCCGTACCAGGACCTGGGCCTCGGGCGGCTGGACGCGGTCCTGCTGGACCTCCCGATCGCCGACGCCTACGCGCGTCCCAACCCGGCGCTCGCGTTCGCCGGGCCTCCCTTCGATCGCGGCTACTACGCGATCGCGTTCCGTCCGGACAACGCCCCCCTCGCCGCGCGCACCGACGCGGCGCTCGACACGCTCCTGCGCGACGGCACGCTTCGCCGCATCTACGAGAAGTGGCACCTCTGGAACGACGACCAGGAAACGCTTCTCTCCGCCTCGTCCGACGACGTCCTGGCCGAGTCGCGCCTCAAGTGGACCCCGCTTCATTACGGGCCGATGCTCCTGCGCGGCGCCGGCGTAACCGTCACGCTCTCCCTGGCGAGCATGGCTTTGGCCGTGCTCATCGGGCTGCCAATCGCCCTGATGCGCCTGTACGGCACGGCGCCCCTGCGCTGGCTGGCGGTCGGCTACGTGGAATTCTTCCGCGGCATCCCGGTCCTTCTCATTCTCTACTTCCTCTACTACGGCCTCGCCGATCTCGCGGGAGGCGCTCCCTGGCTTGCCATCCTGCGACTCGGGCCGATGCAGGCCGCGATCCTGGGGCTGGGGCTGAACTACGGCGCTTATGAAGCCGAGATCTACCGCGCCGGCATCAGCAGCATCCCGGCGGGCCAGTGGGAGGCGGCCGCGTCCCTCGGCATGACCGGCGCCGTGACCTTCCGGCGGATCATCCTGCCGCAGGCCATCCGCACCATCCTGCCCCCGATGACCAACGACTTCGTCGCGCTGTTCAAGGACACCAGCATCGTCAGCCTGATCGCGGTCGTGGAGCTGACCAAGGAATACGAGATCCTCTCGAAATCGAGCCTGAAGTACCTCGAGATCGGCCTCCTCACCGCGGCGCTCTACCTCATGATGTCGGTGCCTCTCGGAGCGCTGTCGCGGCGCCTCGAGATCCGCTGGGGGCGGGGGGCCTGATGCGGATCGTCCTCCAGGGGCTGCGCAAGAGGTTTGGAGAGCGCAAGGTGCTGGACGGGATCGATATCGCCGTCGAGCCGGGAGAAACCGTGGCCCTCATCGGGCCGAGCGGCGGGGGGAAATCAACTCTCCTCAGATGCATCAACGGGCTGACCGGCTTCGATGAAGGGACAGTGATGGTCGGACCTCACCGGTTGCTGCCGGGCCCCATGAAAAACGCCAACGCCGAAGCCGCATTCCAGATACGCCGCATGGTCGGGATGATCTTCCAGGACTTCCAGCTCTTTCCCCACCTGACGGCCCTGGAGAACGTGGCGGAAGCGCCGATGCGGGTCCTGCGCCGGTCCCGCGGGGCCGCCCTGGAGGAGGGACGCCACCTTCTCGAGCGGGTCGGCCTGGCGGAGCACGCCGACCTCCATCCCCGCCAGCTCTCGGGGGGGCAGAAACAGCGGGTGGCGATCGCCAGGGCACTCGCCATGTCTCCCGGGGCGCTTCTCTGCGACGAGATCACGAGCGCTCTCGACCCCGAGCTCAAAAGCGAGGTTTTGGCGGCGCTCGAGGACCTTCGCCGCGACGGCATCACGCTCCTGACGGTGACGCACGAGATCGGGTTTGCACGCCGCGCCGCGGACCGGGTGCTGTTCCTCGACGAGGGGCGCATCATCGAGGCGGGGACGGCCACGCAGGTTCTCGACACACCGTGCATGGAGCGCACCCGCCGTTTCGTCAGGGAGATCCTCGCATGAAGGCGAAAGGCGGTGTTCTCAAGGGAATCCGCGGGGTCATCCTCGACATCGACGGCACCCTCCTCGACGGCGACCGCGCGATCCCGGGCGCCGCCGCCGCCCTCGATCGACTGCGAGGCGAGGGGCTCCCCTTCCGCCTCGCCACCAACACCAGCCGCCGGAGCTGTAATGCCATCGCCGTCGTGCTCAAAGCGGCAGGGTTCCGGGTCGAAGCCGGCGAGATCCTGACCCCCGCCGTCCTGGCCCGCCGTCACATCCTCGACTCCGGGAGGACACGGGCGGCGCTCCTGGTCACCGAGGACGCGGCGGCCGATCTCTCCGGTGTCGAACCGGACGAGGAGGATCCCGCCTGGGTCGTCGTCGGGGACCTCGGCCCGGGATTCACCTACGAGCGGATGAACGCGGCGTTCCGCTGCCTGCGCCGGGGCGCCGGGCTCCTGGCCCTGCACCGGGGCGGATCCTGGCACGCGGGGGAGGCGGGGTGGGTGCTGGACGTGGGCGCCTATGTGGCCGCCCTCGAGTATGCGACCGGCGGCCGCGCGCTCCTGATGGGCAAGCCGTCGATCGATTTTTTCCGCCTGGCCCTCGCCGACCTCGGGTTGCGGGCGGCCGACGTGCTCGTCGTCGGAGACGACCCCGCGGCCGACGTCGCGGGAGGGGCGGCCGCCGGCTGCCGCACGGCCCTGGTGCGCACGGGGAACGCTCTCGGGAAGGGGTTGCCGGGGGACGCCGCCCGGCCCGATTTCGTGCTCGACTCGGTGGCGGCGCTGACCTAGCGTCGCGCCGGCGGGGGCGGGGCCGGGGGCTTGTCGGGGGCGCCGGCCACCGAGCGGGCGACGACTCCTTCCCCCTCGCGGACGGTGAGGAACCGATCGGCCGGCTCGGGTCCGATTTTCTCGATCGACCGGGTCTTGCGCGGCCAGCGGATTTCGATGCTGTCCACCCGCTCGGCCTGACCCAGCCCGAAGTGCAGCCGCATGTCGTTCTGGGACAGGTAGGAGCTGGAGCTGCGCACCTCTCCGACCTGGCGCTTCCCGCCCGCCGTGATCACGACACGGGCCCCGATCGCGTCGCGGTTCGACGTCACGCCGACCAGGCGCAGTGTGACCCAGTGTCCCGCCACGCTTCCGCCGTCGTTGCGCAGGAGGGTCGTCCGGTCGTTGCTGGGGGCGAACACGATGTCGCGGTCGCCGTCGTTGTCGTAGTCCGCGGTGGCCAGGCCCCGCCCGACGTGACTCCCGGCGAAATAGCCCCCCATCTCCCGGCCGATCTCGCGGAAGGTCCCGCTTCCCTGGTTCTCGAACAGGAACGGGCGCTGGGCGTAGGTGAGAATGTCGCTGACCTCCCCGATGTCGTCCATCGGGTGCCCGTTGGTCACGACGATGTCGAGATCGCCGTCGTTGTCATAGTCGAACAGATCGGTTCCCCACCCGGTCATCAGGAGGCTGATCTCACCCAGGCCCGCGGGAAAGGTGTCCACGGTGAAGAGCCCCTTGCCGCCCATGTTGTGATAGAGCTCGTTGGTCTCGTTACTCAGGTTGGTGACGAACAGATCAACCCAGCCGTCGCCGTCGGCGTCCCCGGCATCCACCCCCATGCCGGACTCCGGTTTCCCGTCCTCGTTGCAGCAGGTGCCTGAAACGAACGTCAGGTCGGTGAACCTTCCGTTGCCGTCGTTGCGGTAGAGGGTGTTGGGGGTCGCGTCATTCGCGACGTAGAGATCCACGTCCCCGTCCGCATCGAAGTCGAACCAGACCGCCCCCAGCCCCTTGCCGTTCGGGTCCCAAATGCCGGCGGCCCTGGAGACCTCCTTGAACCGGCCGCCCCCCTCGTTGTGGTACAGGGCGTCCGGGAGCCCGCCATAGGCGTCGGGGTGGCAGTAGGATCGGCGCTTTACACGGATGTCGCCGCAGTATTTCTGGTCGTCCATCGTGAAGTCCACGTAGTTGGCGACGAACAGGTCGAGCCGGCCGTCGTTGTCGTAGTCGGCCCACGCGGCGCTGGCCGCGTACAGGCCGTTCACAACGCCGGCCGACGCGGTGACGTCGGTGAATGTCCCGTCCCCATTGTTGCGGTACAGGACGGACGGTCCGAAATTCGTCACGTACAGGTCCTCGTCGCCATCGTTGTCGTAGTCCCCCGCCGCGCAGCCGTTCCCGTAGCCGGCCGCGTTCCCGACTCCGGCCTTCGCGGTCACGTCGGTGAAGGTGCCGTTCCCCTGGTTGCGGTAGTGCCGCGCGCTCCATTGGACCGGCGGTCGCGGGGCACCCGGCCGGGGCCCGCTCTGGACGAGGTCGAGGTCCTGCCAGCCGTCGCCGTCAAAATCGAGCCAGCAGGCCCCGGGGGGCACGGTCTCGAGGTAGTACTTGCGCCCCGTTCCCCCATGGCTGTGCCGGAAGTCGATGCCGGCCTCCGCCGTGACGTCGGTGAAGCGCACCCCGGCGGCGGGCGGTCCCCCGGCTGCGGCGCGAGCGCCGGGGCCTCCCGAGAGACCGGCGCCCGCGAGCACGGCGGCGACAAGAGCCGCCCCGCCGAGCAGCGCGGCCGTGGACCGTCCGGGCCCTCCCCTCCGCCCCATCAGTAGCCCGACTTCCCTTCGGGGATCGTCTCGAGAGTGGCGAAGATGGCGAGCTCACGGTCCGCGGACGTCCCGTCCCCCATCTCCCGGTACAGGCTCGCGAGAAGGTAGTGAGGTTCGCTGAGTCTGGGGTCGAGCTCGACCGCCTTGCGCAGCGACGCGAGCGCCTCCTGCCGCTGCCCCAGCCGCATCTGCAGCCGGCCGACCTCGTTGTAGAGCGGGGCGTGATCGGGGTACTGGGCCGCCAGGGCCTGGTACTCCCCCAGGGCCTCGGGGTACTTCAGCTCCAGGAGGAACTGCACCGCCTTGACGCTGCGCGTCTTGATCTGCGCCTCCTTCTCGGCGGCCGCCTTGCTCCGCCCGCTGAGATCCGCGAAGGCTTTCTGCTGCTCGGCGGCGTCGCGCGTCCGTCCCGCCCGGGCGTAGGCGTTCGCCAGGTTGAACCTGGCCCCCACGTGCCGCGGGTCGATCGCCACCGCCTTTTCGAGCGCCTTGATGGCCTCGTCGTTTCTCCCCAGCGCGAGGTAAGTGAGACCCAGGGTGTAATGGGCCTCAGGGTGATCGGGCCGCAGCTCGATGGTCCTGTTGAGGCGCTGCAGCGCCTCCTCGTAGCCGCGCAGCCGGTAGGCGATGAACCCCAGGTTGTAGTTGGCGAGGAGGTTGTCGGGGTCGGCCGCCAGCGCGGTGCGCAACGACGCCGCCGCCGGGACCAGCTCGCCCTGGCGAATCAGCACGCGCGCCAGGACCAGGCGGGCGGCCGTGTTCCCGGGAAGCCGGGCGAGGTGCGCCTCGAGCATTTCCTGGGCCTTCCGGATCTGGCGGTTCTTGAGATAGCAGGTCCCGAGGGCCGCGACGGAACGGGGGTCATCCGGTCCGATCTTCAGCGCCTGCTCGAAGGCGCCCTGGGCTTCGACGTAATCGCCGTCGCGGTAGGCGCTCTCGGCGTGGGTCAGGATCGTCTGCAGCGACTCGGGCCGCGCCTCGGGGGCCGGCCCCTCGGGAGAGCCTCCGGAGCAGCCCGCGGCCCACGCCAGGAGGCAGCCGGAAAGGGCGAGGCGAAGCGCACGGGGCGGTGGCCGAAGCATGGGAGTCCGATGGTAGCAGAGCCCCCTTTACGGTGCCAGCGGAGTCCTGCGGGGACGGCGGAAACCGGCGGGAGCCGCCTCGCGGCTACCGGGATACGATCGTCAGGATCTGTCCGGGATGGATGGTCGATGAATCGTCGAGACTGTTCCAGGTAATCACCTGGTTCACGCTCACTTCGTAGCGCTGCGCGATTCGAGTCAGGGTCTCGCCGCGGCGCACGCGGTGCTTGATCCTCTTCTGCCGGACCGAGTCCCTTAGCGCCCCGCCGCGCTGCATGCCGTCCGCGGGCGGCGCGTCACCGACCATGATGCGATCCCCGGGGCGGATCACGCTCCCGGTCGTCAGGTTGTTCCAGCGGCACAGGTCCTCCAGCGCGGCGCTGAACTTGCGGGCGACGGAGTTCAGCGTGTCTCCCCGCTGGACCTTGTACGAGAGCCTGCCGTCGGCGACCGAGACCGGGGTCTTGTCCGGCTCGAAGTCGGGCTGCGGCCCGTCCCCCTTCTCGCCGTAGTAGACCACGACCCTCTGTCCCGACCGGATGATGGAACCGTTGAGGTTGTTCCAGCGCTTCAGGTTAGCGACGGTCGTGCGGTACTTACCCGAGATGGCCTGCAGGTTCTCGCCCCGGCGCACCCGGTGGACGATGCGCTCGCCCGCCTCGTAGGTCGGCCGGTCCTCGCGGGCGCTCGCGGTGACGATTCCGGGAGTCGCCCCGGAGAGCGGGACGTTCAGCGCGGTGTCTCGACGCAGGCGGGTGCCGGCGTAGCGGGGGTTGGCCTCCAGCAGGGCGCGCACGGAAACCTTGTACCTGTGCGCGATCGTGGAGAAGGTCTCCCCCGGCCTCGTCTCATGGACGGTCCAGGTCGCCCGCTTGTCCTCGGGCACCGACTCCAGCCTGGTCACAAGGTCGTCCCGGGTCCCTTTCGGGATCCTCGCCGTGTAGGTCTGGACGTTCGGGGGCGTGATGAGCCCCCTCAGCTCGGGATTCAGCGCCCGGATCTCCTCGAGCGAGACGCCCGTTCCTTCCGCGATCACCTGGAGGTCGGTCGGCTTGTCCAGCTCGATCGTCTCCCACTTGAGCGGGGAGTCGATGTCGACGTCGAAGCCGTAGTCCTGAGGAGACTTGTCGATCAGGATCGACGCGAGGATCGCGGGAACGTAGTACTTGGTCTCGCTCCGGATGGTCCGGGTTCTGGTCAGGTGCCAGTAGTCCTTCTTCCCCGAGTGCCGGATGGCCCGGTCGATCTTGCCCTCGCCGGCATTGTAGGCGGCCATCGCGAGGTGCCAGTCACCGTACCGCTCGTAGAGGTCCTTGAGGTACGCTACCGCCGATCGGGTCGCCTTCTCGAAATCGCTGCGCTCGTCGACCCAGGTGTCCCGCCTGAGGCCGTACTTGCGTCCCGTGAACGACATGAACTGCCACATGCCCTTGGCGCGGGCCCTCGAGTAGGCGTTGTTCTTGAACGCCGACTCCTGGTGCGCCATGTACGCAAGGTCCTCCGGCAGGCCCGCCTCGCGGAAGATCTTCTTGATGAACGGCAGGTAGGCGCCCGAGCGCTTCAGCCCGGCCTCGAATTCCTTGCGGATCCGCGTCTGGAAGGCCTCGACCATGGACAGCACGGCCGGGTTAAGCACGATCGGCACGTCGTAGGAGACCTGCCCGGCCAGCCGCTGGATCTTCTGGCGCTCGCGCTCGGCCTCTTCGGGCGACAGGTAGGTGGTGATGTCCTTGAGCTCGTCGAGCGGCGAGCCGCTGTCCTTTCCCTGCGCATCGCTTTCCCGGCTGTAGAGGTCGGCGTCCATGTCGGCGATGTTCCGCACCATCTCGTCGAAAGCCTTCTTCAGGGCAGGCTGCCCCGACAGGTCGAGGCCGCTCCCGAGGACGGTATCGACGGCCTGGTCGAAATGGTCCTTGGCTTCGTCGAATCGCCCCGACTGGTAGTCCTCGAGCCCCTCCTGGTAGGCCTCCTCCATCTGTTCGCGCACCTGGACGATACGGTCGGGCGGATCTTCCCTGCGGGTGCGGTCGGGGGTCGTCTCGCGGGAGGCGGAGGGCGTGAGCCCTCCGGACGCACCAACCGCCAAGATCTCCGGCCGGCCGGAATCCGCTTCGTGCTTCGTCCCGGGGGAGGCCTGTGCCTTTCCATCGCTTCGCGGGGTTTCGGGGTTCGTGTCGAGCGGCTGCCGGCCCGTGCCGGCGCAGGAAAGGCTCAGGGCTGCGGCGGCGGCCAGTAGACCTGCCACCCTGCGCGCCCTGCGATCAAAAGGCCGGTGTACCTGCGTTTCTCGTCTCATTCAACTCGTCTCATTCAATATGGTTACAGCGCCTCTCGAAACGCGGGCGCGGGGTGAATATATCGGCCGATCGGAGGAGTGTCAAGAAAACAGGCCCCTGAAATCGCCTTTCCCGGCGTCCGGGGCGCGTGCCGCGACCGTCCGGGCGGTTCGGGGACGGACGCGCCCCCCCCCGATTCCCCCCCGCCGGCGGCCTTTTCCGGGCCTGGTCCGCTCCTTGCGTCTGGTACGGCTCCGCGTCCGCGTTGACAGCCCAGGAGGATTATCCTAAGATGCCGTCGCTCACGCCGTTGGTGCCAAAATCCGGTTCCACAGAGGGGATCCCTGAGATGCCGCAGGACTTGAAGGACAGGTCCCGGGCCATCGACTTGGCCCTGGCCCAGATCGAGAAGCAGTACGGCAAAGGCTCCATCATGAAGCTGGGGTCCAAGGACTTCCAGCACGAAATCCCGGTGATTTCGACGACCTCGATGTCGATCGACGCGGCGCTCGGGGTCGGCGGGGTGCCGCGCGGCCGCGTGATGGAGATCTACGGGCCCGAATCCTCGGGGAAGACGACCCTCGCCCTCCACATCGTCGCGGAGGCACAGCGCCAGGGCGGCCTGGCCGCCTTCGTCGACGCCGAGCACGCGCTCGATGCCGAGTACGCGCGCAAGCTTCATGTCGATGTCGACAACCTGCTCGTCTCCCAGCCTGATTCGGGGGAGCAGGCCCTCGAGATCACCGAGGTCCTGATCCGCTCGGGCGCCCTCGACGTCCTGGTCATCGACTCGGTCGCCGCGCTCGTCCCCCGGGCCGAGCTCGAGGGGGAGATGGGAGACTCGCACGTCGGGCTGCAGGCCCGGCTCATGTCCCAGGCGCTCCGGAAGCTGACCGCGGTGGTTGCCCGCTCCGGCACCTGCCTCATTTTCATCAACCAGATCCGCGAGAAAATCGGTGTCATGTTCGGGAACCCGGAGACCACGACCGGCGGACGCGCCCTGAAGTTCTACACCACGGTCCGGATAGACATCCGGCGCATCGGGCAGATCAAGGACGGCGACAAGGACATCGGCAGCCGGACCCGGGTCAAGGTGGTGAAGAACAAGCTCGCCCCGCCCTTCAAGATCGCGGAGTTCGACATTCTCTACGGGACCGGCATCTCGCGCATCGGCGACCTGCTCGACCTGGCGATTACCCACTCGCTGATCGAAAAGAGCGGCGCCTGGTTCTCCTACGGCGAGACCCGCCTCGGCCAGGGACGGGAAAACGTGCGCCAGTTCCTCGAGCAGAACCTCGACATCCTGTCCGAGCTCGAGGTCAAGCTCCGCCGCCTGCTGGGGCTGACCAAGGACCCGAAAGGGGCCCCCGCCGCCGCCAAGGCCGAGGGCCTGAAGGATCCGTCAGCATCCGATGCGCCTCCCGGAGAGGGGCCGGCGAAGGCCCTCCCCAGAACGGCTCCCGCCGGCGCCAAGGAAGGAACAGGCCGGGACGGGGGGCGCGCGCGCGGTCACGCCCCGGCCGCCCGGACGTAGCCCCGGAGTTCGCGACCGCGGGCGGGGGAGCCCGTCCGCCGGGAAAGCCCCGCCCCTCTTCACCTTGACAGCCCGCGAGGCGCGTTGCTACCATGCGCCGCTCCGGGATGCTCCTTACGAGATGCCGCGGTAGCTCAGTCGGTAGAGCGAGGGACTGAAAATCCCTGCGTCGGCGGTTCAATTCCGTCCCGCGGCACCATCCTCCCGGAAATCCTCGCGGCCCGCGATGCCGGAACTTCCCGACGTGACGGTCTATGTCGACGCGCTGCGCGCGCGCGTCGGCGGCGCACGGCTTGTTGCCGTCCGGCTCAGGAGCCCCTTTCTCCTGCGCACCACCGAGCCCCCCCTTCGCGAGGCGGAAGGCAGGGACGTGGCCGGCGTCTCCCGTATCGGGAAACGGATCGCCATTGGGCTCTCCGGCGATCTCCACCTCGTCCTTCATCTCATGATCGCCGGACGGCTCCACTGGAAACCGCGAGGAGCGGCGCCGCCCGGCCGGAGCGGGCTCGCGGCGTTCGATTTCACGACGGGGACCCTGGTGCTGACCGAGGCGGCGAGCCGGAAGCGGGCCGCGCTTCATCTCGTGCGCGGGGCGGCCGCGCTGGCCGCGTTCGACCGCGGGGGGATCGAGGTGAAGGAGTCCGGCCCCACCGCCTTCCGCGCGGCGCTCCGGCGCGAGAACCATACCCTGAAGCGTGCCCTCACCGATCCGCGGCTCTTCAGCGGCATCGGGAACGCGTACTCCGACGAGATCCTCCATCGCGCCCGCCTCTCCCCGCTTCACCTGACGCGGCGCCTGACCGACGCGCAGGCCGATTGTCTCCGCTCGGCGGCGCGCACGGTTCTCGCGGAATGGACGGAGCGGCTGCACCGCGAGTGCGGGGAAGGCTTCCCGGCGAAGGTCACCGCCTTCCGCCCGGAGATGGCGGTCCATGGCCGCTTCGGCAAGCCCTGCCCGGTCTGCGCCTCCCCCGTGCAGCGCATCGTCTACGCTGCGAACGAGTGCAATTACTGCCCGCGCTGCCAGACGCGGGGCAGGATCCTCGCCGACCGGGCGCTGTCGCGCCTGCTGCACGATGACTGGCCGAAGACGATCGAGGATCTCGAGGACGCCGCGCTCGCGCGGACGCCGCAGCGCGGGGTTCACCGGGCGCGTCCGGTCCGGGACTAGACGCCCCGGCCCTGCCGATCCCCGGCGACGGAGGCGGGCCGACGCCTCATGCCCCCCCCGAGAGGGCCGCGAGGTTGGCCCTGTACGACAGGGCCATCGCCGCAAAAGAGCCGATCGTGGCGGCGATCGCGAGTCCCGTCATCACCCACAGCCAGCCGTTCCCGGCGGGCGTTCGCGGCTCTCCCGGATCGACGACGAGGCCGAGAAGGGCCCCGCACGCCGCGCCCCCGAGATGGGCCGCGTTGTCGATGCCGGGGATGAGGAACATGATGAGCCCGAACATGAGCCAGCGGAGAAGATGCTGGGCCAGGGCGCGTCCAGCGGGGCCGGCGCGGAAACGCCCGAACACGACCGCGAAGGCGAGCAGGCCGAAGAGCGCCGCGGACGCCCCGATGCTGAGCGACCCCGGTCGCACAAGGCTGCTCACGACAAAGCCCATGACACCGGTCGTCGTGTAGATCAGGAAGAACTTCCGCCAGCCGAACGATTCCTCGACGAGCGGCCCGAGGTTGATCAGGGCATAGCCGTTGAAGGCGAGGTGGATCAGGCCGCCGTGCAGGTAGTTGGCGGTGATGAGCCGCCAGACCTCGCCGTTCCAGATGGCCGGCGCCGATTTCGCGCCCAGAAGGTAGAGCACCTCCCTGGGCATGGACATCAGCAGGCCCGTCGGCCCGCCCCGCGAGGCGCCGGCGGCGACCGCCATCTCGAGGAGGCTCATGATCACGTTCACCGTGATCAGGACGACACTCAACGAGCCGACCGCCGGCACCGCGAGGCGCAGCAGGCGCCCCAATCCTCCCCCGGGAATGCCCCACATCGAGACGCCGCAGGCGGGGCAGCGGCGGGTCCTGCCCTCGACCAGGGTGCGGCAGGCGCGGCACATCCTCATCCGGACCCGCACGCCCCGCTCGAGGTTCTCCCACGATGCAAGACGCGCTTCGAGAGACTGTCTCCAGGCCCTCTTCTTCCACTCCCACTTCGTGCCGCGCGCTCCGAGCGTGTCGAGAAGGCCAATCACCCCATCGAGGCTTCCTGCCAGGATGCGCGCCCAGAGGCTCATCGCAATGGTCGGAGCGGCGCCCCTACTTCCAGGTCCACCCCACCCCGAGCTTGAAATCGGGGTCCGCGTCGCCGAGCCCGACCTTCCCCTCGAAGTAGAACGTGGAGGCCGACTTCAGCCGCGTCTCGACACCGCCCACCGCGGCGAGCGAGAACTTGGTCACGGTATCGCCCGACCGGCGACCGGCACCGGAATTGAAATCGGCGTAGGCAAGACCCGCTCCGCCTCCCACGTAAGGCTTCCATACCTGCACCTTCGGGAAGACGTAGTGCGCCTCCGCGAGCGCCTGGATCAGCGTCACGTGGTCGCCGACACCCAGGTCGAGGGTCGGCCGGAAGCGGACGTTCCTGGCGAACTCCCCCAGGTTGAAGTGCACGCCACCGAAGAACTGATCCGGTGAGCTGCTCAGGCCCACCTGCACCCCCCACCCATTCCACCCGATCCCGGATGTGCCGGAAGGCTTCGTCTTCGTCTGCGCGAGCGCCGGGCTCATCGAGCCTGTAAGCAGGACGCCGATCAGCAGGGACAGTCCAAACCATCGTTTCATCGATTGACCTCCTTGATCATGGAAACGTCGGAGCCGGATAGAGTACGAACCGAAAGGACGTGAAGGCTAGCACGCCGATGGAGGGAGGTCAAGAAAAGCGCCCCTTGGGCGGGCTCACTCACGCGTAGCGGCGGATCAGCCCGATGACGACACCCTGGATGGCGAGATCGTCCGGGCGCACAACGATCGGCGCCACGGCGGGATTGGCCGGCTGCAGGCGGATCCGCCCGGACTCGCGGCGCAGCGTCTTGAGCGTGGCCTCGCGGCCCTCGATGAGCGCCACGACAACCTCGCCGTCGCGCGCCGTGGAGCGTTCCTCGACGACGATGTAGTCGCCGTCGCGGATCTGCTCGTCGCGCATCGAATCGCCGCGCACCCGCAGCACGTAGGTCCGGCCCCGCCCGGCGAGATCGCGGGGTATCACCACGCCCGTGCTCTCGGGAACCGCCTCGATCGGTTGTCCCGCGGCGATCGTGCCGAGAAGCGGGACTTCCACCGCGCCCGTGGTCAGCGCGAGGGGGCGCAGCTCGATGCCCCGCCGCAGGCTTTTCCGGCGCCGCACGAAACCGCGCTCCTGCAGGAGGCCGAGGTGCGCGTGGACCGTCGAGACGGACGCCAGGCGGCAGCGCCGGGCGATCTCGGCAAGCGTGGGCGCCCGGCCGGTCTCCGCCATCAGATCCTTGATGGCGTCGAGGATTTCCTTCTGGCGCCGCGTCGGGTGCACGGGGGGCCTCCTCTCCGGCCGTTCAGTCGGTGCCGGCTCCCCGCGTTCCTTCGCGGGCGCCCATGAACCAGTCGTCCTTGTCCTTGAACAGCACGTTGAACGAGGTCAGGGATCCCGAGGCCCGCGTGACGTACTGCTGCAGCTCGACCTTGTCCGCCGCGCCCAGCTTGGGATGGCCGTTGATTCTCTGCTCGAGGACCCGGAGCCGGTCGCGGACCATCGTGATTTTATGGAAGAACACCTCGATCGGGATGGCCTTTTCCTGGGTGTCGCTCTTCGCGGGCCTCAGGACCAGGCTTCCACCCTCGAAGCGCCCCGCCAGCCTAGCATCACCGAGCCCCAGGATCTCGTCCAGGGCCTCCTTGAGGGCCCACTTCACCGCCCGCTTGTCGAGCACGGGCTGATCCGGATCGCTCATCGTCCCCTCCTTTCCTGCGAGTGTCCCCGCGTCACCGGCCGCCTGCCGGCCCCGCCGGCCGCCCATCCCGCGAAGGCGGCCTGTCGTTTCCCAGTCATTTCGATGGCGCCCGGCTCCCCGTGGCGCGTGCGCCGCGTGGCGGGCTCAGTGCGGCTCCACGAGCGGCAGCGGCAGCCGCATCAACAGAGGGAGAAGGGACTCACCCTCGTGCACCATGGAAGCCGCGCGGGCGGTGGCCGGCTCGTCGGGGTTGAAGGCCACCGAGAACCCCGAGCGCGCGAACATCGAGATGTCGCCGGCGCTGTCCCCCACGGAGATCACTTCTCCGGGCCGCACGCCGAATTGTGAACAGAACAGGTCCACCGCCTCCCCCTTGCGGGCGTGCTCGACGTTCACCTTCACCTCTCCCGTGAGAACTCCGTGCCGCGCGACCAGGCGGTTGGCGATTGTATAGGCGAGCCCGAGCTCCGCCTTCACCCTCTCGGCCAGGAGGGTCAGCCCGGTCGAGACCACACCGACAAGTAACCCCCCACGCCGCAGGATCGAGGCGCACTCCAGGGCACCGGGACGGTACGGGATCGCGTCGGTGATCGCCCGAAGCCTCGATTCCAGCATCCCCTTCCAGTGGGCCGCGTCCCTCGCGCAGAACTCCCCGTAGCCGATAGCGCCCGCTTCGAACGCGTCCTGGTGCCTGCGGGCATCGCGATCCCAGAGTCCGAGCGCCTCGTGAAGGTGCCGCCAGACGCTGCGCACCGGGGTCAGCGTCCCGTCGAGGTCAAACAGGACGGCGCGGTACTCCGGGATCACTGCTCTTCGACCGCGACGGCCTGCGGCTCTTTCACAGTTCCCTCTTCCAGGGTCGCCGCGAAGGCCGCCACCACCCGCCGGTCGTAGACCTTGTCGCTCAGCTCGAACAGCCGGGCGATCGCCTTGTCGAAGGGCATGGCCTTCTGGTAGGGACGGTGCGTGGTCATGGCGTCGAAGGCGTCCGCGACCGCCACGATGCGTGCCGCGACCGGGATCTGCTCGCCGCGCAGGCGCATCGGATACCCGGTGCCGTCCCAGCGCTCGTGGTGGAAGCGGATCCCGGGGATGATGTCCGCCATCGCCTTGATCTTCGACAGCATCTGCGCGCCCTTCACGGGGTGCTGCTTCATGATGGTGAATTCCTCGTCGGTCAGCACCGCGGGCTTGCGGAGAATCTTGTCCTCGATCCCGAT